>NZ_VWNC01000001.1:0-300000 GCF_013387455.1 Mariprofundus sp. NF
GCATATAATCGACTCAGGCCGCACCTCAGCCTGGGAATGAAAACACCCGAAGAGGTGCATAAAAAAGCCGACTGCCATTGGCAGCCGGCTTGAATAAAAAAACGTCAACGTATTTTAGGACGAGACAATGGTCTGAATTTAACTGTCTTCTTTCTTCTTTGCCTCATTAACGCGCAGGGTGCGGCCGGCATAATCGGTGTCGTTGAGATGTTCAATGGCAGCGTTGGCATTGGGCGTGTTCATTTCGACAAAGGCATAACCTTTAAAGCGACGGCTGCGACGATCTTTTACAAGACGGATATCCACGACATTACCAAAAGGTGAGAAGAGGTTTTTGATCTCTTCCTGGCCAACATTAAATGGTAAATTGCCGACATAGATGTTGCTGGTGCCACTCTCTGTTGCTGTGCCAGCACCCTCTTTGGAAGGGTAGAGTGCCACGAGCAGACCACCAAAAATCGTACCGAGAGTCAGGCCACTGGCAAACAGTGATGAGGGGTGGATTGTATCCAGTCCGACCAGCTGGATAGCGTAACTTCCCAGCGTAGAAATGACGATTGCCGCCACAAACAGTTTAATAAAACAGGAAAAACTCATTGATATACTCCATGCCTGCAGAATTGCAGGAAAAATCATGGCGAAGACTGCCAATAAAGAGCTCTGAACGCACGTAAATCCATAAAACAGGGTGGATGTACGTAGCAGCCTGATTCGCTAGCATGCCGCCATGAGCAGAAAAGTGATTCCGATTCAGGTTGAAACGCCAGGCGAGCCGATGATTGGCAAGCCGAAATGGCTGAAGGTGCGTGCGCCGATGTCGCGCGAGTACAAGTCTATTTCCGAAATGATGCGCAAACTCAAGCTGAATACCGTTTGCGAAGAGGCCTCCTGCCCCAATATCGGTGGCTGCTGGAAACAGGGTTCGGCGACCTTCATGATTCTTGGTCGTGTCTGTACCCGTACCTGTGCTTTCTGCGATGTGGCTACCGGCAAGCCTGATCCAGTTGATCCTGATGAAGCCGTGAATCTGGCTACAGCTGTGGCTGAGATTGGCCTTAAACATGTGGTGATCACTTCGGTGGATCGTGATGATCTCAAAGATGGTGGTGCAGGCCACTATGCGACTGTGATCCGGGAGTTAAAAGCCCGTCAGCCGGAGGTGACCATTGAAATTCTCACCCCCGATTTTCAGCGTAAACCTGACTCCTGCCTGAATACGATCATCGAAGCTGGCCCGGACATCTTCAACCACAATCTGGAAACCGTGCCTCGGCTCTACCGTTCAGTACGTCCGGGTGCACGTTACTTCACATCCCTGCGTCTGCTGCAGCGTGCCAAAGAGCTCGATCCAAATGTGGTGACCAAGTCCGGTATTATGCTGGGACTTGGTGAAGAGCGTGATGAGGTGCTGCAGGTACTCGACGATATGCGCGAGGCGAACATCGATATTCTCACCATCGGCCAGTATCTGCGCCCCAGTGAAAAACATCATCCGGTGATGAAGTACTGGTCGCCAGAAGAGTTCGATGATTTCAAATATATCGCTGAGAAGAAAGGTTTCGGCATGGTCGCCTCCGGGCCACTGGTGCGCTCATCCTTCCATGCCGATGAGGTGTTCCAGCAGTTGAAACTCAAAGATAGAGGTTAATGTAGTCTTCTCTTATTTTGACGTGAGCACAATGCCGTTACGTATCTTTTCAGCCAATGCAAGGTTGCTGTTATACAGCGCAACCGGGGCGGTATAGCTCCAGTAGTGATAGAGACCGAGTTTGTCGCGAGGGATGAGCACGCCGATGCGCCGCATCTTCTCTCCCTGCAGGGTGAACTCCATGAGGAACTGTTTGCCGATCACATTACCACCATCATCCATATGCAGATAGGCAAGGGTGGTGAGCCAGCGTGAAGGGCTTGCTCCTTGCTCCAGTTGTGATTTCAGATCGGCAATCACTGCCTGCATGTCGGGATACTCTTGTGCTGAAATATTCTGGACGGTTACCGTGGTAAAATAACTATCAGTTCCATTTGCACCTGAGAATACAACAGTCCAAGGCTTCTCTTTCGCATAGTGCCAGTTGTCCGGATAGGGCATGGTGTAACCAAAGCCGGGCTCGGCAAAAGTTTTACTCAATGTGCCGGGTTTTGCCGATACTGCGGGTTTGGCAATGGCTGCGGTCTGAGTTTTTGAGTCCGGTGCAGTTGCGGCGGCTGTTGGCTTGGGTGCTTTTGCACCTGGCAGGGCCTTTAATGTAGTTAAAGCCTTTTCAAATTTGGCTAACTGGCTGTTGAGCTGCTTGCCGTCACATTTAAAACCGGCAACCAGATAGGTGTGTGGAAGCTTGATGAAATAGCTCTTTAAAGCCCCCTCATTTGTGTCATACGAGCCAAAATAAGCGGGATAACCAGCGATCGTAACAGGGCCGAATGAACTACGGCTGATGCTGCTGTCACCGCCCTGAACCATCTGTTGGAACCAGTGCTTTTCAAGCTGCCTTGGCGTTAGTGAAGTGCCGGGGTTGCCTGGAACCAGATTCCCCGGAACAAAACTCATGGCACAGCTCCCCTGATCCCGAATGATGATCCGTCCCGTGGGTTCCGGTTTGGCGATCCGCCAATTGTCGAATGCTGGTAAGAATGAGTAACCGACGATTTCATTGATTAACCTGAACCCCTCCTTGGGATCGATAACTTCAAGCCGCACACGCCCATCATCACTGAGCGGTGACATCTTCCCCGGTATCATCCGGGTTTTCCGCCCGTTATCCTGTTCTTTGGGCTTTGCTGAGGCGTTGCTAAACAACTCCCATCTCGGCTCTTTGTCATGCTTCAACGCATTGCTCAAACGGGTTCCCGACCACTTACGCGTCATCGGCTTGTCGCAATACCCCCACACCCCGGACATGCGGTCACCGGTAAAGCTCAGGCGAACCTTGCCCCAGTAATATGTCCCCCCCTTTTGGCTGGCACATTTCTCATTGGAGCTGCTTTCAACCCACCATCCGTCAAAAGCATTC
Source organism: Mariprofundus sp. NF (assembly GCF_013387455.1). Taxonomy (NCBI): domain Bacteria; kingdom Pseudomonadati; phylum Pseudomonadota; class Candidatius Mariprofundia; order Mariprofundales; family Mariprofundaceae; genus Mariprofundus; species Mariprofundus sp. NF. Next base: position 3,012 of record NZ_VWNC01000001.1, read on the forward strand.
CCTGATTTGGATGCCCAGAGCCAGCCGGTGTCATTATCGGTTCTATAATAACTGAGTAGTCGATCATCCTGTTGCCAGAAATCGAGCCTCGCCTTCCATTCCGAACTCGACCAGTGACCAGCGGGGGGCGCTGTGCTCTCTTTTTCTGAAGGTTGACTCTGACTAACGGAATTTCCACGCGTCCCCAGAACTTCAACCTCATCAAGATGGAACCAGTTCTTCTCCGATAATTGAAGCCTGAGATATCGGGCAGAGACACGATTGAGGGGGACTTTCAGCGTACTGAACGACTTTCCTCCCTGATCATGCACCTGACGCCACATCTTGCCGTCATCAGAGAGTAGAACACGCATGGTACGGGCGCGACCAGCGTCGGAAGCCCGGTTATACACCTTGATCTCCTGAATCACGGCACCTTCGCCCAGATCAACTTGCCACCATGGGGAGTTCTCTTTGTTGGTGTGGAATCCATACATGCCTCTGTGTTTGTCGCCATCAACAGCACCGCCACCATCTTTAGTAATATCCTTATGTTTGGAATAGATACTTGTAGAGCTGACAAGGGTAGGCCTGTTTAGCGCTAGGTTGACCTTTTTCTGAGCATCATCGACCGATGACTTTACAGTTGTAGCATCAATGCCAGTAGTCGAATCTGTTGCGTTTATGATGACTTGGCCGCCATTCATCGGTGTGAAGGTAAAGAGCTGAAGCATTTTTCCATTCATCTCTTTGATGCCGGTAGCCGTCGGGGCATAAAGCGTTTTGAAGTAAAGTGGCTTTCCAGATCTCAGATCAAGGGCTCGTTTAGCCACCAGTACACGCCATCCATCCCAGTTTTTCTGTTCCACATTGCCAGTATCACCTTTGACTCCTTGTGCATCGTCATGTGTGACCAGTCCAGTCCAGTCATTCCTTGGCAGGTGTTCATGGATAAAATGAAATATGTGGTAATTCTGGGTGCCTTTCTGGATGGAATTGGGCTGATCTAGTTTTACCCGCTTACTAAGAGCAAAGACAAGCGTATCCTGCCAGCCGGGATATTGTTGCCAGAAGTCAGCTGGAACCTTTTCAGAAGGAACGATGAGGGATGAGACATGAGGAGGCATGGGTGAGTTTTCTCCAACACCTGCCCCTTTGATGATAAGACCGTCACCTTCTGCTTGATAATCAATGGCAAAAGCCAGCTCTGCACGCATAAAGAACTCATTTTCAAACAACAACTGGCCGGCCATTCTGCGCCCTTTCCCAGGAGGGGCTCCCGGCATTAGCAGAGAAAACTGGACATCTTGAAGGACGAGACCATCGAGTAGTTCCATCTTGTTGGGGATATTTCCTAGGGCTGCTTTACTAAAGCGAACACCGATATCAGCAGCATCATGCTCACTGTAACCTCTCAGCTTGAGAACCAGCGCTAAGATAGCCCGATTGACATCATCTGGTGCTTTCTCACCATCAATTATAATGGGATTATCAAGCCTCAAGATGTTCAACTTCTGTTCAGATGAAACAGAGGTTTCTGCCAGCAGGCAGAAGAGTGCGCTGATGCATAAAAGCAGAGCGGGATACCTAATCATTGAAATGGCCTGCTCGCATAGCGGATTAACATGGAGCTTTTAGGCGGAGGAGTGTTATTTCGGAGTTTTCCCGGTTTTTTCATGTATGTCTCGTATTCTTCAGTCGTCCAGCTTTGAACAAGGCCAGAAACTGAATTGCCAGTGCCAGTCTCAATACCTTCCATAAACGCATCCATTCTGGTGAGATGCTTGAGACCCTCATCATCCAATTTGGTGACCAGAACTCTGTCGGCAAGATTTGATTTTGCTGCTTTGCGTCCTAATTTAATACCGTCATCAATAAGTGAAACCGTCGCGGCCCCCATGCGGGACTTCGCTGCAAACTTCCCGATGGCTTTTGCTGCAGGTCTGCTGCTACGCAAGATGACCTTGCCGCTTTTGCCAACCCAGCCGATCACTTTTCCTGTGGCAAGATCAATGACTACGCTTGTACTTGCATCCAATGTCCCTTCGCGAACGCCTTTTGCTGCGGCCTGCCCCACATCAAGTGTTTCACTGGATGCCTTGACGAAATTATCCAGGCTGCTGGCAACAAGCGTGACACCTCCAACAATGATAACGCTTGTGCCTAAAGTCATGGTGCCGGCCGCAAAAGCACCAGCAGTCCACAAGCCAGTGTAGAACGTGGCGTTTTCAGATGCTGTCGCCATGTCGTATTTACCGAATACATGGTCAAAACCGCGCTTTGCATTGTCGATTCTGCGCTCAAAAAAGGATTTATTATTGACCTTGCCGACGAAAAATATTTTTTTCGGTTTTGGCTGTTTTACATGCATGAGTAGTTCATTGCGAACGGTTACCGCATCTTCTCCTTTGGCAATGCGGGCCTGGCAGGCCTTATAGCTACCCTGAGCAGTTGTTTTGCACGCTCTGGAACATGAGCTTGCTTCATTCTCATCTTTTGACCAGCAACCTCCAAAGCAGCCCATTGCAGTTTGCTTAAGTACTTCAGAACATGGATCGTCATCAGCAAGACTGGTTACAGTAGGACACATCCATCCGCCGCATGCCGACCATTTAAAGTCATAGATGTCGCCACAGCCTCTGCTTGAGCAGCTACCAGAACTTGAAGGAGGGCATACTGACTGAGAACAGGCTTGAGCAGCAGGATGGCAGGTTGAATTAAAGCATTCCCAGAAATCACCCGCATTGGCCGTTGAATGGATTAAGACAAGGCTGGCCAATAAGAAAAATCTTATAGCAAAAGAAAAGGAGTTTCTAATTGTTGGCAGCTGTTGCATATCTGCCCCTCACTATATCGATGACTACCTTAAGCATAGACAAAAAGGGTGCAAAAGTCAGCTGGAAATTTACTTGAATTAGGAAGGGTGGAGGGTATGTGTTAGCGCTGACGATTTTACAGCATGTCGGCTAGCGACTGCTCCTCCAGCACCTTCATGAAGGCACGGCGTGCTTTGTACAATACACCCATCAGATGACAGTTGTCGATCAGGGGGCAGGTGTTGGTTTCGCGCGAGAAACACTCCTGAATATTCATATGCGGTTCGGTCAGGCGTACTACATCGGCAATAAAGATCTCTTCCGGTTTTTTGGCCATGCGCATGCCGCCGGATTTGCCGCGTACAGTCTGGATAAAACCGTGAGTCCCCAGATTATGTACCACCTTCACCATATGATTTCTCGAAACACCATAATGCTCGGTGATCTCGGAAACCGTTACCAGCCGATCCGGATGTTTGCCGATATAGAGCAAGGCGCGTAACGAATAATCGGTGTATGAGGTGAGCTGCATGAGCTGAAGGTATATTCAGTTTATATATTATGCAAACTCCAGATGTTTAAAGGCTCTTTCATCTTCTGCAGGTCAAAATTTCAGACCGGAATTTAAAGATATATTTTGTTGACATGTTTTCGCGCCATCTCTAACTTGCACTGCCAATGCATCTTTAGAGAAAGTGAAGGGCATCAGATTATTAGTGATTCTACTGTAGCAGAACCGTGTTTTTGCCAGGCAGAGAGAGTTACTTACAACTATTTATAAAAAGAGGAGTTAGCTGCTTATGTTTTGTTATCAATGTGAACAAACATCCCGTGCCGATGGCATTAATGGATGTGCTTCCGCAGTAGGAAACTGTGGCAAGGATGCGCAGACATCCGATCTGCAGGATCTGTTGATCCATGCCGTTAAAGGTATCGCCCAGTACGCCAAACGTGCTCGTGACCTCGGTGTTGGCAGCAATGATGCCGGTAAATTTATTCTCTACTCCATGTTTACCACGCTAACCAATGTGAACTTCAATCCGGCCCGTTTTACCAGCATGCTGGTTGAAGCTGCAGAGATTCGTGCGGCTGTGAAGAAGGCTTATGAAGATGCCGCCACAGCGCAGGGTGTAGCTATAGAAGAACTCAGTGGTGCTGCTGCCTGGGATATTCCAACCGAGACCAATGAGCTGCTGGCTCAGGCTGAGATGGCATCGGTTCGTGCCGGTGAAGCAGAAGTCGGTGAAGATATCGTCGGTCTGCGTGCCCTGATCCTTTATGGCGCAAAGGGTGTATGTGCCTATGCTTATCACGCACTGATGCTCGATGAGCAGAGTGATGAGGTATATGCTAATATTGAAAGCACCATGGATTTCCTGGCCAGTGATCCGACTGATGTTGATGCGCTGGTAGGTCAGGCTCTGGCGCTCGGTCATACCAATCTGACAGTGATGGGCATGCTTGATGCAGGTAATACCGGCAAGTTCGGTACACCTGAACCATCAGCAGCGCGCATCTCTCCGGTTGCCGGTAAAGCGATTCTGGTCAGTGGTCACGATATGGCCGATCTGGCAGCGCTGCTGAAACAGACCGAAGGCACAGGCATTAATGTCTACACCCATGGTGAGATGTTGCCTGCACACAGCTATCCTGAACTGAAGAAACATACACATCTGGCCGGTAACTACGGCGGTGCATGGCAGGATCAGCAGACAGAGTTTGCCAACTTCCCCGGCCCGATTCTGATGACCTCCAACTGCATTATCGAACCTGCAGCCTCTTATCGTCGCCGCATCTTCACTGCCGGCCCTGTGGGTTGGCCGGGTCTGCGTCATATTGAGAACCATGACTACTCAACCCTGATTCAGGCTGCCAATGCCATGCCAGGTTTTGCTGCAGACTCTGAAGAGGAGACCATCACTGTCGGTTTCGGCCGTGATGCCGTACTTGGTGTTGCCGATGTTGTGATTGATGCGGTGAAAGCCGGTGCAATCAAACACTTCTTCCTTGTTGGCGGTTGTGACGGTGCTGCTTCAGGCCGTAACTACTACTCCGATCTTGTTGATCAGACGCCGAAGGATAGTGTGATTTTGACACTGGGATGCGCCAAGTACCGTTTCAATAAGACCGATCACGGCGATATCGGTGGCATCCCGCGTCTGCTGGATATGGGTCAGTGCAATGACAGCTACTCAGCCATTCAGGTTGCAGTGGCTCTGGCCGATGCCTTTGAGTGCGAAGTTAATGAGCTGCCACTCTCGCTGTTTGTCTCGTGGTTCGAGCAGAAGGCAGCAGCAGTGTTGCTGACGCTGCTGGCGCTGAACATCAAGGGCATCACCCTTGGGCCAACACTGCCTGCGTTTATCACACCGCCAGTGCTTAATACACTGGTAGAGGCTTTTGATATCAAAGCCAACACCACGCCGGAAGCTGATCTGGCTGCAGCTCTGGCTGCATAAAGAAACAGAGCGGAACGGGGGTTACCCGTTCCGCTCCCCTTTAGTTGATACGCATAACGATATTTCGCAAAGGATAATCCGATGACCGGTTCTCACTCCATTCGCTTGATTACTCAGGACGATAAAGAAATAAGCTTTGACTGCGGCGCAGATGAAAATCTGATTGATGCAGCAGCCAAGGCTGATATTACGCTGCCTGCGGTCTGCCATGAAGGAAACTGCGGTGCCTGTCACGGTCACTGCAGAAGTGGTGACTACGTACAGGAATCTCATAGTGCTGGGGCTCTCTCTGAACAGGATGAAGGGCATGGCGGCATTCTGATGTGCCGCACGCATCCACGCGGTGATATGGTCGTAGAAGTCACTTCCGATCTATCCCACATCACCTCTGGTCCTGTACCTGAACCTGTTTGTGAAGTTCTGGCTGTCGATGATATGGGTGGCCAGGTTCGACGACTGCTACTTAAAGTTCTGCCTGATGAATCAGGTGTTGTTCACTCAGAATTTGAACCGGGTCAGTTTATGGAGCTTGAAGTTCCTGGCACGGATATTCGTCGTGCTTACTCGATCTCCAATGCGCCCAACTGGAGCGGTGAACTCGAGTTTATGATTCGTTTGCAGCCACATGGTAAATTCTCCAGCTGGCTTATCGATGGTGCCAAAGTTGGCGACAGACTGAACACTAAAGGCCCTGAAGGCAGTTTTCTGCTGCATCAGGCCGGTATCGCTCCCCGCCGTTTTGTTGCCGGAGGTACAGGTGTTGCCCCTATGCTCTCGATGTTGCGACAGATGGCGGAATTTCAGGAGACCCATGAATCACATCTCTATTTTGGTCTCACCACAGAAGCCGATCTGTTTGCTATCGATGAGATTGAAGAGCTGAAAGCTTCTGTGCCTAATCTCACTGCTGAAGTCTGTATCTGGAAACCGACGGCTGACTGGCAGGGTTTTACCGGCTCGCCAGTGGACGCATTCAAACGTGATCTGCAAGCCGATCTTGCCAAAGGTATTAAACCCGATGTCTATCTCTGTGGCCCTCCGGGACTGATTGATGCTGCTGAAGCTGCAGCTGACGAGCTTGGCTTGCCCTATAGCAGCCTGTTCAGTGAGCGCTTTCTGCCCGGCTAGCCCGCAATTGTGGTGGAGTGATCTTTCACCTGAATAATTAGCGGTTGTTCTCCCGATCCGATAATGACACTCTCTTCTCCTTTCACTGTGGGGGTGAATAAGAGTCTTCATTCGGGAGGGTGCTGTATGCCCTATAACAAAAAACAGATTAGCGAAGAGCTGGCGATAAGCCATTTGGGTTTGAAGAACCTGGAAGATGTTTACTGGAATCTGCCAACACCACGTCTGTATGAACATGCGATCCGTAACCATGAAGGGCATGTGGCACACCGGGGTGCTCTGGTGGTACGCACCGGCCATTTCACTGGCCGCGCTGTAAAAGATAAGTTCATTGTTGATGAGCCATCAAGCCGGGACAAGGTGTGGTGGGGTGATTATACCAGCGCTTTTTCAGAGGAGCGTTTTGATGCGCTCTATAAACGGGTTCAGCGTTATCTTGAGGGCCAACAGGTATATGTGGAAGACGCTCTTGTTGGTGCGGATTCCGGTTTTGAGAAGCAGATTCGTGTGATCACTCAGGATGCCTGGCACTCGCTGTTTGCGCGTATTATGTATGTGCGTCCGGGGGATTTGGGGCGTGATGTTGCCTATAAAGAGCCTGAGTTTACTGTTATCCATGTGCCACATTTTCATGCCATGCCAAGTAGAGATGGCACCAACTCCGAAGCTTTTGTGATTCTGCATCTTGGCCGACGCATTGCTCTGATTGGCGGCACCTCCTATGCCGGTGAGATCAAAACTTCGATCTTTACGATTATGAATTATCTGTTGCCTGATGAGGATGTGTTGCCTCTGCACGCCTCGGCGAATGTCGGTGAAGGTGGTGATGTGGCCATTTTCCTCGGCCTGGATGGAACAGGTAAAACAACACTCTCTTCCGACCCTTCACGCAGGCTGATCGGTGATGATGAGCATGGCTGGAGCCAAAATCATGTTTTTAATTTCGAGGGCGGTTGTTACGCCAGAATCGGAAATCTGTCGGCTGAGAAAGAGCCGATGGTCTATGAGGCGACACAACGCTTTGGCACGCTGATTGAGAATGTGGGGCTTGATACTCATAGTCGCAGACTCGATTTCGAGGATACCAGTCTGACTGAGAATATCCGTGCAGCTTACCCGATTGAGGCGATTCCTGATGCCATCTGGCCCGGTGTTGCCGCGCAACCATCAAATATGGTACTGCTCTCTGCTGATGCCTTCGGTGTGTTGCCTGCCATTGCCAAGTTGTCGCCTGAACAGGCGATGTATTACTTTCTGCTCGGTTATTCGACCAATATCCCCGGCATCGAGGAGGATGTGAAAGAGCCTGAAGCGACCTTCAGCCCCTGTTTCGGCGCGCCATTTCTGGCTCAGAATCCTTCTGTCTATGCCAACATGCTGGGTGAGAAAATACGCAGTGGTAATGTGCAGTGCTGGCTGCTCAATACCGGCTGGAGTGGTGGTGATTGCACCAATGGTGCACGCATGGATATCGAGCTTACACGCACCTTGCTTAGCGCAGCCCTCTCCGGAGCACTCAGTGATATCAAATATCAGCGCCATCCGATTTTCGGCTTGCAGATGCCGGAGACACTCGACCCGATCACCACATGGTCTGACCCCAAGCATTACATGGAGAATGCCGAGAAGCTTGCCATCAGCATCAAGGAGGCCATGGCCCAGTTTAAGGGGCAGGTTCCTGATGAGGTGTTTGCTGCCGGCCCTCGATAAGGGTGGATTGATATACAAATAGCAGCGGATCATGAATGATTCGCGCTATGCGATATGTTACTGATGAACAACAGATAGACTCTTTAGAGAAGCAGCAGTGGTTGCCGCTATTGCGGCGCGGTTTTCAGCTTGGCTGGGTGAGTCAGGGTGAGTGCCCTGATATGCCGACTGCCGATATGACCGCAAGGCGCTGGTCAAACGATCAGGCTGTTTTGCTGCCGGGCATCATCGATGTCACTGCGTGGAAGTCCGAGATCGATGCCGCACACAAGCTGATGGAAGCTACGCTTGATGCGGATGAGGTATCTTCACTGCTGGAGCAGCCGCCATACAGCACTCGCCTATCTCCGCTTTTTCCTTTGGTTGCATCTTCACTTGAAGAGCATGATGAGCAGGGCATTGAGAAGGTCTATTTCGATGCTGAAGAGGGTGAAGAACTTCTGGCTGAGAGCCTCTGGTGCAAAGCGTCATGGTTATCTTTTATCGAAGAGGATGCCTCACTGCGCTTCCGTTTCTCATTTGGTATGGAGTGCATGGAAGATGTGGCTGCCGATCCTGAGCGTCAGCTCTGGGCAGGCAAACTTTGTGATACGATCTTTCCCGAATCAAAATCTATCACAGAGAATGAAGTGATTTTGCCGCTGCTGGAGAAGATCGTTGGTGGTGAACCGGCGTTTGTAGAGCGAATCGTCTATTTTAATGCCCCCAATGGTGGTGCGCAGATGCACCACGATGTTGAACGCGGCCATGATGGTGTGGTTTTTGCACAGCTTTCGGGAAGCACCTTCTGGCTAGCACTCTCCAAGCCTGAACTGATCGATTCGCTGATCGATTTCATTACAGATCCGAACAACAGCAGTGAGATCACCCGCCTGCTGCCTGAATCTGCAGATCGTCTGCAGCTGGCCGAGCTATTAAGTGATCGCGCAGGGCTGGCTGCTTATATGGATGAGTTTGATCATGAACTGGTTGAAGCGGTGATGGATCGTTCGGCTCTGTTTACCGCCTATCTGGTTGCCAAGGGTTATGCTTATATCCTGAATGCCGGAGATGTACTGCTGATGCCACAGCGGGATCTTGATAACTGCGTATGGCACGCAGTGACTTGTCTCGGGGATGAACCGGGCGAAGCGCTCTCATTCGCAGTGCGCGCGAACAAATAAGCAGGAGAGCCGTTTGGACGACCAACAGGTCGCCCGCAGGGTGAGGAGCATTGGATGGCCCGAATCACAAAAAGGCAGGAGAGCCGTTTGGACGACCAACAGGTCGCCCGCAGGGTGAGGACCATTGGATGGCCCGAATCACAAAAAGGCAGGAGAGCCGTTTGGACGACCAACAGGTCGCCCGCAGGGTGAGGACCATGGATGGTCCGAATCAATAACGGAAAATAACAAGCGCAAAAAAAGGGGCGGTGATTACCGCCCCTTTTTCTATCTGACAGTTCAGACTTATTCAGGCTTGTTTAAATGAACATCCATCTGTGGGTAAGGGATGGAGATGCCATTGTCATCAAAGGCGATCTTGATCTTTTCGTTGAGGTCAAAGTAAACACCCCAGTAATCAGCTGATTGAACCCATGGGCGGACATTAAAGTTGACACTGGAGTCAGCCAGTTCACCCACAGCAATCAGCGGCGCAGGATCTTTCAGGATACGCTCATCGGCATCAATAATGCCCTGCATAATCTCTTTGGCTTTGCGGATATCATCATCATAACCGATACCGAACACCATATCGATACGACGGGTTGGACGGGCGGAGTTGTTGGTGATGGTGCCGCTATAGATAGCGCCGTTAGGCACGATGATTTCGCGGTTATCACCTGTTTTGAAACGAGTGCTGAAGATACCGATCTCTTCAACAACACCGGTTGCACCGCCAGCTTCAATAAAGTGACCCACCTTGAACGGGCGGAAGACAATCAGCAGTACGCCTGCGGCAAAGTTCTGCAGCGAACCCTGCAGTGCCAGACCGACAGCCAGACCTGCAGCACCAATCAGAGCGATGAATGAGGTGGTATCAACACCAAGCTGATCCAGTGAGGCGATAATGATGAACAGCAACAGCAACGCATTGAGAATCGAGTGGACAAAGCTGACCAGCATCGGATCCATGCCGGCTTTGTTGAGCATTTTATCAACAACATTAAGTAGCGCTTTGGCAATCCAGCGACCAACGATAAAGATCGCCAGAGCCATGACAATATTGATGCCCCAAGGAATAGCGTAGAGATCAATGAACTCCTGGATATTTGATGTTTCAGGCATGAGTGCCTCCAAAATAAGAGATAAAAAAGGGATATTCTCCCCTTCAGCTGCGCAATATTACATATTAACCGCTAACTACAACAGTAATCGTAGTCGAAATGGTTGTAAAAGTAACAGCTGCTTAGCTGGGGCGCATTCTCATGCGCTAGCCGGAAAAGGCGTGTGAACTATTTCACATATCCGGGCATCTGTTTTCAAAGGCGTCGCACAGGGTGATCAGGAGGAGGTTAATACGGCACAATCTGGGCATCAAATGCTACAAACTCGCCCGCAGCAAAATCGCGTGCATCTGAAATAACATCGGTCATACCAGCCACAGAGGTCGCAACATCGATCAGGCCGCTATTGTGGGTCATATCTGTCGCCACCCAGCCCGGATGCAGGGTAATAACATGCACACCATGGGGTGCCAGATCGACAGCCATCGATTTGGAAACGATCACCAGTCCGGCTTTAGCAGCGCGGTAGGCGTAGGTGCCGCCACTGCTGTTGTCACTTGTAGAGCCCATCTTTGAGCTGAGATTGGCAATCACCCCTTGTGCTACAATCACCCTGTCGGCCAGCAGTTGTACCACCCTAAGTGGTCCGACACAGTCGATATTAAATACCTCCAGCATCGCCTTGCCGGTTACTTTATTCAGTGACTGCCCATCCTTGCCAGGGCCGTAGATACCGGCGTTATTAATGAGTAGGTCAATCGATTCCGGCAGTTCGCCCTGCGGATGTTCATCACTGCCTACATCCCAACGGACGGTATGCAGTCTCTCCGACGCTATACTGGCAAGTTCACCCGCATCCGAGCGATAACAGGCCCAGACAGATGCACTCTGTTGCAGATAATGTTTTACAAAACCGAGCCCTAAGCCTCGATTTGCACCGGTAATCACGACGTTCATGTGCCCTCCATTGGATTCATGTGCTACTGAACTGCTACCATAGGGCCCATGGTCGATTCAGTGAAGCCCCATATCTCGCATAAGAGTTTTCTGACCCTGCTCAAGGGAACTCTGGCAGACCGCATCCTGCTTGCCGTCTCACTGGCAGCTATTGCTGCGGCATGGATAATCGTGCAGGCGGTAGTGGCATCCGGGCCGGCCGTTGCCGAGGTTTATCACGGTAAGGTGCTGCTTGCCACCTATCCGCTGCCACTGGCAGGCGAGCCAGCCAAATCTTTTCAAATTGAGGGTGAATTGGGCACCTCAGAAATCCTGCTTGATGCAGATGGTGTGCGCATGCTCTCATCCCCCTGTTCGGCTCAGCGCTGTGTCTACTCCGGCGCCCATCGCCACGCCGGAGATATGATCGCCTGTGTACCCAACAGGATTCTGATCACCATCCGCGGCAGTGCGACATCCCGTTTCGATGCTATTGTTGAGTAAACTGTGAGTCAGGAGATAATTCGCCCGCCTCTGGCTGAGCTGCAGCAGAAAGCAAACTGGCTGGCACTGCTGCTGCTGGCGGTTGGTCTGCACGTGTTTGAAGCGGCACTGCCCAGCCTTGGCCCATGGTTTAAACCGGGACTGGCCAATCTGGTCACACTGCTGGCACTGATCTGGTTGGGGCCAAGGGCGGCGCTACTGCTGGCAATCGGCAGGGTAGTCGTCGGAAGTTTCTTTATCGGCACACTGTTTACACCGACCTTTGTCATCAGTATGGCCGGAGCGCTTGTAGCAGCAGTTGTCATGCTTGCCGCATGGCGTTCGATTCCCGGCATCAGTCTGGTCGGTGTAAGTCTGCTCGGAGCACTGGCCCATATGGTCGCCCAGTTTGTGACAGTGGAGACACTCTTTATTCAGCAGAGCCTGCTCTATTTTGCGCTGCCACCACTGCTGCTGCTCTCTACGATTACCGGCTGGCTAAATGGTGTGCTGGCAGGGTATATTGCGGCGAGACTTGAGTTCCCTAATGAAAAAAATTGACCTGAATTCACAGCAGCGCCGCATTGGCAGCGCATTCATTGCTTCGATCGCCCTGCATATGCTGCTGGTGGTGATGATCGACTATGCCGATGAGAACAGGGCACTCCCGAAAAAAGATACGCCGAAGATTATGGATGTAGTGCTTCTCGATGATAAGAAGTCACTGTCCAAAAAAGCTCCGAAAGATGCCCGCACCATGTCCAATCGCAGTGCCACCGGTGGTAGCAGCAAAGCTGAGGACAATGTTACCCGTCAGGCCAAGGCACCGGTGACAGGCCAGCAGCAACCGCAGCGGCCAACTCCGCCGAGCCAACCGAAAACGCCACCTCCGATCAGTCTGGAGAGTCGTACCCGCATGATGGCTAAGCGTGGCGCTTTTCCCGATAGCAGCCAGCTTAAGAAGCAGAAGAAGATAGAGAAGAGTAAGAAGCCCGCCAAAAAAGAATCGAAAGTGCCGCTCCCTAATCTGATGCCATCGGCGATGGCGCTGTCACAGCTCTCCCGTGATTTTGAGCGCGAGCGGCGCATGAAGCAGAAGCTAAGCAAAGAGGCTGATATTCCGATCAATACCCGTCAGGCCAAGTATGCTCCGTATGCGCAGGCTCTGGTGCGTGCTCTTGAGGAGCAGTGGCGACCCGGGCAGGCGAACTATGACCAGTATCCGCAGGACGCGCGCCGCGCCCTGATGAAACTGACCATTGAGAGAGATGGTAATCTGGTCGGTGTAGAGATTCTCAATCCGAGTCCGATTCCGCAGATTAACAATAGTGCGGTTGAAGCGATCAATGCTGCGGCCCCGTTTAAGGTGCTGCCATCATCGTGGGGTCTGGACCGGGTCAGTTTTTATCTCACCTTTGAGGTGGTTGAGGATAGGTTTGTTTTCCGACCGGCCAGGTAAGGTACTACTTCACTGGTATGCCAGTAGTGCTCGCCAGCTTCCCTGGCGTGAAACAACCGATCCCTATCAGATCTGGATATCAGAAATCATGCTGCAGCAGACACAGGTGAAAACCGTGTTGCCGCGTTATCGCGGCTGGTTCGAGCTATTCCCAACCTTAGAGGCTCTGGCTGCATCATCTGTAGATGATGTTTTGAAGGCGTGGGAGGGGCTGGGTTACTATCGCCGTGCCCGCTTTATTCACCGTGCCGCGCAAATGATTGTCTCTGACTTCGAGGGGCAGTTCCCAGCTAATTTTGACGATATTATGAAGTTGCCCGGCATTGGTCGCTCTACTGCCGGTGCGATTGCATCATTCTGTTTCAATCAATGCACACCTGTGCTCGATGGCAATGTAAAACGGGTACTTAAGCGTTGGTATGCAGAGCCGGAAGCCCGCGATAAGACCCTCTGGTTGCGGGCTCAGCAGGTTATTGATGGTTCAGGTGACCCTGCCACATGGAATCAGTTGATGATGGAGCTGGGGGCGAGCCTCTGCTCTGCCAAATCTCCAAACTGCAGTGACTGCCCAGTACATACATTTTGCGCCTCTGCATTCAGTGTCGATGTTACAAAAGAGCTGCGTAAACAAGTTCCTGTTGTCGATGTGCACTGGCGAATTCACCTCTTCACCTGTCCTGAGAAAGGCATCTGGCTGACGCAGCGCCCTGATGCCGGTATCTGGGGTGGCCTCTGGTCGCCACCGATCACTGTGCTGGATGACCGCCCTGATGAAGATCCGACCCATATCCATCAGCTAACCCACCGCCGACTGCATCTCTACCCGCTTCAATCCGATAGCGATCCGATAGGTGATGGTCGCTGGGTGCCATCAATCGAAGGTTATGCGCTGCCGACCGGAATCCATCACCTGCTGGATAAAATGATATGAAAACAGTTCGTCTTCTTCTGCCTTTTGCTTTTCTACTTTCCCTGGCCACACCTGCTGTCAGTGCAGAGGCTGGCATGGTGGTCGCTGCTCAGAAGAGCGCTGCAGAAGCTGGTATAAATATGCTGAAGAGAGGCGGTAATGCCTTTGATGCGGCAGCTGCAACGGCACTGGCGCTTGGCGTTGCTGAACCCGGATCATCCGGTATTGGCGGAGGTGGCTTCTTCCTGCTCTATATCGCCAAAGAGAAGCGTTATGTGATGCTTGATGCGCGCGAGACCTCGCCCAAACTTGCTGGCAACGGCGAAGTCTATAAGACCCAATCCAGTGTTGATGGGCCACAATCAGCTGGGGTGCCCGGACTGGCGGCTGGTGTCGATCACCTTGTCTCACGATACGGCAGACTGAATCGAAAAACGGTGACTCAGCCTGCTATTGATCTGGCCAAAGATGGTTTTGAGGTCGGGCCTCGATTGCAATCAATGCTGAACTGGCGCGGCAAAGCGTTTAATGAGACAGGGCGCAACATCTTTATGTCAGGCCAACAGATCAAACAGGAAGCATTGGCCGATACACTTGTTCGTTTTGCCAAAGGCGGAGCCGAGGAGTTCTATCGCGGCGAGACTGCCGGGCGACTGATTGCCGATATGAAGCGTGATGGCGGTCTGATTCGTGAAGCTGATATGGCCGCTTACCGGGTCATTGAGCGTGAGCCTGTCACGTTTGATTATCAGAACTATCGGGTGATCTCTGCACCACTGCCATCATCCGGTGGTTTAACACTGGCGCATGTGTTCGGGCAGCTAAAAGATGATGATCTTAAAGGATTGGATCGGGCTGACCGCGTACACCTTCTGGTTGAAACCATGAAACGTGCCTATCGGGATCGCAATGCGCATATGGGTGATGCTGATTTCGTTGAGATCCCTGATCTGCTCAGTGCGGATCGTTTGAAACAATTGAGGGCTGGCATCCGTATGGATCGAGCTACACCAAGCAGCGAGCTTGGCAGCACTACTGATGCCATCGGCGCAGGAACTGATACCACCCATTTCTCGGTGATTGATGCTGAGGGCAACATGGTTTCTGCCACGCTCTCAATCAACTACGCCTTTGGTTCCGGTTATGTCTCTCCCTCTACCGGTATCTTAATGAATGATGAGATGGACGATTTCGCCACCCGCCCCGGCAAACCCAATGCCTATGGACTGGTGCAGGGAGTGGCCAATGCCGTAGCGCCGGGTAAACGCATGCTTAGCTCTATGACCCCAACCTTTGTGATCGGCCCTGATCGCACCTTTATCGTCGGCACCCCCGGCGGCTCGCGCATTATCTCCATGGTGCTGCTCGCATCTCTCGGATTCATGCTTGATGAAGATGCTCCTGCCGACTGGGTCAATGCTCCACGCTATCACCACCAGTTCCTGCCCGATGTTATCCAGCATGAGCCGAATGCATTCAAGCCGGAACTAACCGCCGAACTTCAGAGCCGTGGACATGTTTTCAAACCAATGACCCGCCAATACGGCAATATGTATGCGATAGTTCTCGATAGAGAGAGCGGTAAACTCACTGGTCTTGTCGATGGACGTGGTGAAGGAAAAGCTGAATCTCTGAATCCAGTCGATTAAGCAGAAGTCTAATTTCCTGCTACACTGGGAATAATCACAGGGAGTAGGGATGTGCATTATGGAAGGCGTTATTAGTATATTAAGTGGAGTTCCAGATGTTATATGGGCAGCAATCATTGCATCATTCCTTACTTTTATAGGCGTGCTGCTGACTAACCGCGGAAGCCAACAAAGTTTGGCTATGCAATTAAACCATGACAAAGAAAAGTTTATTTATGATCAGGATATTGCATTAAAAAAAGAAGTCTTTCTTGAAGCTGCGGAAAAATTCTCACTAAGTCTCGCAACTATTCCAAAAATGGTGAATTTGGAAATAACGATAGAATCTATAAGTCATGATATTGGAGTTCATGGTCCTTCTGCTGCCAAACTTTATATTATAGCTAAAGAAGAAACCGTTGCTAAAGCGATTGAATTCTCGAACGAATTAAGTGAATCATTCCTCAGTTTGTTCAAGACTCGAGCCGAACTGATGGATTCAAAAGAAGCAATTTCAATCTATGAGGAAATAATAAAAGGCTCTGAGACTGAGCAGCAAAGAATTCTTTCAATTATGAAAGAATTGAATTTACATGGCCACTCTGACTCAAGCAAATGGGATTATTTGAATAATAGTTTTGATACAGAATCAAAAAATATTGAAGAGAAGAAAAAAACAATTGATAGCTTAAAAAGTGAAATGGATCCGAAGCACATCCAGTTTTCAAAGAGATGTCTGAATGAGTATGCCCGTCTAAGCGTATTACTATCACCAATGATAATAGCGGTTCGTTCAGAGCTCCATACGACTGAAAATACAGATGAGTTTACCTCAATAATTAGAGAGTCTATGATTAGAATGCAACATTCTTATGATGGGTTTATTAAAGATATTACTGGGAAATAAGAGGCAGCATACAAGCATTAACAGCTACACATTTCATTTAACACTGCATTCCATCCAGAGGCGAGATTGGCTCGATTATAACCACCGCCACCAAGGGCGATGATGCGACTCTGGCTGAATTCATCGGCGATTTTGCAGAGGCTGGCAGCGGCGTGGGCGTGAGAGTTTGGTGTGAAGCGCATGTCGGTGATCGGGTCGCCCTCTATCGAGTCAGCACCGCACTGAAAGATGATTAATTCCGGTTTGAATGCGCGGATAAAGGTTTCTGCTTCGGGCCAGACTTTCAGGAAATCGGCATCATTCGCTCCGGGTCGCATGGGTAGGTTGAGTTTGCTTCCTTTTGCGCTCCCCTTGCCTGTTTCATCACTAAAACCGGTGCCGGGGTAGAGGTGGGCGCCATCCTCGTGAACATCAACGAAACATAGATCCGGATCGTCTTCGAAGGCGTAGAAAACACCGTCTCCATGATGGGCATCGATATCGACATAAGCGATGCGTTGGGTGTTGTGTTGTGAGCGCAGTGTTTCGATCAGCACTCCTGCATCGTTAAAAGCGCAGAAACCGGCCGCCATGTTGCGACGGGCGTGATGCAGGCCTGCAATGGGGATGAAGCAACGTTTATGGGTTCCGTTGATGGCCTCTTCGGCTGCTGCCAGCACGGTGCCGACCACTGTTGCTGCAGCCTCATAGATGCCTTTGAAGGCGGGGGTATCGCCGTAGTCGAGATAGCCGCTTCCCGATTCGGAGCAGGCGATGACACGATCAACATATTCCGGCGTGTGGAAGCGTTCAAGGGCTTGCCGATTCGCCATCACTGGAGCGGTAATCGAAACCCTTTTGTCTAAACCCTGTCTGATTGTCTCCTGCCAGAAGGCATCCATACGATCAGGCTCGAAGGGGTGGCCTTCGCCGAATCCGTAACGGGCCAGTTGCGGGCCAATATATAGCTGAACACGCTGCTGCATGCTTCTACTATAGACGATTTTGTGCGGTCAGGCTTTAAGCCGCAGTAGCGAAAAGGTAACCCCATGCACCGAAGAGCAGAGCAGAGCCGAAGCAGAGGAGGGCGATCCAGGCCATTGCAAAGACGATACTTTTTCTGCCAAGTTTATGGGCTTTCCAGCCGAACCATGCGGCAAAGCAGCCGATGGGAATGGAGAAGATAAGGAATAGGGCAAGGACCATCCGCGCAGGCTAACCTTCATGGGTCGATTGCCAAGCTACATCTCATCCCTATGCTTCTTGCACGGCATCAATATGCAAAGGAGCAAACATGATCAAAAAGCTTCAGACATTGTGGAGAAAGGCTGCGGATACACCCAAGGAGAAGCGCCAGCATGAGGTGTCGCTGGCGGTGACGGCACTGATGGTCGAAGTGATGCGCATGGACGGTAAACTTGATGAGGCCGAGCGCAGTGAGATCGTTCTGGCCATTGAGAAGCGCTTTAGCCTCTCTAAAGCTGAGGTGCATGAGCTGATTGAAGTGGCCGCTATCGAGACTGAACAGGCACTGGATCTGCACCAGTTCACCTCAACTGTGGTGAAATCTTTTTCAACTGATGAGAGAAAAGAGATCCTCTCTGAACTCTGGTGCGTGGCGATGGCAGATGGTCACGTAGACCCTTATGAAGAGCAGCTGCTGCGCCGTATGGCCGAATTGATGGGGTTGCATCACAGCCAGTTTATTCAGGCCAAGATTGCTGCCGAACTGATGTTCTAGGGCTGCCTCCCAAATCAGGGAATCCGGCGTTACTCGTCGTTCATTTGGATTTACCAAACTTCACTCCTCGCGCCTTGGCTACCCAAATTTGAAACAGCAGTAGTGCTTAGCGGTTAAGAACTAATTGATTCTATTGAGTGTAACCCAGATAGAGGCGATTTCGCGGGCACGATCTTTATCTGTGGGCACAGTAGGGAAAATGCGCCGTTTGCTTATGCCGCGGTGATTGAGAAAACGCTCTATCAGCATCAGGCTATATTCAATGCGCTGCATCGACTCCCAGTCGAGACTCTCGCCACTCCATTTCGGATTCAGATCAACAATCAGCGTAGGATCCTCATACATCTTTTTCAGTACTTTGCGCAGGCGGATACGCTCGTTCAGGGAGAGGTTACCGGACTCATGAAGCCGAATGCGGGTCTCCACAGTCGAGGCGCGCTGTTCAGAGGCGGCTGAAATGGCGACAGGGTGCAGAGCCAGATCGTGTAGCTTCTTTTGCAGCTCCATACCAAGATTCTCAGCATTAAGTGGTTGACGCTGCCAGACTCCACTGAGAGGAAGGGTGATTTTAATCTCCCGTTTTTCATTCTCCAGCCTGTGGATCAGATCAATGCTGTTATAACCGACCCGGTTGACCATAGGGTCATTATCCGTGACAGCATGTTCAAGCTTCATGCGATAGAGGGACAGTAGCGCATTTCCTTGATACTGCTCTTCCGATACATCCTGTTTGATCTTCAGTGCGGCTGAAATTCGGCCCTGAATCGGTTTGGGAAAACCTGATGCGACCATCCACTCGCTGAGGAAGAAGGGGGTGGCATTATCAAGGCTGATTGTGCCGAGAAACTGCTCCGAAGCAGCGAGTGGGCTCCATTGCCCATCGAGTTTGAATGCTCCTCCGCCCATCTTTCCCTCTAATACTATGCTGGAAGCGCTCTGCGGGGATAGCGAAGCGAGCTGGAGCTCTGCATCTTTCAGCCAGTAGGAGTCCGCTTGTCCGACGCTGATGTGGCCATTTTTCCAGTGGATCTCATCCACCTGCCACTTTCCGGCGATCAGGTTTTCAGCCCACCACGCCTGCTGCTGGGGCGCTGGCTCGGCGCTACTATTATCTTTCAGGTAGGGCGATAGCGGTTGCAGGGGAGCAATATAGTGCCACTTTTCGGCGAGCAGTGATTGAACATGTTGGATGTCGCCAGCTGTGCCGACGGGGCCGAAGGAGGTGGTCACCTTCTCAGCCATCCAGCGGTTGCCAGCATGGGCGAGAAGCAGGTTTTCGCTGCTGGCTCGGCCATGAAACAGCCATGTTCCATTGTTAAAAGTGGCCCCAATTGTAAGGGCTGCCGCTCCATCAAGCATTAGAGGGGAGCTCTCTGAACCTTTGAGCGGGATCAGTGGGCGCAGTTGGGTCAGTGGAATATCTGCAGCTTTTATCTTCAGATCCGCACCTTCAAAGTGGCCATCCTGCCGCCCAACTTCACCCTGGATACGCCACTTTGCCGCCTCTTCCTGGGTGGTGGCGCTTTTAAGTTTAATATTTTTTATGCCGGAGCTGGAGAGTGAGCAGCTGCCATTCAGCTCTGAGAGCTGGATGTCTCCTGCGTTGAGTGAAAGCAGTATATTGAGGCCATTAATATCAACTGTGCTGATATTGTAGTGCCAGGATTGTGATTGCTGCCTGTTGGCACCGCTCTGTAGCTGAGGTTGGTAGGATATATCAGGTTTTGACAGCATGAGACTGTCGGCTTCAAATGTCCTCTGGCTGGAATCCATTTTTAGATCACGATAATCCAGCCTTTCGATGCTCCAGTTACTAAGCGACTCATCAGAGAGTGGGGCAAAGGTGATTTGATTCAGCGTGCCCTGCTTGCTGCTAAAACGTGAGCCTCTCTCATCACTCTGCCAGAGCAGATCACCATCGAGTGTTGCTCCGATGAGCTGTCGGTTTTCAATGGCTGGAAGGTGGGAGTTCCATGCATCCAGTTGCCAGGCGATGCTTTGCATGGCGATCTTCAAACCACTGTCTGAGTGGGTTCCCTGCCACTGTAGTTTAGAAGCGTGCAGAGCCTTCTCCTCATGCTGCTGATCAACTCTTAGCTCACCGAGAAGAGAAACCGTCGCAGATTCGCTGTTTTCTCTCTGCCACTCCATCTCGCCAGAGAGGAAACCGGAGAGAGGGCCGGGATTTGCCGCTTTAGTCAGCTGAGAGAGATCGATATATCGCCAGTTTACACTACCACTGTTCTCTCCAGCACCGTCTGCCGATCTAAGCCAGTGAGCCTGAACAGGTGCGCCATTAACACTGGATGTGAGCGTGAGAGAGCGCATCTCGCCAAGCGCCAGTTGTGAGAGCTGCAGATCAGAGAGGATCAGCGGTGGGTTGGCATCATCATCGTCGAGATAAAGGGCGAGCTCGCCACTATCAACGACTACAGCATGTGTCGCCTGCCAGATGCGCTGAAGTTGTCTATCCTGCTGCCAGAGATTGAGTTTTTCAGGGCGGTGCAGTTGCGCATGCAGACCCGTGATCTGCATGCTGCCGATCTTCGGATTTTCACCGGTCAGCTGCTGCGGCTGGGCCCGGATAAGCATGTGATCAATGTTAAGTCTATCGCCATTACGTTTGATGTTGATCTGACGAAGGATCAGGCCATTGCGCAACAGGTGATAACGCACATCACCGATTTCAACATCTGCACTTTTCGCCCACTTGTAAATTGCCTCTTCGGCCTGTTTCTGGGCCTGAATCTGCAGTGAGAGATGCACGGCTACACAGAGCAGCGACAGAATGGCTATCCAGGCCAGATACCAGCGGGCTCCCGGCGGAAAGATGCCTACCGGGTGGCGAAACAGATGTGCTTTTTTCAGATCGCCTCCACGTTTATGCTGCTGTTAGAGCCTACTGTTTTGCAGCTGCTCTACAACAGACTGATCTTCCAGCGTTGAGATATCCGAGGTGATCGGTCGATCAGCAGCGATATCCCTGAGCAGGCGGCGCATGATTTTACCCGAGCGCGTTTTCGGCAGCGAGTCGGCAAAACGGATGTCATCAGGTTTGGCGATGGCACCGATCTCTTTGGTGACATGGGCACGCAACTCTGCCGCCAGTGTTTCACTAACCTCACATTTCAGCACCACAAAGGCGCAGATCGCTTCGCCCTTGATCGCATCAGGGCGACCAATGACAGCCGCTTCAGCAACAGCTTCGTGTGATACCAGTGCTGACTCCAGCTCCATCGTGCCCAACCTGTGGCCGGATACGTTGAGCACATCATCGACGCGCCCCATGATCCAGAAATAACCATCGTCATCACGGCGTGCGCCATCACCGGCAAAATAGTAGCGGCCGCCGAAGGCCTTCCAGTAGGTGTCGATATAACGCTGATCATCACCCCAGACGCCTCGCAACATCGATGGCCATGGTTTGCGAATCACCAGCAGGCCACCACCCTCGCTGACCGGCTTGCCCTCTTCATCGACCACTGCAGCATCGATTCCCGGCAGTGGTTTGGTTGCAGAACCGGGTTTGGTCGGTGTGGCAAATGGCATCGGGGCAAGCATGTGACCACCGGTTTCGGTCTGCCACCAGGTATCAACAATCGGGCAGCGCCCTTTGCCGATCACCTCATGGTACCACATCCACGCTTCGGGGTTGATCGGTTCACCTACCGTGCCAAGCACGCGCAGTTTCGAGAGGTCATGGCTATCTGGCCACTGATCCCCGGCTTTATTCAGAGCACGAATGGCGGTTGGTGCGGTGTAGAAGATAGTGACACCATGATCAGCGCAGATTTTCCACAAGCGACCGGGATCGGGGTAGGTGGGTACACCCTCATACATCACTGTGGTGCCGCCATTGGCCAGCGGGCCGTAGACAGAGTAGGTGTGACCGGTGATCCAGCCGACATCGGCGGTGCACCAGAAGACATCACTCTCAGGCCGGAAGTCAAAGCTCCAGCGCATGGTTAGCCGTGCCCAGAGCAGGTAACCTGCCGTGGAGTGCAGGATACCTTTGGGTTTGCCGGTGGAGCCGGAGGTGTAGAGGATAAACAGCGGATGTTCAGAATCCAGTGTGGCAGGTTCGCAGTGGTCCGGTTGAGCATTGAGGGCATCAAGCCAGTTGATATCACGACCGGCCGACCAGTCGATCTCATTACCGGCATGACGAACCACCAGCACATGCGAGATGGTGCGGCAACCCTCGGAGAGTGCTTCATCAACATTGGGTTTAAGGGCATGGATACCGCCGCGACGGCCGCCACCATCGGCGGTAATCACCAGCTTCGCTCCGGCATCTTCGATACGATCACGTAGCGCCTGCGGTGAGAAGGCGCCAAAGACCACAGAGTGTACGGCACCGATACGGGTACAAGCGAGCATGGCGATAGCGGCTTCGGCGATCATTGGCATATAGATGATCACTCGATCACCGGCCTTGATGCCAATCTCTTTCATGGCATTGGCTGCTCGGCACACCTCATGCAGCAGATTACTATAACTGTAGTTACGCACCTCACCGGCTTCAGACTCCCAGATAATAGCGGTGCGTTCGCCAAGGCCTGCTTCAACATGCCGATCAAGGCAGTTTTCCGAGAGATTGATTTTGCCATCCTCAAACCAGCGGAAGAAGGGGGCATGTTCACTGTTGAGCACGCGGGTGAATGGTTGCCGCCAGCTCAGGTGCTCACGGGCCAGATCACGCCATGTACTATCCGAATCATTTTCGAACTGTTCCCGTATGGCTTCATACTCCTGCATCGATGCAATATGACCCCGGTGCCCTTGTGGCGGGTTAAATATGCGAGTTTCATCAAGGATGGTGGTGATCGCTTCAGACATGGCTCCTCCAGTGGCACTCATTTCTAACAGGTGGCGTATAGCGGGACAACAGGCTTTCGCTGATGTGTTAATAGGTTATTATAGCGCATGCCAAAAGTTTGTCTTATTAAAACCAGCTTGGGCTCGATGGATGAGGCGGAGAAACTGGCAACAGCGCTGGTAAAGTTGCAGCGGGCTGCATGTGTACATATCAGTGGCCCCGGCAGATCGATCTACCACTGGCAGGGCAAGCTTGAGGTGGAAGATGAGTACTGCCTTACCATTAAAACCACCCCCTCTCTTCGTGAGGCCACTGTTTTATATCTGACCGGCTCTCACCCTTACGATCTGCCTGAGATCATCTGGGCTGAGTTTGACGCGACGGATGCTTATGGTGACTGGGTCTATGGTGAACTCAATGCTAGCATGGGCACGAATGCACAGGAGTGATTGATGATTGAAGTTACATATGCAGGAGCGCTGGTGGCGGGTCTACTCTCCTTCCTCTCTCCCTGTGTGCTGCCGCTGGTTCCAGCCTATCTCTCCTATATCTCCGGTGTTTCTGTCAATGAGTTGCGCCACAATGATGGATCGGACGCCTCAGTGCGCAGGCATGCGCTTGCCCAGTCACTCTGGTTTGTTGCCGGCTTCAGTCTGGTGTTTATTGCGCTTGGTGCTTCAGCATCGCTGATCGGACAGTGGATGCTGACCAATATGGCGATCCTCGGAAAGGTTGCCGGTGTGATTATCGTGATCTTCGGCCTTCACTACGCAGCGATTATTCGCATTCCATTTTTAATGATGGAGGCGCGATTCGATGCCGGTGGCGTGAATGCCAAACATGGCATGGGTGCACTTATTCTTGGCGCTGCATTTGCCTTTGGCTGGACACCCTGTATCGGCCCTATTCTCGGAGCTATTCTTGCCGTAGCTGGAGCTCAGACTGAGATGCTGCGCGGTGTGGCACTGCTGGCCACCTACTCACTGGGCCTTGCCATTCCATTCCTGCTGGCTGCACTGGCTACCGATAGCTTCCTGCGCTGGTCACAGCGATTTAAACACCATTTCGATCTCATTGAGAAGATCTCCGGCCTGTTATTGATTGTGGTTGGCGCCCTGATCTTCCTCGGAAGTTTCAGTGTGGTTTCAGGCTGGTTGATTGAGTGGTTCCCATTCCTGGCCGATATTGAAGGGACATTTTCCCAGTGATGAATATGTGGCGACCATTTCTAATGGTTGACCCTGATTCACTCTGGTGATTCAATATCAGCGTTATGCATGAATCTCCCAAACAAGCACTTGAAAGCCGCATCGAGGCACTGACTGACCATCTGTCGGAAATTCGGCGCAATATGGAAAAAATTATTGCTGATAACCATCGCATGCGTGAAGTGGTGCGCATTGCTGAGAGTGAATTACGCAAGCGTCGTGATCAGGTGCAGAAGCTTGAGAGTGAGCTGGAGGGGTTGCAGAACAGCCGTCTTGAGGCCAAAGCCCGGGTTGAACATGCCATGGAAAAACTCGATGATCTGATCTCCAATCAGGGAGAAGCTTCATGAGTCAGCATGTTGAAATTAACCTGATGGGTCGCTCATTTACGATCATGACCGATGAAGATCCTGCACAGGTAACTGCTGCTGCGAACCTTGTGCAGGAGCATATCGATGAGATCAGGCAGATGGGGACGACCGTCGGTTCAGATCGCCTTCTAACCCTTGTTGCACTCAATCTGGCAGGTGAACTGCTGAAAGATAAAGAGGGTAAAGTGGAGGGGCTGGACTCCTTGATCTCTGCATTTGACGGTGTAGTATCACAAGCAGAAGGTTTAGCGAAAGCGCCCCTGCGTTGATCGAATGGCAGAAATGTTGCCTGAGCCGATACTTGTCGAAAGGGAGCCTACCTACTTTGGCCGTGAGCGTCCCCTAACCGGGATACCTGAAGCTGAAGTGCGGCGCCCACCTCTTGTTAGAGGGTTCGACGACTGTTTGCCACGACGCCAGCGTGGGGGCGCCCCATCTACTCCCTTGTACTTAAATACCATCCATTTTGTTATCCAATGACCATTAACCCTGTCGATAAGGGTGCTTTAAGGGCATCGGCTCTGGCCTCACGCCAGCAACTCTCTGCTGTCAGCAGGGAGCTCTACTCAACGCGGATTCAAGAGCATCTTGTTGCTCACCTGAATGCTCAGCCAGAGCGCTCTGATATGATTCTCACCTATCGCGCCATGCCCTCAGAGGTAAATACCGACACTCTCTTTAAGATGCCGGAGCGCCGTTTTTTTGCGCCGGTGACACACCATCATGAACATATGGAGTGGCATGAGGTGAGTGCAGAGAGCAGTTGGAGTCGTGGTGTGTTTGGAATTCTTGAGCCGGACGGCAATTCCATCTGGCCGGGCGGCAGTGGCATCACGACGCTACTCTGCCCTTTGACTGCATTTGATCGGCAGGGCAACAGACTCGGCATGGGTAAAGGTTGCTTCGATTTCTGGCTCTCACAGCATAGAAAGGATATCTATCAGGTGATCGGCCTGGCTTTCTCCTGTCAGGAGGTCGCGAAAGTGCCTGCTGAAGGGCATGATATGCCGATGGATTTTGTTATTACAGAAGAGGGGGTCATCAGGTGTCCGAAACGCTGAATCTGCTGGTTATCGGTGATATTATTGGCAGAGCAGGACGCAAGGCGTTAGCCGATCATCTGCCAGTTCTGATTGATCAATACGGTATCGCTTTTACTGTCGCCAATGGTGAGAACCTTGCCCATGGTTTTGGTCTTACCCAGAAAGTGGCTGATGAGATGTTCAAGCTTGGTGTGGACGTATTGACCAATGGTAATCACTGCTGGGATCAGCGTGAGTTTCTCAACCTGATTGACCAGGATGATCGATACGTGCGGCCGATGAATTTCAGTGCGCATGCACCCGGACGCGGATGGACAGTTAAAGAGAGCAGATGTGGTCATAAGATCGCTGTTATTAACCTGATCGGTCAGGTCTTTATGGGGCCTTGGGACTGCCCGTTTGCTGCCGCAGACAAAGCTTTGCAAGAGATTCCTGATGATGTCTCGATTGTGCTGGTGGATATGCACGCTGAAGCGACCAGTGAAAAGATGGGCATGGGTTGGCATCTCGATGGTCGTGCCTCATTTGTCTATGGAACCCATACGCATGTGCCAACCTGTGATGAGACTGTGCATGCCAGTGGCACAGCCTATCAGTCGGACATCGGCATGACCGCATCCTACCAGTCGATTATCGGCATGAAGGTGGAGGGAGCACTCTATCGTATGGTGCAGCGCCTGCCGCAGCGTTTTGAAGCGGTGGAGCAGGGTGCAAGTATCTTTGCAACGATGGTTACCATTGACGTGGCAACAGGCAAAGCAGTAGCCATTAAAAGGATACATATTCCAGCGATCTAACTTACTTGCGAGCAATTAAGAATGTATTTTACCGCAAAGGACGCAAAGGTTCGCAAGGGAAAGAAAATTGCCAAACGACCAAACGGATCATTGATGTGAAGAACAGGGGTGGCGGACAAGTGTCAGCAGTGCCCGAGCATGGAACCCCTCTTTGCGTGACTTTGTGTCCTTTGCGGTTCAATTCGCATCTGTTTTAACCTTGGGAATAAAAAAAAGGGGCCTCGTAAGAGACCCCCTTTGAGTTGTCGAACTTAGCGAAGTGATTCCGCCTGCATAGCCGATTCAGGTGTATCAGCAAAGGTTCTCAGCTTCTGTGCCCGTGAGGGATGACGCAGCTTGCGCAGTGCCTTGGCCTCAATCTGACGAATACGCTCACGCGTCACGCCGAACTGTTTACCAACCTCTTCCAGTGTGTGGTCGGTGTTCATGCCGATACCGAAACGCATGCGCAGTACCTTCTGCTCACGATCGGTGAGGTTTTCCAGAACCTCAAGTGTGGCTTCAGCCAGTGCGGCACTGACTGCTGCATCCAGTGGATTCTCGGCGTTCTCATCTTCAACGAAATCACCCAGCTGGGAGTCTTCATCATCACCGATTGGTGTTTCAAGTGATACAGGTTCTTTAGCAACCTCAAGAATCTGCAACACCTTCTCAACCGGCAGCTCAAGATGTTCTGCCAGCTCTTCCGGTGTCGGCTCGCGACCGATCTCCTGAGCAATCTGGCGAGAAACGCGCATCATCTTGTTGATCGTTTCGATCATGTGTACCGGAATGCGAATGGTGCGTGCCTGATCAGCAATAGAGCGGGTAATGGCCTGACGAATCCACCATGTTGCATAGGTGGAGAATTTATAACCACGGCGCCACTCAAATTTTTCAACCGCTTTCATCAGGCCGATGTTGCCCTCCTGAATCAGGTCGAGGAAGCCAAGGCCACGGTTGGTATATTTCTTGGCTATGGAGATCACCAGACGCAGATTGGCTTCGATCATTTCACGCTTGGCCTGGCGCATCTTGGCTTCACCCATGGTCAGTTTGCGAGCTACATCCTTGAGCTCGCCAACCTCCATCTCGGTCTCCTGCTCAACACGTTTCAGGCGGCGCTGATTCTCTTTGATCTTGCCGGAGATCGCTTCAAGGTTTTCAGCCCAGGCCGCGTCCCTGTTGTTTTTAATAATGTTATCAACCCAGCGCTCGTCGGTTTCACTTGGCGGGAAGGTTTCAAGGAACAGTTTGCGTGGCATTTTAGCCGCAAGTGCGTAATCGCGAATGGTGCGCTCAAAACGACGTACTCGCTCAACTGCATTTTTAAAGCGCTGTACCAGCTGGTCGAGCTGACGTGGTGAGAAAGGAATGCTTACCAGCTCCATCAGCATGCCATCAAGGACTTCACGGCTCTTGGCAAGCAGTTTTGCGTCATCGGGTTTCTTAGTCAGCTGCTTTTTCACAGTGATAAACTTGTCGTGGAATGCTTTGGCATTAGCAAAGTGGCCAAGCGCCTCCTCCAGCTGCTCCTCCTTGGTGATGATTGTTTCCATCATCGGAGTGCCATCAGGCGTAGCGGTGCGCGCTTTAATGGCTTGAGAGAGCTGCTCACCATCCAGCTTGGGCTCGGCATCCAGCGGCTCGTCATCCTCATCTTCGCTGCGGCTCATGCGGTTTTCATACTCTTTAATCGCAGCAGCATTTACTACCTTCTCATCGACATCAATGATGTCACGGAAGTTCGGCTCTTCGCCGGTCTCAATCGCTTCATCGCGGATTTCGACAATGCGCTCACCCAGCAGCATGATTTCACGGAAGGTGGATGGGCAGAGGCAGATTGCCTCGTGCACCTGCATGCGCCCCTCTTCGATACGGCGGGCAATCTCAATCTCACCTTCACGGGTTAACAGCTCTACGGTACCCATCTCACGCAGGTACATACGTACCGGATCATCAATGCGAACCACTGTTCCCAGCTGTGAGGTGTCGGCACGCAGTGCAGAGTCCTCTTTACGCAGGCGGTCCTTGCGCATGGCATAAGCGCCGGTAGGAGCGCGTTCGGGATCAACCACCTCAACACCCATTTCGGTGAAGACATTAATCAGCTGTTCAACGCGGTCAGCGGTGACCAGTTCGCCTGGCAGATGTTTATTGAGCTCGTCATAGGTGATGTATCCGGCCTGCTTACCTTTGGCCATCAGGCTTCCGAGTTCGCGGATAGATACTTGCTCTGGTTTCTTCGACATGCGGTTATGCTCCCGTTTCGTTCAACAGTTCACTAAGTTTACGTTGTTGGCTCTGCAGCTCTCTTAAACGTTTCTGCAGCAGTACCGATTCATTAAGATCCGGGCCGCGCTTCAAACGCCAACGAATATCATTGGACTCCATATCCAACAACAGACTTTCGTATTCAATATCCTGGACGGTTGCCTGATTCACCCAGCGAGAAATCAATGTTTGGTCTTCAGGGGATTCCTGTGCCAATTGTCTCGCGATGTCGGTATTGTTGTCTTCGGCGCCCGCTATTATCGAAAAAGCCCGCATGTATAACGATTTTACCCTTCCTTTGTCAAGGAAAAAGTCATTTGCAATGTCGGGAAGATCTCGAAAACGTTCAGGTTTCTGTATGAGACCGGCAAGAAAGCGGTCTTCAATCTCGTTCAGTTTTACAGTGTCATTGTCTGCCTGGGCAGAAGGGGTGGACGAAACGTGACGGCGCTGTTGCTGCAATGAGATGCCGGTAGTCTGCTCAATCTCCTGTCGCCAGGCCTGTGCAAGGTATGAGTCGGTCATGGTGGCCAGCATGCTGTCGGCTTTTTTGGCCATGCGCGCACGTCCCTCAGCTCCTTGCCCCGCCAGTAGTTTCAAGCCCATCAGCCAGGTTTCAAGAACCGGCTTGGCCTCTTCTTGCATCCTTTTGCGGAAGGCTTCGGCGCCCTCTTTGGCAAGCAGCGAATCGGGATCTTCACCATCGGGAAGATAGAGGAATTTTGGTGAGAGCTCCGCTTTAAGCAGTGGCATCATTCTCTCCAGCGCTCGCCAGGCCGCCTGACGCCCGGCACGATCGCCATCAAAGCTGTAAATCGGGCTGTCGCAGAGTCGGAAAATCTCCCGGATTTGACGCTCGCCGATGGCAGTGCCCAGTGGTGCCAGGCCGATTTTCAATCCGTATGCCGCCAGTGCAAGCACATCCATATACCCTTCAACGATAAGCAGCTGTTTCTCTTTTCTGATCGTATCGCGATGTTCTGAGAATCCGTAAAGCAGATCGGACTTATGGAACCAGTTGGTTTCAGGTGAGTTGAGATATTTCGGTTCACCCTCTCCGAGTACACGTCCACCAAATCCGACCACCCGCCCACGGCGATCGCGGATGGTAAACATCAGCCGGTCGCGGAAGCGATCACCGTAGCCGTGGTCACCCTTAAACAGCAGACCTATCGCCTCAAGCTGGGCGTTGGTTCGGTTATCATTGCCGATCGCCTGCTGTATGAAGCCGTAACCTGCCGGTGCGTAACCCAGTCCATAACTGCGTACAATGGCTTCGGGCATACCGCGCTGCTTGATATATTCAAGCGCTTTGCCACCACTGGGGCCATACAGGGCGCTGGCAAACACATCTGAAACACGGGTCAGCATGTCGTAGGCTTTTTTCTGGCGCTCTTCATCACCGGGTTGGCGCTGGGTCTCTTTGGGTACTTCCATGCCCGCTTTTTCTGCCAGATATTCAACGGCCTCAGGGAATGGGTAACCGTCATGCTCCATGAGAAACTGGAATGCACCACCACCTTTGCCACAACCAAAGCAGTAGTAGAGCTGTTTGTCGGCGGATACAGAGAAGGAGGGGGACTTTTCATGGTGGAACGGGCAGAGGCCCATCATATTAGAGCCTGATTTTTTCAACTCGACATGGCGCGCAATAATCTCAACGATATCAGTGCGCGAAAGCACCTCATCAAGGAATGAAGGGGAAAAGTTAGCCATATCTTATTTTGTAGTGGTTAACGGAGAGGTTTGCAAGGAGTGCAGGGTCATTCAGCCCAGGCGGGATTTAACAATGCCGGAGAGTTTGCCCATATCGGCGCGCCCCTCTGCCTTGGCTTTAACAATACCCATCACCTTGCCCATATCGCGCATGCTCGATGCACCGGAATCGGTAATGGCCTGATCGATCAGAGCTGTCAGTTCTGCATCGGAGAGTGGCTCAGGCAGGTAGGCCTGAAAGATAGCAGCTTCTGCCAGCTCTTTATCACGCAGATCTTCACGTCCAGCCGCATCATACTGGTTGGCAGCATCCAGGCGCTGTTTAACAATTTTTCCTGCAACGTCCAGTGCTTCAACTTCACTGAGTTCATGACCGACCTCGATCTCCTTGTTCTTGATCGCGGCGCGCAGCATGCGAATCGAGGAGAGTTTAAGTTTATCTCCTGCTTTCATGGCGGCTTTCATATCATCGGTTAACTGTTGCAGCATGGAATACTCCGAAATCGGCGAATATTTTTTATCACAGAGTGCACAGAGGAGAATGAGAAATAAAATGTTCCTTCTCAGATACAATCAAGCATGTCAGTTCAGTAACAGTTGAAATGACGGTGTAGATAGCGTGAGCAAAGTATGAACACTTTCTTCCTTTGTGATCTTCGTGGTGGTGCGGGGTGTTACATAAAAAAAAATGCCGGACCAAAAGGCCCGGCATTTTATCTGTTTTACATACACAAGCCTGTGTTTAGTAGTCGCGGTTCTCGCGCATACGTACACGGCGAAGGCGCTTCATTAAACGTTTGCGTGCAGCAGCTTCCTTACGCTTTTTAGCGATAGAAGGCTTCTCATAGCACTCACGACGACGGCATTCGGAAATGACGCCACCTTTTTCAACCTGTTTACGGAAACGCTTAAGCGCGATTTCGAACGGCTCATCAGAATTAACTCTAATTCCTGGCATGTAAAAACATCACCTCCTTGGGCTCATTCCCAAAAAAACTGTGGCCTTTAGCGACGGGCTACCGTCAGGCTCGCCCTTCTCTCATCGCGGCGCTAGGCTCGCAGCGCACCAATAACGGGTGCAGAGAAAAGGGCGACGGATTATGGCGATAGAAAATGACAAGTCAAATCAGCATGAGAGCAGGCGCTCTTCAGGTCTGATTCGAGCTGCATCCAAAGTGGGTGGCTGGACCATGCTCTCCCGAATTCTCGGTTTTGTTCGTGATATCTTTCTGGCCCGTATCCTCGGTGCAGGGCCTATTGCAGATGCCTTTTTTGTGGCATTCAAGCTGCCCAACTTTTTTCGCCGTATGTTTGCCGAGGGCACGCTGACAGTCGCGCTGGTGCCGGTGCTCTCTGATCAACGGCAGCAGGGTGAAGAGCATGCCCACAAGTTCCTTAATGCGCTGGCTACACTACTACTGCTTGCCGTAACCGGTTTCACACTGCTTGGCATGCTGTTGATGCCGTGGTTGCTCTATCTCTTTGCGCCCGGCTTTGCCGATGAGGCGGATCGCTGGGCTATGGCTTTGCAGTTGGCCCGCTGGATGTTTCCCTATCTGGCGATGATCTCGCTGGCAGCAATGGCCTGGGCTGTTCTCAATACCTATAAGCAGTTCTCTGTGCCGGCGGCGAGTCCGGCACTGCTGAATGTAGCCATTATCTTTGCCGCCATTGTGCTGGCTCCCTATTTCGATAGCCCGGCCATGGCTCTGGCGATCGGTGTGTTGCTGGGCGGTTTTCTGCAGCTGATGATCCAGTTTCCTGCCCTCAAACGTATTGGCTGGGTGCCGCGCATCAGCTTTGATTTCAAGCAGGATGCCATTGCTGAGACGATGCGTCTGTTTGGTCCGGCTGTGCTGGCTATCGCGGCAGTACAGATCAATATCCTTGTCGGCACGATTCTGGCCACGCTGCTGGAGAGTGGTGCGGTATCCTATCTCTACTACGCTGATCGCATTGTGCAGTTGCCGCTGGCACTGTTTGGCATCGCCATGAGTACGGCGCTGCTACCAGCTCTCTCCGGCCATATCTCTAAAGGGGATCAGGAAGCAGCCGCAGATGATCTGCGTTCAGGGCTGGCCTGGCTGACATGGATTACACTGCCGTGTGTGGTGGGTGCGATCTATCTCGCCGAGCCGATTATTGTAACGCTGTTTGAACGTGGCGCCTTCACCCATGCCGATAGTATTGCCACCGCGGCCACACTGCAGGCCTATGCAGTCGGATTGATTGCTTTCTGCTGGGTGCGACTGCTGGCCACGGCCTGTTATGCAGAGAAGGATGCCAGGGCACCGATGCGGTATGCGGCAATCAGTGTGGCTGTAAATATTGTATTGGCAGTAATCTTTATGCAGTTCTGGGCGTATGTGGGGCTGGCGCTGGCTACCTCGCTGGCAGCATTTGTGAATGTGGCACTGCTCTATATCAGGCTTACAAAAAGTTACGGTTCACTGTTCAGTGACAAAACAGCGCGCCGCCTGATCACCGCAACCATCGCCAGCCTGTTGATGTTTGCCGGGCTCTACCTCTTTAATAACCTGATCTGGGTCTTCCCTGTTGATGGCGGTGCCATTCAGTTTGGCTGGATCGCCATGGCAGTGGCTGGTGGCATCGCAGTTTTCCTGTTTTCTGCTTTACTACTGGGTGAGAGAGAGTTGTTGATGCGCTTTTTAAGAAGAGGAAAATAAGCATGCGTCGTGATGTGATTGTATTCGATATCGAAACGGTGGTGGATGCCGATAGTGCACGGCGGATACTGCGCCTGCCCGATCTCAATGATTTTGAGGCGCGCGACACACTCTCCGACTATTTCCTTGAGAAGACCGATGGTCGTAACGATTTTCCACGTCAGCCCTTTCATCAGGTGGTGGCTATCTCCTATGGCCACCTGATTCATGAACCGGGTGAAGAGGGGGGGGAGCTGGTGATGCGCCGGCTGGCAACCGGTGGTGAAAGCAGGAGCAGTGAGAAGGAGCTGCTGGAAGGGTTTTTCCATCTGATTGAGACGCGTGCGCCGCAACTGGTCAGTTTTAACGGCCGTGGCTTTGATGTGCCGGTACTGAAATACCGGGCCATGGCACATGGTTTGTCTTGCCCGCGCTGGTTCACGCAGGGCGATAAATGGAATGGTTATGACTCCCGCTACTCTAAAGAGTATCACTGCGACCTGATCGAAGTGCTCTCCGATTTCGGTGCATCGGCGCGCTGTTCAATGGATGAGGTGGCGGCAGTGTTCAATGTGCCGGGTAAGCTGGATACAGCCGGGGAGAATGTGCGCGAGATGTTTGAGGCAGGTCAGATTGACGCGATCCGTAACTACTGCGAAACCGATGTGTTATCGACCATGCTGATCTTCCTGCGTCAGCAGCTCTTTTGCGGTGCACTGACTGAAGGTGCTTATGCCCGTACCCTGATCGGTATCCGTAACTATCTCGAAACAGAATCCGAATCCCGCGCCCATCTTGGTGAATATCTGCAGGCCTGGGATCAGCTGGCGCACTGATTGAAGCTATTTTGAAGCATAAACCTCACATCTATCTGACCCGGGCTCTGCGTATCTTTGAACTGACAAGGCGCAAACGATTTGCCAAAGCAGCATTGAGTGAACTGGTCGATGGAGATCCTGATCCGGTTGTGCTGGATATGATCATTGAACAGTTCGGCATCAAACCACCAAAAACCCAATACAGTAAAAAGATGATCGCACTGGCACGCAAGCGGGCGCTGCAGTGCGCGAAAGAGTCCGGCCTCAGCGATTAAAAGGAGAAGTGCTCTTCTGCCAATAGCTTCACACAGGCATCCACGCAGGCTTCGTCATACTTCGTGCCTCTATGGTTTTTGATCTCATCGATTGCCATCTCCATGCCCAGACTAGGGCGGTAGGGCCTGTGGCTGCTCATCGCCTCAACCACATCAGCTACAGCAATAACTTTCGCCTCCAGGCATATCTCATCGCCCTTCAGCCCTCTGGGGTAACCCGAGCCATCGATCCGCTCATGATGCTGGTAGGCAATATCTGCGACAGGCCATGGGAATTTTACATCCTCAAGGATTTTGAAGCCGCTTTCAGGGTGTGATTTAATCAGCTCGAACTCTGCTTCAGTCAATTTTCCCGGTTTGCTCAATATCTCTGCAGGCAGCTGAATCTTGCCGATATCATGGATGATAGCCCCCATCCTGATCCCTTCAATCAGCTCTTTATCCAATCCCATCTTCTGGGCAATGGACCGGGCCAGTCTTGATACACGCTGCTGGTGACCGGCGGTATATGGATCCCGTGCTTCAACCGCTTTAGAGATAGCCAGGATGGTGCCGATCAGACTCTCTCTGATAATCAGTTCGCTCTCTTCTATCGCCTCTTTATGTTTGCTTAACTCAGAGAGGTCGCGAATGAAGGCATTGAATGTGAGTTTATCCCCTTGCTTTAATGGCACAATCGATAGCTCTACAGGAATGATATGGCCATCTTTATGCATGGCGGTGATCTCAATGTGTGTGTTAAGCACCTTAGCTTCACCTGTGGCAAGGTAGTGCTTCATTCCTGCTGTGTGCGGCTGCCTGAATTCAGCAGGAACGATGGTGTCAGCCAGTTCTCTGCCTTTCACCTCATCAAAAGTGAAACCAAACAGATGTTCAGCTTCGGGATTCCAGTCGATAATAGTGCCAGCGCTATCGATACTCACAAATGCATCCCGAGCATTCTCAATAATACCTCTGGCATGCGCCTCTGCTGCTTTCAATGCACTATTCGCCTGTTCGCTTGCAGTGATATCCAGAACGGACGATTGGTAACCGATGATATTCCCGGCGGCATCGTTAATCGTTGAGGCTAATCCATAGGCATTGAATGTGGTCCCATCCTGTTTCAGGGCTGTGTATTCACCTTCCCACGCGCCACTGCTGTTCAATGCCTGAACAATTGCATGCGCCTCCGCCTCATCACTCACAAATGCACTGATGGACTTGCCGACTACACCCTCCAGACTTTCATAACCCCAGATTTTGAGGAAGGTGTCATTGGCGTGGGTGATGATGCCGGCACTGTCTGCGATACTGTTGGCAGTAATGGAGTGCTCAAAAACCAGATCTTTCAACAGCAGCTCAGACTCTGCCTGCTTGCGTTCGGTGATATCTTCACCGGAAAACAGAATGCCTGTAATGCAGTCGTTATGATCTCTAATAACCGTATTATGAAAGGTAATAGTTCTTGGCTCGCCTGTTTTTGTGAGCACTACATTTTCATAATGTTCAACAGAGGTGCTATCGCCTGTCATGAGTTGATTGAACACCGCCTCCACCGTCTGGCGGAGATCTTCTGGGATACAGAGCTCAAACCAGCTTCTGCCTATAGCCTCCTGTTCAGACCAGCCTAATACCGCGCTCGCTTGCTGATTAAATAGCTTGATCCGTCCACTCTCATCCAGTGCAACCATCATTGATCCGGCAATATCGAGATAGCGTTGCGCCACCTCTTTTTCAGCATTGATACGTTGTCCATGCTCTTTCTGGATGGTGATATCTGTTGCAATGCCTTCAATGGCGACTGGTTTGTCCTGCGCATCGGTGATCAGTACGTTACGCTGATGAATCCATTTTGTATCACCTGCTCTGGTGATAATCTGATACTCATAACTGGTAGGTACGATGCCCGCCAGCAGATCATGCCACTGCTCTTCAAAATATGACCTGAAATCAGGGTGCATCAGTTCAGCGATGATGTTCGGTGATCTGTAGAACTCTTCCGGTTCTGCACCGAAAACCTCACCGCAGGCCCGGTTGATATACTCATATCTGCCATCTGGAAGTGACATGCGGTAGATAACATCTTTGGCGTGGGATGCCAGCCGTGTGAACTGTCTGGTGCTATCGGCAAATCTAACTGCAATCTCTCTGCTTAAGCGGTAAAAGATAAGCATTGCGCCGAGGCCCACCAGAATAGCGACTACAATGGCTGTAATGCCCGCCTTGATGTATGGCGCATGGATCTCGCTCATATCAATTTTGGCAACAATGCCCATATTCAGCGCCTCTACCGGCTCATAGGCCGCCAGTACCAGAGTGCCTCGGTAGTCCCTGCCAACCATCCAGCCCGACTCACCGGATAGAGCCCGGCGCATCGGCTCGGCATTGATCCCTTCAAATGGATCGGGTGCAGGGATACTCCTTTCTGATAGATGGTTTCTGAGCAGGAAGATGATTTGATCGTCAACTCTTCTGCCCAGTGTGAATTCACCGCTATGGCCGAATTGAAACAATTCGTGGGCGGCTTTGATTTGGCTTAAGGTACTTTCAAAGGGTTCCAGGTCTGCATGAAATGTATGCCCCTCACTATCTTCGT
Source organism: Mariprofundus sp. NF (assembly GCF_013387455.1). Taxonomy (NCBI): domain Bacteria; kingdom Pseudomonadati; phylum Pseudomonadota; class Candidatius Mariprofundia; order Mariprofundales; family Mariprofundaceae; genus Mariprofundus; species Mariprofundus sp. NF. Next base: position 39,897 of record NZ_VWNC01000001.1, read on the forward strand.
GCTCTGCAATCGATTCAATGAGCCGCGCATTGCTTTGCACGGTTTCACTCAGCCGCTCTGCGATTTCTGTTATCGATGTCTCATAGATAATGATTGCACCGATTCCGGATGCAACAAGCACGGCAATAAACATCGTCAGGGCAAGCCCTGCGAGTTTGTTGCGAATCAATCCTGTCCGGTACATCTTCCTGAACCCAAATAAAACCGCCTATCCAACAGAGTTGATTTTTTTATACCAGCAATTTCTTATGCCATCTCTATTATATGCGAAGGGAAGGTCACTGCGGTATGGGGCGAAGGTATGTGCGTTGATATTCATGATTTCAGACCAATATCTCTATTCATCCACAACAGGCTTGCCATAGATGTGGTGAATTCTGGCTTCGGCCTCTAACCAGTCGCCAAGTGAAGAGCCACCTGCAAAACCACGCTGCTCGGCAAGATAATATGCCTGTTCAGCAATCACTCTCCTCAGGTTTTCAGGGGTGGCGTTTGTGCTGTTTTCCTTGAGCCGGTTTGCATCAGACATTTGAGACTCCGTGGATGCATTGAATGAAGTCAGTAGCTGAGCGTGCATGAATGCATCGCTACCAGTATAGCATAAATATGACGGTTAGATATTTTTGCAAGAGAAATGACATCGATGATAATAAAAAAAGGCCCCTTGCGGGGCCTTTTGATAAACGGGGTTAGATTTTACTGCTGAGCAGTTGTCGGCCAGCCGATAGTCCAGATGTGGAAGCTGTGGGCTGCTGCTGATTTGACCTGATGCTGATGTAGCATCTCCTTGCTGATGGCGCGATCGGAGTGGAAATAGATGCGGCCATCTTTGCCCATGCGGGCAGCACCATCACGGGCTGCATCGCGGGTGATCTGGGTCAGGTTGCGACCATCACTGCCGATAGCCCAGATATCCCACTGTGATTTTCCTTTTTTACGCATATCGGCATCGGCGCGATTGGAGGTGAAGAGAATCCATTTGCCATCACTGCTCCAGGAGGGCTGCACATCCACACTTCTGGCATCGGTGACCTGGATAAGATCGCTGCCATCGGTGTTGATACGGAACAGATGCACGCTGCGCCCGGCTTGCATGGCAAACACAATGCTTTTGCCATCGGGGGCGAGAGCCGGATTAATACCTTCAGCCAATATGCGCTCGGAACCATCCTGGTTAAAACGCACGATTTCAGACGTGAATCCTGCTACCTGCCAGTTGTTAAAAGCATCATGTTTGGTTTTGCTGATGGTTTTCTTTTTATAGTCGATAGCTTTCATGCGCACGGCAATAATCGACTCATCGGCCAGCACCAGTGGTTGAGTGAGGGCACCGTGCAGCGGTTGAATGCGACGCTGCATACCTTCGCCATCGGATATCTTCTCCCACAGGCCAAGTCCGCCAGCGCGCTCGGAGAGGTAGTAGATATGCCCCTCATCTTTCCAGCCGAAGGAGTCCAGTGCCCGTGCATCATTGGCGATAACACTATTGGCCGGATCACCATTTTCACTGTAGCGACGGCTGATCGATGTCTGCTTGCCTTGACGGGACAACGTCAGAATATATTTTCCATTGGGAGAAGGCTGCGGATACATCTCACTCTCCTTGCTCTCCAGGGTCAGCAGTTCGGCACTATCTGCAGGCGCGTGGGCTGTTTTGTTGCTGATTGAGTTGGCCGAAGTCTCCAGCCATTCAAGAACGTTTTCTGCATGAGCTGCCGGAGCAGCAAGCAGTAGTGCCAAACTAAGCATTGTTATGTGTCGCATGAGATGAACCCCTCCGAATGTCAAAAGATGGCGCAATATGCGCTTATTCAGATAAATGAAAAATGGATTGAAAATGAAAGTTTATTCATGGAGACATCGCTGCCATGATTGGATCCACAAAAAAAGGTCCCGATTCAATCGGGACCTTTTTGAGCAGGTTGAACATCTGTTTAAGCCTCTGCTTCCAGAAGCTCTTTGAGATTGGCAAAATCCATCTCAAGTTCCCGTTTGGCGATGTGCCCGACAACCGGAGATGCCACCTTAAAGAAGCGGCCTACATCAACGCTTAGTGTGCGCTTTACAACGGTGGCGTTGCCATTGGCTGTAAACGCCATTGAGGTCGCCATCGGGAACGGCCCGGTTGTGCTTTTGGCTGACCAGTAGCTGCCATCTTCATTGCGCTCAGTGACAATCCAATCCTGCTCAATGACGCGGCCGAGGAACTTCTCTTTGGCGTGGTAAATAGTGCCAACGCACGGTTCACCCTCATCCTTCTGACGCGACTCCAGCACCGATGTCTGCCACATCGGGTCGTTGTTGCAGTCATCAACAAAGGCGATCACCTCACTGATCGGACGATTAATCTCTATGCTGGTTTCCAATTTGCTTAATGGCATCTCTTCTCCCCCTGTTGCGGATCAGGCCTCGCGGAGCAGCTCCGTAATGCCTGTTTTTGAACGCGTCTGTTCATCCACCTTTTTCACAATAACTGCGCAGTAGAGGTTAGGGCCACCGGATTTGCCCGGCATCGAGCCTGATACCACCACGGAGTAAGGCGGAACTTCACCGTAGTATACATCACCAGTCTCACGGTCGTAAATACGTGTCGACTTACCGATATAGACACCCATGGAAAGAACCGAGCCTTCGCGGATAATGCAGCCTTCAACCACTTCAGAACGGGCACCGATAAAGCAGTTATCCTCAATGATGGTAGGGGTGGCCTGCAGTGGTTCAAGGACGCCACCGATACCTACGCCACCAGAGAGGTGAACATTTTTACCGATCTGTGCACAGGAGCCGACAGTGGCCCAGGTATCTACCATGGTGCCTTCATCAACGTAGGCTCCAATATTAACATAGGAGGGCATCAGCACTGTTTTCGGTGCGATGTAGGCGCCTTTACGAACTGATGCCGGAGGAACCACGCGCATGCCGCCTTTACGGAACATATCTTCGCCCCAGCTGGCAAATTTCTGCGGAACCTTATCGTAGTAGTTGGTGCCGCCACCGTGGATGACCTGATTGTCGTGCAGTTTGAAGTAGAGCAGTACACCCTTTTTCAGCCACTCCTGAGTGATCCAGTTGCCCGCATCATCCTTTTCGGCAACGCGAACGCCACCATCATCCAGCAGCTGAATGGTGTGCTCAACGGCATCACGAACTTCGGCAGTGGCCGAACGCATATCCCACTCATTTTTTGTGTCCCAAGCGCCTTCAATGACTTTCTGTAAATGATTCACGGACGAACTCCTGTATTCATGTATTTATCTGATAAAGTAATGTAGTGAGTAACAACTATATAGAGTTACCTGCTGCAATCCAGTGCCGGCAAGGGGGTGGCTTTAGCTTAAAACAATCTCATCGGGTCGTTCATGGCTGAGAAACTCCATGTTCGACATGGTCAGCCCATAGGCCCCGGCCAGTCCGAACACCCCGATATCACCGATATCGGCGCTCTCGACATAGACGTTGTTGGCCAGCTTGTCGGCGCCGGTGCAGAGAGGCCCGCCAAAGTAGACCGCTTCATCTCTGATCGACTCCTGCCCATCAAACAGCGGTGCTCTGTTCAGCGTTACAATGGCCAGGGGATGGTTGATCGCCAGTGCAGCCGGACGACGGAAATGGTTGATACCACCGGCACAGATCACCTGCTTTTTGCCACGCGAGTCTTTGATATCAAGGATCTCAGTGCAGAACCAGCCGGAATCGGCAGCCAGATAACGGCCCAACTCAAGGAAGAAGGTGCGCCCCTGATAACCGTAGGTCTCAATCAGGGTTTTCAGTCCATCAGCATAGGCTTGCGGATTAAAATCGTGATCGGTTTCAAGGTAGTCGACACCAAAACCGCCACCGAAATCGATGATATCACAGAGAACGCCGGGGAAATCGGCTTCAATCTGTTTGGCCATGCCAAATACCAGTTCACAGTTTTTCAGCAGATCGGACACATTAAGCACACCGGAGGCGGCATAGACATGCAGTCCGCGGAAATTCAGTGCTGGCAGGGCCAGGATCTGAGGCAGAATATCGGCCAGCTTCTCCTCATCTACCCCGAATTTTTTGGAGCCGCCGGAGAAGGTGGTCTGCGCTTCGTGAATGTCGAAGTCAGCATTGATGCGCAGCAGCACATCCTGCGTTTTGCCAGCTTTCTCTGCGATGGCATTGAGTCGGTGCGCTTCAGTGAGTGATTCAATGTGTACGGTGCGGATGCTGTTTTCTACCGCCCAGCTCAACTCTTCAGGCGATTTGCCGGGGCCGGTATAGATCAGTCGCGATGGATCAAAGCCAGCTGCCACAGCTTTTTCCGCTTCGCCAAGGCTGGCAATCTCAATGCCTTTGGCATCGGCCTTCAGAGCCGCCGCGAGAAAAGCGGCATGCGGGTTGGCTTTCATGGCATAAAAGACTTCAACACCGGCAGGCATGATTTCGGTCAGGTGGGCGATTTTGGTGCGCATCTCGGTTGTATCGTAGATGTAGCAGTTGACGGTGTTGCCGCTTGCAGCCAGCTCGCGCAATGTGGTTTCAACATTCTGAGGTGTCTTCATAACTAAATCCTTACTGCTTTCAGGCGGCGGGCAAGCTCTGCTGCCGAATCGGGGCCATCGACAAGGGCTGCACGAATGTAACCGGAGCCGGGGTTGATGCCCTGCTCATCTTCTGCGCCAAGGTAGCTGCCCGGTAGTATGGTCACTGCCTGCTGCGAGTAGGCTGCCTTTGCAAAAGCTTCATCATCGGTAACCGGCAGCCAGACAAAGAAGGAGCCGGCTGGTATCTGACCACCGAAAACATCGAAGAAGGCTTTCAGGCTCTGGCGATAAACATCCAGATGCTGAGTCACATGGGTCTCATCTGACCATGCAGCGGCAGCCACATGCTGCAACGGCAGTGGTGTGGCTGGCCCTGTGTAGCTGCGCAGCTTGGTGAAGCGTTTGATCAGTTCCGCATCACCTGCAATCAGCCCTGAACGCATGCCGGGAAGTGCAGAACGCTTGGAGAGTGAATTCATCACCAGACAGCGCGAAAAACCTTCGCGACCAAGCTTCTCAGCCACCTGCAGTAGACCAACAGGTTTCTCCTGCCAGTAGATCTCTGAATAACACTCATCCGAGACAACATAGAAATCATATTCATCAGCAAGTGCCAATAGCTCAGCGTAATAAGCCTCATCTGCAATCCAGCCGGTTGGGTTGGATGGCGAGCAGACATAGACAAGTGCAGTCCTCTGCCATGTCTCTTTTTCAACGCTGCTCAAATCCGGAGCAAAACCGGTTTCACTGTTGCATGCCAGAAGCCAGGGCTCTGCCCCTGCTGTATAAGCGGCGCCCAGATAGATCTGGTACATCGGGTTGGGCATCATCACGATCGGCTTGTCATCGGTTGCGCAATCCGGGTTTACCAGCGCATGCGCGATGGCAAATAGAGCTTCGCGTGTACCGTTGGCAGTTAACACCTGGGTAGCCGGGTCAACTGACGTTAAGTCGTAACGGCGCATCAGCCAGTTGGCAATCGCCCCTCGGAGCTCCAGACCACCGATGGTAGAGGGGTATTTGGAAAAGCCGCCGATATGGGTGTTGAGGGTATCAGCGACAAAGGCTGGCAGAGGCAGGCGCGGTTCACCGGCGCCGGCGTCAATGTGAGTCAGTTCGGGATTGGCAGTGATGCCGCCAAACAGCTTCTTCAGACGCTCAAACGGATAAGCGCCCAGCTGTTCAAGGCGAGCCTGATGCGATTTTTCCTGCATCATCAGTCGCCTAGCGGGTCGTGATACTTGGCGCGCATGATCTTGCTCCATGGCCCGATATTGCCATCGATATCATAGGCTCGGATGCGGTAGAGAAACTCCTTATCCTTGGCGCTCAGCGAGATCATTTTATTGATCGGTTTCTCCATCAGTTTCGGATTGGGAGCCTGATCCTGAAAACGGCGCCAGAATCCCGGACAGTTACAGTATGGATCTGTCACAGTGCGATCAATCTGATAACCGACGCCGGCCGGATTGCCTTTGAGTGAGAAATTCATATGTACCAGACCAATCTCCATGTTATAGACCATGTTAACGATTTCCGGTTTGATGTCGGCTGAGCTTATTTGCGGTGCCTCTTTGCGGCCACAGCCGCCAAGCAGCAGCACTGCAAGCAATAGCAGAGAGAGGGTGTGAAACAGACGATTGGATTTCATTAGCTTTTCAGCTCCTTTTGCCAGGCGGTAACCTGAATGCGCACCTGAGCCGGTGCGGTGCCGCCGATATGATCACGTGCTGCCACGCAACTCTCGACTGAAAGTGCGCGCACCATATCCACGCTCAGACGTGCGTCAATGGCACTGCAGGCTGCTTCATCCATCTCATGCAGCTCAATATCAGCTTTGATACAGTGGCCAACCGATTTGCCGACGATCTCATGTGCATCGCGGAATGGTACACCGGCACGAACCAGTGCATCAGCAAGATCAGTTGCCGTTGCAAAACCGGAGGATGCGGCACGATGCAGTACCGCTTTGTTCACCGTGATACCGGGCAGCATATCACCAAAAACGCGCAGGCTTCCTTCAAGATTATCGAAGGCATCAAAAACAGCAGTTTTGTCCTCCTGCATATCCTTGTTGTAGGCCAGTGGCAGGCTTTTAACCGTGGTCAGGATGGCAACCAGACCACCGATAATGCGGCCGGTCTTGCCACGTACCAGTTCAGGCATATCCGGATTCTTCTTCTGTGGCATGATCGATGAGCCGGTGCAGAAGGCATCTGGAAGGTCGACAAACTGGAACTGAGCACTCATCCATAGGATCAGCTCTTCAGAGAAGCGGGAGAGGTGTACGGCTGTAATTGATGCCGCAGCCAACAGCTCCATAATAAAATCACGGTCAGAAACAGCATCAAGAGAGTTGCGGGTCGGGCTGTCAAAACCGAGTTTTTCGGCTGTCATAAAACGATCAATGGGGAAGGTGGTACCGGCCAGTGCCGCAGATCCGAGCGGGCAGCAGTTCATACGCTTGGAGGCATCGCTAAAGCGGCCAGCGTCGCGATCGAACATCTCGACATAAGCCAGCAGGTGATGGCCGAGTGTGACCGGCTGTGCTGTCTGCAGGTGGGTGAAGCCGGGCATAATGGTATCGGCATGTTCATCGGCCAGTGCTACCAGCACCTTTTGCAGATGACGGATGCGAGCCACGATATCGGCTGTGCGACGACGCAGATAGAGACGGGTATCAGTGGCAACCTGATCATTTCTGGAGCGCGCTGTGTGCAGGCGTTTACCTGCATCGCCTATTTTCTCGGTCAGACGTGCTTCAATATTCATATGCACATCTTCAAGGGCGATGGTGAATTCAAACTCACCACTGTTGATCTCACCGGTAATCTCATCCAGACCGCGCAGGATCGAGTTACAATCCTCCTGAGAGAGGATGCCCTGTGCAGTCAGCATTTTGGCGTGAGCACGAGATCCGGCGATATCTTCGGCATACATGCGCGCATCCACATCGATCGATGCGTTAAATGCTTCTACAAATTCATTGGTAGGGGACTCAAAACGGCCACCCCAGGGTTTTTCAGACATATTGATTATCCATTAACAGTGATCTGGCAACTATAGCTCTGCTTGCTACGAACGGAAACAGGCATAAGTTTTGCAGGCAGGAGCTCTCCCGTACAGATGCTTTTCAGTGCGTTCTTAATAGTGCGGAGGCGGGCTCTCTTCATCAGGGCGTGCCAGGCCTGAATCACTGCCGCTTCTCACCTGCTCATGCAGCCGGGAGATCGCTTTTTCCAGCCGGTCTATCTGCTTCTGCTGGCGGGTCACCACATCGTTAAGTTCACCAATGAGATGATCCTGATAGGAGATTTTGGTTTCCAGTTCAATCAGTCGCTCTTCCATGCGGCTCACCCTACTTTAGCGTCTGCATGAATGCAGCAGCCTTGTTTTTCCTATAACCACTGCAGTGGTGGCTCCTGCATGGCGCCAACCTGCTCTTTGAGCATCAGAATGTGCTGCTCCCAGTAGTTCTGTGTATTGAACCAGGGAAAGGCATATTTAAAGGCCGGATCATCCCAGCGCCGGGCTAACCAGGCGGCGTGATGCATGATGCGCAGGGTTCTTAAGGGTTCGATCAGTGATAGTTCACGACAGTCGAAATCACAGAACTGGCTATAGGCGGTGAGCAGAATGTCGAGGGCGCTGTTCATCTGATCCTGCTCGCCGGAGAGAAACATCCAGAGATCCTGAACGGCGGGGCCCATGCGGGCATCATCAAAGTCGATGATATAGGGGTTACCTGCCCCGTGGCCGGAAACATCCCAGAGGATATTACCCTGATGGCCATCGCCATGCAGGCGAATCAGTTGCGGGTCGATCGATTCAAAACGGGATTCAACCGTGTCCAGCAGCTCTTCAGCCACCGCCTCATATGCAGCTTCCAGTTCGAGTGGGATAAATCCGTTTTCAATGACGAATTCGTATGAAGCATCACCGAAAGTGTGCACATCCAGTGTTGGCCGATGTTCAAAATCGCGTGTTGCGCCGAGCGCATGGATACGGCCGATATAACGACCGAGCTGCTGCAACTGCTCCTCACTCTCCAGATCCGGTGCGCGTCCGGCTTTCAGGGGATAGAGAGAGAAACGGTGTTCGCCAAAATGAAACAGCGTGTCGCCTTCAATAATCAGTGGTGGCACGGCCGGGATATCAAAGTCGGTCAGCTCCAGCGTAAATTGGTGCTCTTCATGAATCGCCGCATCACTCCAGCGATTGGGACGATAGAACTTCACCACCAGCGATGGTTCATCCTCAATACCAACCATATAGACGCGGTTCTCATAGGAGTTAAGTGCCATCTGCTGACCATTGCAGTGGTAACCAATGCTCTCAATCGCCTGTAGCACCTGCTCCGGACCAAGATCATAAAACGAGGATGTGGATTCATTTTGCATTGGCAGAGGCTAGCAGATCGATTGCATGCGGTAGAGATAGCGATAAAGTGCGCGCTTATGTTGTGTTATCCATCACGGTCAGCCCCTCTCCGCTCAGCCACAGTGCCGGCCATGCATACTACTAATCGAAATCCCAAACTGTTGACCCGACTACTGTTTACCCTGTTTGCCTCTCTGCTATTGGCATCCTGTGCCAAGGTTGAGCCGAAGGTGGTGGAGGTGAAAGAGGTTGCGCCGCAAGTGGTTGTTGTGGACAAGCCAGTTGTGAAAAAAGAGGTGGTGAAGCGGCCTGCCAGATTCAACAGTGTGACAGAGAAGAAACGCTTCTTTTTCGCGTTTATGAAACCATTCGTCATTGAAGAGAATGCTCGCGTGGTAAAGTTGCGCAGCCGCCTGATTGAGATGCAGTCAGCTACCTTAAGCCAGGATGATCGGCAGTGGCTGGCAGAGGTCGCTAAACAGTATAAGGTGGAGATGAAGGGGAAGCCTGATCAGCAGTTCTGGGATAAGATGATGGCCCGTGTTGATATTGTGCCACTTGAGATGGCATTGGTGCAGGCGGCCAATGAATCGGCCTGGGGTGAGTCCCGCTTTGCTAAAGAGGGCAAAAACTTCTTTGGTCAGTGGTGTTACTCGAAAGGGTGCGGCATGGTGCCCACTCAGCGCAATGCGGGTTCCACGCATGAGGTGCGCAGTTTTGATTCACCGGGGCTCTCTGTGCGCGCCTATATTCAGAATATCAATCGCACCCGTGCCTATCGCGAGTTTCGTCAAATAAGATTGCAGTTACGCAAGCAGAAACAGCCACTGGATGCCGAGAAGCTGGCTATGGGTCTTAAATCCTACTCCGAACGCGGCATGGCCTATGTAAAAACAATCCAGTCGATGATCCGCTCCAATCGCAAACTGATAGAAGCTAGCTAATTAACCTGATGCAGCCTTAATTCATCAGGCTGTGATTCGTTCCATGGTAATAAAGGCATAGGCATACAGATTCTTCTCATCCGGAAGATGCTCTTCGCGTCCGCTCTCGCGCCATAAGCTGAGATCAAATTCGGGAAACCATGCATCACCCTCAAAACTACCGTCGATCTCGGTAATATAGAGCCTGTCTGCCTGATCCAGTAGTAGTGCGTAGATCTCTGCACCGCCCATCACCATAATCTCTTCTGCATCGGGCACTTCAGCCAGTGCCTCTTCGATTGAATGGATGACCGTGCAGCCTTCAATGTTCAGGTCGGCTTGGCGGGTAAGAATCAGGTTGGTGCGGCCGGGCAGGGGGCGCCCGATTGACTCGTAGGTTTTACGCCCCATCAGAATCGGTTTGCCCATTGTACTTTTTTTGAACCAGGCCATATCGGCAGGCAGGCGCCAGGGCAGCCCGTTCTCTTTACCGATGAGTCGGTTGCTGTCCATGCCCCAGATCAGGGAGATTGTTGGTTTACGCATCAGCCAAAGCTCCGGAAATCAGTTGCTGAATGCAACGCCTTTAGCGTTGGCATTATAACCCGAGTGCTCGCAGATCGAGTTTTCCATTGCACATAGGCGGGCACCAGAAATAACTGCCGCTTACCGGCGTGGTAAAGCTGAACAGAGCATCAACTTCGCCATCATCTGCACCGACCATGCGCTCAAGCAGTGCTTCAAATGCATCAAAGCTGTGACCAAAGGCAACGAAAACCAGCCCTTCGTGGGCGGAGTCAGCCCATGGCATGGAACGACGAACCACGAAGGCTTCAGGGCTAAAATCCTCCTGTGCCGTACGTTTCACATGTGCCGAACGAGGGGCATCTTCCAGCTCTTCGTTATCCGATTTGCGCCGCCCAATGGTTTCATCCTGTTCCGATTGGGGGCGAGAGAGGAAATCATCAAGATTGTGCACCCACTGCTGCACAGCCACAAAGCTTGAGCCATCCATACCTTCACCGGCATTGGCGACAACCGCGCACTTCAACGCCTCATCATCTACCGGGTTTTCCGTGCCATCCTCATAGCCGGTGAGATCGCGGCCACTATCAAAACGGAAGCCATCAATAATCTGATCACAGATGAAACCGTCAGCCAGCAGGTTGACCAGCTGATGGGTGCGGTGCACCAGTTCACCGCGATCGCTGCCACGCAGCCAGCACCAGAGATCACTGTGGGTTGCGGGAACCTCAACCAGTGCATCCTCAAAGATCGGGAAGCTGGTTAAACCGACTACCTCTTTAGAGAGCACTTCAGCCACCGAGGCACCAATGCCGACAACGGTTGCCTCACCATCAGCAAACCCGGCCAGCTGCCGCAGCGCCTTTTTCAGGTCGCCATCGGCATCAATAGAGAAGCTCAGGTAACGTGCCTGTGTTGGCACATCGGCAAGAATGCCCGGTTGTGGTTGGTTCATACGCAGATCTCCTTGCTACCCCTGTTCACTACCCTCTGAGTATTGCAGATCAGATGGCAATCGGGGCGCGAATACCGGGGTGGCACTCATAATTGATCAGTTCGAAATCTTCATAGGTGAAATCGAAGATGTTTTTTACATCCGGATTGATCTTCATGGTTGGCAGGGTAAAAGGTTCGCGGGCCAGCTGTGTCTCTACCTGCTCCATGTGGTTGGAGTAGAGGTGGGCATCACCAAAGGTGTGCACAAAATCGCCCGCTTCCAGATCACACACCTGTGCAATCATCATGGTGAATAGGGCATAGGATGCGATATTAAACGGCACACCGAGAAAGATATCGGCACTGCGCTGGTAGAGCTGGCAGGAGAGTTTGCCGTCAGCGACATAAAACTGGAAAAAGGTGTGGCAGGGAGGCAGTGCCATCTTGCCATTGGCGACATTGGCCTGTGGCGAGATCGACTCATCCGGCAGGTCAGCCACATTCCAAGCTGAAACAATCAGACGGCGTGAATTGGGCTTGGTTTTAATCTGCTCGATCAACTCGGAGATCTGATCGACAAGGCGACCATCAGGTGTGGCCCAGTTGCGCCACTGGAAACCATAAACAGGGCCCAGTGATCCATCTTCAGTAGCCCACTCATTCCATATTTTGACACCATTCTCGGTTAGATAACGGGTATTGGTATCACCGCTGAGAAACCAGAGCAGTTCATGAATAATCGACTTCAGATGCACCTTTTTGGTGGTGACCATCGGGAATCCTTCAGAGAGATCGAAACGCATCTGGTGCCCGAACACCGATTTGGTGCCGGTGCCGGTGCGGTCGCCCTTCTGGGTGCCGTGGTCGCGCACATGGCGCATTAAATCTAGATAGGCCTTCATGTTTCCCCTCGCCTGCTGAAATCAATTTGGATATGATGCCGTCAGCCGCATGAGTCGGCAACTGATGTGAGGTTCCCATGTTTATTCGCTTTTTTTCACTGTTGATGTTTTGTCTGACTGTTTCCGCCACCGGAGCATGGGCCGAACCAAAAAGCTCCACCGACAAGATTGTCGACCGTTTTATCGAACTTGATCAGGACTCAAGCGAAGGCGTTTCACTCGATGAGTATCTTCTTATGGTCAACGAACGCGCCAAAGTGCGTTTTGAAGAGATGGATGCCAACCGTGATGGCGAGGTCACTGACCCGGAATACCGCGACTTCTGGCAAAAGAAAAAAGCCCAGTGGTACCGCTTGGAACGCTAGGTTTTATTGGTTTCCTTATTCACGCCTGTTTTAGATGTCGGTGAATTATCATATTCACTGGCCAGTAGATAAACTCGGTTTAAATCCTCTTCACTGATATCAATGAAAGAATCAATCTGTCGTAAAGCATGCTCGATGCTTTGATGTGAGAGCCGGGCTGACTCATTGGCGGCCGTTCTGTTTTTTGTTTCGATTTTAGCCAGTCTGGCCGGGTATCTCCGCCATTTGAATAAGAAGTTAAATAGTACGGCAACCGAAAAAATGACCAGCACATTGAGCAATACCGGCGTGATAACATATTGAAAACCGAGCGATTCGACTGCTGAACCGCCAACCACAGCCGATAGTGCTGTGGCACCACCGGGTGGATGGATACATTTCAGGTAATACATGATGGTCACGGAGAGCCCGACAGCCGCTGCAGCGGCGATGAATGTATCTGGAATCAATTGGGCGCAGGCCACGCCGATGCAGGCGGAGATAAGATTGCCGCCAAACAGTGGCCAGGGTTGCGACAATGGGCCATGTGGCACTGAAAACAGCAGTACAGTTGCAGCACCCATCGAGGTAACAAGCAGAAGAGCATCTTCTCCAAGCATCAGATAGCTGATGTTATAGATGGCGAAAATAGCGATGAAAGCACCAACACCCGAGATCAGTTTTTCGCTATGACTGGAAGGATTGAGCTCGATGCCAATGAGATCAATTAGAGTTGATCTTCTCATGCGTCCTACCCTCCTTTAGCTGCTATGATATATTAACGGTTTACACGCAGGTGGATGACAAAATCTCTTTTGCCGACCGAGGAGCGGCCAGCGAGCAGGGCGGTGCCGAGTCGGCCTGCTTCATTGCTGGATGCTGCAATGGTTACGGTTTTATCCAGTGGGATGGTCACCTCGGTGGAGGCTCCGGCAATCTCGATGACCGGGTTGTTTTGTAGTTGCGGAGAGGCATTCAGGCGCATGTTGGCATTGGGTGAGGGCGGGGTGGCAGGATCTCTTGCCGTGCCCAGATCGATAAGCATCTCATGACGTCCGCTTACCTGTGGTTCCAGACGCTGCATCCACGGGGTGATGCGAACGCGCACCTGATCTGTGCCGACTGGCCATGCGACGACATTGAATCCCGAGGTGATTGGAATCATCTCGACACTGTTGGCCTGCACGATGCCGTAACCACTGAGCCAGAGGCGGGTCTCGCGGCTGAATGAGCGGATCGTACCTGTCTCTAACCTTGCCGCTTCTGCTGCGCTAATACGCAGCTGATGCAGGTGACTGCTGTTGTGGTGTTGACTGTTTTTCCCGAGTGCCAGCTGTACCCAGCCGCCGGGCAGTTTGCCAAGTCTGACTGCACCTGAGGCGCGAGCGTTGGCGATGATCCTGCTGCTGATATCCTCGATCTCAACTACGGCGGTGAATTGAGGTGCGGGTTGATCCAGTTTCTTAAGCAGTGCTTTGGCTTTATTGATGTGTTGCCTGTCATCCTCAATCACGAGCATACGCCGGGACGGAATCGGGGCGATTTTACCATTGGCAGAGAGCTGGCTTCGTACTGCTTCTGCAGCATCGGAGATCGGCAGATAATAGACTTCGAGGGCTTCAGTGGCAGCCGCCGCTGATGTGCTCATGCCGCAGAGCAGCAGCAGGCTCAGCAGCAGCCGTTTCACTCGGCAAACTCCGGATGCTGCTCAACCAGGCTGGCCGGATCTTCGTGGATAATTATCTCCGCCCCCGGATATTCCGCCAGGAGTAGTGCTTCTACTTCATCTGAGATCGTGTGTGCCTGCATAAGAGTTAAACTATCGTCCAATTCAAGGTGAAGTTGAATAAAAATGGTCATGCCGGACGTGCGGGTGCGCAGATCATGCATGCCGAGTGCCTTGGGATGACCGCGTACGATGGCCTTAATTTTCTGGCGATCCTCATCAGGCATTTCACGATCCATCAGCAGACCCAGTGACTCCTGCACAATCTCCCATGCACTGTAGAGGATATAACCGGCAATCAGCAGGGCGAAGAGTGGATCAAAACCGGCCCAGCCGTAGTAGGCCAGCAGCAGAGCGATGATGACGCTGCCGTTAACCAGAAGGTCGGTTTTGTAGTGCAGGCGATCCGCTTTGATGGCGGTGGAGTCTGTTTTATTGATAACATGTTGCTGGAACATCATCAGGCCATAGGTGGCGACAATGGAGACAACCATAATGGCGACACCGACAGGCATCTCTGAGATCGGTTGCGGATTCCAGAAGTGAGAGATCGCCTCAAGCAGTAGAAACAGCGCTGAACCGGTAATAAAGGTGGCCTGACCAAGGCCGGCCAGCGCTTCAGCTTTACCGTGACCAAAGCGGTGCTGCTTATCGGCCGGAGCCAGAGCGTGGCGAACAGCAACCAGATTAATGATCGAGGCGAGTGCATCCAGACAGGAGTCGATGAGGGTGGCCATCAGACTGACCGAATCGGTCATCAGCCAGGCGACCATTTTGCAGATAATCAGGGTAAGGGCGACCGATGTTGAGGCGTAGGTCGCCAGCTTCATCAGCCGTGCTTTTTCCTCGGAGGAGATGGAATTCATGCGGATATGATGCCCGATTCCACCGTTGAATAAAACCGTATTCCTCCAGTTGCAAAGCAAAGGCATGACATCACCAATTTCTCAGACCATGATAGTGGCATGCGATGGATCAACTCTCCTCATCAGAATGAGCGCCCGCCCGGTATGGCGGTTGATATGATTGTGTTGCATGCGATCAGCCTTCCGGCGGGGCAGTTTGAGATGGGCTATATCGAGGATCTATTTATGGACCGGCTTGATTGCAGTGTTCACCCCTCATTTGCAGATCTGCAGGAATTAAAGGTTTCGGCCCACTTCGTGGTTGATCGCAAGGGTGGCATTACCCAGTTTGTTCCCTGTCAGCGTCGGGCCTGGCATGCAGGTGTCTCATCATGGCATGAGCGTGAGGGGTGTAACGATTTTGCCATTGGCATCGAGATGATCGGTGATGAAACGCATCCCTTTACACAGCCGCAGTACCGGGAAACAGCGCGGCTCTGCCGGCAACTGATGCAACACTTTCCAGCTATTAATAGGCAACGTATTGTCGGCCATCAGGATATCGCACCGGGCCGCAAATGGGACCCCGGAAAACAGTGGAGCTGGTCGAAATTTGATCGCTCGCTGAGCAGGATCAGGCGTTTACATCTGGAGGTGAAATGAGCATAGATAACTGGCTTTCTCTTTTTCCGGCACTAACGGGACTCTCCGGGGCAGTGAGCCATGAGCTTGCCGCACTGAAAACCATGAAGGTGCCCAAAGGCACAGTATTGTTTCGCGATGGTGACGCCTGTCAGGGTTATGTGTTTGTGCTCGATGGCTCAGTGCGCGTGCAGAAGATGGATAGTGAGGGGCGCGAGATTGTGCTCTACCGGGTTGAGGATGGGCAGACCTGTATGTTGACCACCTCCTGTCTGTTGGGCGGTAAACTTTATCCTGCCGAGGGCATTGCCGAAGTGGATACCGAACTGGCTCTGATCCCGGCCAGCCGCTTTGATGAGCTGCTCTCAGACAGCGCTTTTCGTAAATTTACACTGGGCATGATCTCGGATCGTGTGGCCGATCTGATGGCGTTGATTGAGGATGTTGCATTTGGACGTATGGATGTTCGCTTGGCTTGCCGCCTGCTCGAACTTGATGACGGTAGCCATGCACTGCGCCTGACCCACCAGCAACTGGCGACCGAACTGGGTACAGCGCGTGAAGTGGTCAGTCGTATTCTTAAGGATTTCGAGCGTCGTTCACTGGTGATGCTCAAACGTGGCGAAGTGCGTCTCTCCGACCTTTCAGCCATGAAACGGCTGGCGAAAGAGGTTGTGTGACAATATCACGGAACTATAATATATAGAGGTCTATAATCCCTCCATCAGCAACGAGATTCTCAGTGGAGGTTTAATATGAAAGCAAATGTAGGAACAATTGATCGGGTTTTACGACTGGTGGTAGGTGCAGCAGCGATTGCGTTTGGTTATATGGGCGGTCTGGCAGCACCATGGAATATGGTGGCGATTGCAGCAGGCAGTGTATTTGTACTGACAGCAGTGATTAAGTTCTGCCCGCTTTATCTCATCGTAGGAGCAAACAGTTGCGGTGTTAAATCAGCGGACAGTTAAGGTAAAAGTTCTGTCTATTAAAGCGGCCCTTTGGGGCCGTTTTTTTTATGCTGCTGACTTGCGTCGACGCGCCACTTCGGTTTTCAGCTGGCCACAGGCAGCTGAAATCTCATTGCCGCGTGAAGAGCGAACCACAGCGACGATCTTTGCCGCGACCAGTATCTCACGAAAGGCAGAGACTGCCGTGTCATCAGGACTCTGAAATGGCGAGCCTTCAAAGGCATTGAATGGCAACAGGTTCACTGTGCAGCCCATGCCTTTAACCAATTCGCATAGGCGATGGGCATCTTCAGTCGTGTCATTGATACCGGCCAGCATCACATATTCAATCAGCACCCGTTTGTTGCCGCGTGCTTTGATATAAGCGCGCACTGCATCCAGCAGCTCATGAATCGGATACTTGCGGTTAATCGGGATTATCCGGTCACGCACCTCATCGGTGGTGGCATTGAGTGAAACAGCCAGATTGCACGGTAGCTTATCTTCGATCATTCTGTAGATGGCTGGAACCATGCCTGAGGTGGAGAGGGTGATGCGGTTGGGTGAGAAGGCCATGCCTTTCGGATTGGCGGCAATCGAGAGGAAGCGCGCCACCTCATCGTAGTTATGCAGCGGTTCACCCATGCCCATCAATACCAGATTGCGCACCTTGAAATCACCGGTCTTCTGGCCTGCAATCACCTGCGCAGCCATCTCGGCTGCAGAGAGATTACGCGTCAGACCTGCGGTTGCGGTCAGGCAGAAGGTGCAGCCAACCGCACAGCCAACCTGGGTTGAGATGCACTGGGTGAGACGACCCGGCCCCTGAATCAGTACCGTCTCCACCTCTCTGCCATCGGGCATCTTCAGCAGCAGTTTACGGGTGCCATCCTCAGCCTGTTGTAGCGCGGTGCATTCGGGCTCAAACATAGAGGTATGTTCGGCCAGATAGCTGCGCAGGATATTCGGTAGTTCGGGGATGGCACTGATATCACTGTTATAGTGGCGAAACAGGGAGGCAACGATGCGCTCGGCATGCACCGGTTTGGCACCGGCATCATGGCAGAGCTGAACCATCTGCTCAAAGCTCATGCCGATCAGTGGCGGAAGATTACTTTTCATAGGGGAAATAAAAAACGCATGTGCAGTTGCCCGCACATGCGTCTGAAATTATCGATCCTGTAGAGATCAGAGACCGTATTTGGCCTTATTCTGAGCCACTTCTTCAGCTGATGGCGGGGTATGATCTTTCACTTCAGCCAGATCAAACTTTTCGCGTTCATCATCACAGAGCTCATTCAGCGCGAGATCAGATTCAAACACCTCAGGCACATCCTCTTCAGGGTAGATCGCTTCCCATGGGCACTCTGGCTCACAGACCGCACAGTCGATGCACTCTTCCGGAGAGATGTAGAGCATGTTCGGGGTTTCATCGTTGATCTCTTTCGGCTGATAGAAACAGTCAACCGGACATACCGCAACACAGGCGGTATCGACACAATCTTTACACAGTTGGGTGACTATAAATGCCATGGGTTATTACCTCACTCACAAATTCGGCGCGCAGACTAACAAGGGCAGGCGAATATGGCTATATGCGGATCAATGCGACCGGTTCAGGCTCACTTTTTCCAGTTCGCCACCGATCCTTGCGATCATGCTGCCCGGTGTTTTTTCCTGTCGCCACTCATAGACGGTGACAAAAGCCATCACCTGCTGCACATAACGGCGTGTCTCATTAAACGGTATCGCTTCAACCCACGCTTCAGGAGCAGAGAACGGCGTGCGCTCCAGCCAGCTTGATACCCGATGTGGGCCTGCATTGTAGGCCGCTGCCGCCAGCGCCAGCGAGCCAAAGCGCTGTTTCATGTCGGCCAGATAGGTTGAACCGAGACGAATATTAACCTCAGGGGAGAAGAGGTCGGGATGACGAGAGCGCAGTTTAAGTTGTTTGGCGACGGCCCTGGCGGTGCGTGGCATCAGCTGCATCAGACCTTTGGCTCCCACATAGGATACAGCCTGAGAATTAAAGGCCGACTCCTGCCTGATAATGCTCCAGATCTCGGATGAGGTGAGGCCGCTCTCAATCGATGCGGATCTGACCTCCTCCTCAAAACCCAGTGGAAAACGCGATTCAAGTGCATCAAGGCTGTCGGATTTAAAGGCGGAACGAATCGTCTGATCAAACCAGCCCCAGTGGTTAGCAAGATTGGTGGCCGCGGCCCACTGCTCTTTGGATGCATCTTGCAGGGCAAAGTGCCATTCACGGCTGGCTTTGTTGTTGTTGCCAAGCTGTAGCCACTCATAAGCGCGATGCACTGCTTTCATCTCGGCTATCTCAGCAGTGGCACTATCGGGTGCATCAATGTTGCTGTTTTCCAGCTTAAGTGGGATGCCGAGTCTTTCGGAGGCAAGAAAGCTGTAGTAACCGCGATCATCGGCCAGCATCAGGTAGAGCGGTTCAGCCAGATCAATTCTGCCTGTCAGCTCCAGGGCACGCGCTTTCCAGTAGAGCCAGTTGCTCTGCTGACGTTCGTTATCGGGCATGGCATCAATGGCGGCAATGGTTTGCGGCCACTGCTGATTGACGATATAGAGGCGAGTCAGCCAGCTGCGGGTATCTTCGTTCTGTGCCGAAGCAGGCAGGCTGTTCAGCCATGTGATCGCTTCTGGCATATGCCGGCGGGCAGCGCGCAGGGCAATCTGACGCTGCTGATCTGCCAGAAAGAGCGGATTTAAATTGGCTGTCTCAGCAAGTGAGAGAATCTGTAACCACGCTTTGGCAGGATCGGAGCGGGCCAGTCGTTTTACACCATCATTAAGTATCAACTCGGCAGTGAAGGGTGATATATTGGAAGGAAACTGTTGCAACATCTTTTCAGGATTGTTCTGCATCTTCTGCCAGTAGCTGATCAGTGATTGCTGATCTTTTGGCAGATGGCGTTTCTCGCCCTTTATCTTTTTCCATTTGCCGCTATTGGCGTAGTGGTCAATGCGCAGCCAGCGTTCATAGAGTGTGGGGTGCCCGGACCTCTGCCACTGTTGATAGAGCGGATGCGTGTATCCGCTGACTTTTTGTGCTTTGATCCAGCGTTTGGAGAAGAGTGTCAGTGCCTGTTTTGTGTTGCCATCTTTCCACGCTGCGAGCATGGCAATCTCAGGTGTCCGCTTGCGATCAGCAGGGAATTTTTCAAGCTGCTGGCCAATCTTTTTCCAGTCACCTTTTTTGGCAAGATGATGAAGCCATGCCACACGCAGGTTGATCGATTCAGGAATATCGGAAAAGTGTTCAACGACATCCTGAACTGTGCTGTCACTGCCCTTGGCAAGCGCTTTTCGGGCTTCCCAGATATCGAGATAGGGGGTGAGTGGATAGTCTGGAATTCTGGCTTTCAGGGTTTGATAGGTGGGAAGATCATTGCTGTTCAGGGCCGCGCGGGCCTCTTCAAATGTGCTTCGGTTAAGCGTCGGCGTGGCCGCCTGCGCGAAAGATGCACAGAGCAGAGAGACGATGATGATCAAGCCGTTTAACCGCATTCCAGCCCCCTTTGATGGCTGCTTCCCGTCGCCTAGCGTAGAGGGTTTGTTTTGTTATTGCCAGTGGTTAGATGATTCGTGTGTGAAATTGCATCCACAGGGTGAACGTAAGAAGTTGTTACATCTTATAAAATGCGAACTCTTCAACAACCCTGCCACCACGGAAATGCTCTTCAATAATGCGGTCAATAGCACTCTGATTCAGATTGCAGTACCAGACCCCTTCCGGATAGACCACCATCACAGGCCCCTCAATGCAGACGCCCAGACAACCGGCTCTGTTCACACGCACCGCATCGGGATCACCGACGACAAGCCCTGCAGCAACAACCTGATCTTTGAGATAGTTGAGTAGCGGCAGGTTTTCACCACAGCTTTTTCCACAGCACATAATGGCGTGGCGTTTATAGGGCATCATCATCGGTTTTGGCATGGCTTAATCCTTCCAGCTTATTCTTTCGTTCACCACATCACCGATAATAATAATCGATGGTGATTGGGCAGTGACATCTCCATTGGCTACCGCTTGCAGGGTGGTCACAATCGTCTGTTCATCATCCAACGTAGCAGCGTGAATAATGGCAACTGGTGTCTGTTGTGCAAGGCCCGCCTCAAGCAGCTTCTCGACAATTTGCGGTAGATTCCTGGCTCCCATATAGAAGACCAGCACCGGAAACGCCTCTACAAGCGCCTGCCAGTCCATGCGACTCTTCTCGCTGGCTTCATGGCCGGTAAGAAAGGCCAGCGTGGCATTGACCGAGCGATCCGTGACCGGAATGCCGGCCATGGCAGGTGCTGCCACCCCGGATGTAATGCCCGGAATTACCCGGAATTGGACAGAGGCTGCAGCCAGTGCACGCATCTCCTCACCACCCCGGCCAAAGACAAACGGATCACCGCCTTTCAGGCGCACCACCCGTTTTCCCGCGCTGGCCAGCTCAATCAGTGTCTCACAGATATCATGCTGGCTGGTTGAGGGCCTGCCACCGCGTTTGCCGGCTTCAATCAGTTCGGCACCGACGGCGGCCATGTTCAGCACCTCTTCAGAGACCAGTGCGTCATATACAATAGCATCGCAGTCAGCGATCAGTTTTGCGGCAGCCAGCGTGAGCAGTGATGCCGCGCCGGGACCGGCACCGACCAGCGCCACCTCACCGTTAGAGAGTGGTGCATCGAGTTTCATTTATCACTCCTGAAGCACTCTGCGACCAGCTCGGCAAAACCGTCCAGTTCACTGAGAACGGCTGCAAGGGTTACATCGGGGATGGCAGATTCACTGATCATGCTCCGGACTCTAGCAAGAGAGTGTCCCGGAAACAGCAGTACCGGTTGCACGGTTATCCCGCTAGCCCCTGCTTGATGTTGCTGTTGCAGAACAGTTGTCAGTGACGATTCACCATGCAGACAGGCAACCGGGCCATGCTCCTGCAGTCTGTTTTGCAGCGCCTCAAAACCTGCTGGCTGATAGAGCAGGAAGATGCTGTTCTTTGCAGCGTTTTTAAGAATAAGGGAGCTGATGGCATCCGTTTGCCTGCCGAATGCCGGTAGCAGACGGCAATTTGAAACAGTTGCTAGCGCAGGCGCATCTCTGGTGACATGCACACCAGCACCAAGAAACAGAGGAAGAACATCGGCTCCCGCAGGCAGGCGTGCATCAGAGAGAAAGGCAGTTGTGACAGCTTCGCCAAGCAGGGTTGAAACTTTGCCTGCCAGAGTATCGACCTGTTCTGCATGAACTGAGTCAGAAGAGCCGTGGGCAAGTAGTACCCTCAAAATTCAATACCCTGAGTGGCGGGGATGTCGGATTCGTAGGCGTGTTTGATCATCTTCATCTCGGTGACGGTATCGGCAACCTCGATCACTTCGGGTGCTGCACCCCGACCGGTGAGGATCATATGCATCCACTTCGGTTTTTCTTCGCGGATGAAGGTGGCAATCTCCTCACCGGATATCCAGCCGTAACCGCTGCAGTAGTTAATCTCATCAAAGAGCACCAGATCGAACTCTTCAGAGCGCACTTTGGCTTTGCAGAGATCCCAGATTTCACGGCTGGTTTTGATATCCTGCTCCGGGTTTTTCGTGTCCCAGGTAAAACCGTCACCGAGTGCATGCCACTCGATATTATCAAACTGTTTAGCGGCCCGCTCTTCGCCGGTTTTCCATTTGCCTTTGATGAACTGGATCACGCACACCTTCATGCCCCAGCCCGCTGCACGGAAGGCAACACCGAAAGCCGAAGAACTTTTACCTTTTCCGTCGCCGGTATGTACCAGTACAACGCCCTGTCGTTTGTCACGTGACTTCATTTCATAACTCCGTAATCAGGAACCAGAACAGTTCCCTGTGTGATGACTGGTGCATCAAATAGTTTTGTTAATCGCTCACTTGCAAAAAGCTGTTTCGCCTCACCATATTCAGCACCGCCTCTGCCATCAATGAGTATAAGATGATCAGCCACAGCCATCGCCTGCTGCAGGTCGTGCAGCACGGTGATGATGCCACGGCCCTGTTTACGCTCCTCTTTCATCATATTGATAAAGTGAATCTGATGTTTGAGATCGAGATGCGCGGTTGGTTCATCCAGCAGCCAGATGGGCGTTTGACGCAGCATCAATGCAGCCAGTTCGGTGCGCTGACGTTCACCACTGGAGAGTTGGCCCAGTGGCCTATGCAGCAACGAACCTATATCCATGCGTGTGGCGGTAGCCTCAACAGCGTCGATCTCTTCACCGGCAGCAAGTTCAAGGCGCTGTTTTACAGTCAGGCCAAACTCGGTAGGAGGAAGCTCCCCCTGCCAGGCGATCAGGCGGGTTAGTTCATTGCGGCTGTAGCCGGTAAGAGCCTTGCCATGCAGTTCCAGACCACCTGATGCAGGAATCAGTCCAGCCAGCGCAAGCAGCAGGCTCGATTTACCTGCCCCGTTGGGGCCGAGAATCACCACCACCTCACCGGCATGGATTTCACAGTTTAAGTCTGAAAGAAGGGTGGATTCACCGCGTTTAACCATGAGATTCGATAGCTTCATTAGACTACTCATCTCGAACGTCTCAGCAGCAGAAAGAGGAATACAGGCACACCGATAATAGCGGTGAGAATACCGACCGGCAGTTCAGCCGGGGCAATGATGGTGCGGGCAGCCGAATCGGCCAGAACCAGCAGCAGGCCGCCACCGATGGCGGAGGCGGGCAGTACCGCGCTGTGCAGTGAGCCGAACAGCAGGCGCATAAGATGCGGAATCACCAAGCCGACGAAACCGATGGTTCCGGCAGCAGTCACTGCCAGTGCAGTAACGGCTGAAGCGAGCAGTAGCAGGCGCTGACGCAGCTTTTTGACATCCACACCCAACGCTTCGGCATGACGTTCGCCGAGCAGCAGTCTGTCCAGTGAGCCGGAGAGCATCACGCCGCAAGCCAGTGCAATAGTCCATGCAATCAGCAGCAGTGGAATGGGCAGATCGGAGTGGGAGAGATCACCCATCATCCAGGAGAAGGCGCGGAACAAACCCTGCTCAGGTAGTAGAGCCAGCAGTAGTGCCAGTACAGCAGACCAGAAGGCTGCCAGTACCACACCGGCCAGCAGCATGCGGTTAGCTCCCAGATGGGAGAAGAACATCACCGCCACAATACCGATCCAGGCACCGATAAATGCACCTGCGCTCATCACCCATGCCGATTCGGGCATAAACATCAGTCCGGTAACCGCACCGGCAGAAGCAGAGCCTGCTACACCCAGCACATAGGGTTCAGCCAGTGGGTTGCCGAGCAAAACCTGAAACCATGCACCGGCCAGTGCCAGCAGGCCTCCGACAGCAAAGGCGGTGAGCAGACGCGGAAAACGCAGATCCCAGAGAATGGTCTGCTCAAGTGGACTGCTGCCAGCAAACGGGTTGATCCACTGCTCGCCAGTTGCCAACCCCAGCAGCAGACAGATGCCCACTGCAATGATGAGTGCTGACCAGCGCAGCATCTTAGATGAGTCCAATCGCAAGCAGCATCAGGCACTCGCAATATTCGATGCCGGCACCGAGACAGTCGCCGCTCATGCCATTCAGACGCCACTTCAGATAACTGCGCCAGAGCAGCAGGGCGCCGACGGCAGCAAGAGCAAACATGAAGGAGACAAAAATAAGTGAGAGCAGGAAGAGGGCACCGCCCCAGATCCAGTGGATCTTTGCATCAACCTGCCAAACGAACGCTTCGCCACTACCCGCTGCGAGCGGCTCAAGTGTCTGTGACCAGAAGATAGCTCCCAGTCTTGCCCAGGCGGGAATCAGCAGCAGAACCCAGAGGTCGATATCGGGTGACTCCACAATCCACGCGACAGTAACCAGCTTGGTGAGAAGAATGGCGACGATGGCCATCACACCGAAGGCGCCGGTGTGCGGATCTTTCATCACCGCAAGCAGGCGCTCAGGATCACGATGGGATGCACCGAGTCCATCAGCCAGATCAGCAGCACCATCAAGATGCAGGCCACCGCTAATGCCCAGCCAGAGTAGCACAACCAGTAGCGCCGCTATCCATGGGCTGGCAGTGATACCTAGCAGTGCAACGAGAATCAGCAGCAGGCCGATGGCGAGGCCGACCAGCGGAAACCAGATGGCAGAGCTAGAGAGCTCCTCCTGCTTAAAGTCGGCAAGCGCAGGCATGGGAATACGTGTGAGAAAACCGAAAGCGAGAATCAGGCCGCGCGGCATCATGATTGAACCTCACGATTGATAAACAGCAGGCGTGGCTGATGGCCTTCAAACAGGGAGATCTGACTGCATGAAGCGTAGGGGAGATGCAGTCGCCAGAGGGCACTCATCGGCATATTCAGGGTGTGGGCGAGTAGTACCCGGATCACACCACCGTGGGCAACAAGCAGACGATTTTGACCGACATCGCGATTGACCCACTCTTGCCAGCAGTTGATAACACGCTGACTGAAAGCATCAAAGGCTTCGCCGTTGGGCGGCTGAATGGCTACAGGTGATTCCCAGAACTGCTGCAGTACCTCTCTGTCAGAGCCACTGATCTCGTCAAAGCTGCGGTTCTCCCAATCACCGAAATCCATCTCGGCCATCGCATCAAGCGTGATCAGCTCGGCCTTCGACTGCTCACTGAGCTCGCGGGCAAACAGTTTGCAACGCTGCAGTGGTGAGGTGGCGATATGATCAAGGCCATCAAACCCGGTTGCAGCCGCACGCATCTGGCTCCAGCCGAGCTCGGATAGTGGAATATCTGTGCTGCCACGGAAGGCCCAGCCCTCGGCCTCCACTTCGCCGTGGCGAAGCAGCGTGATGATGGTTGGTTCACTCATCTTTGTCGGTTACACCGGCACTGGCGAAGGTGGCCATCTCATTGTGCAGGGCAATGGCAGACTGCAAGAGCGGCACAATCAGCGCTGCACCTGAACCTTCACCAAGGCGCATCTCAAAATTGATCAGCGCATCAAGGCGAAGTGCCTTAAGTGCCAGAGCATGGCCATTTTCATGTGATATGTGGCTGGCCAGCATCCAGTTGATCACTTCCGGTTCAACAATCCGGGCTGCAAGTGCAGCAGCGGATGCGATAAAGCCATCAATGACCACCGGTACGCCGGACTCTGCTGCCTGCAGATAAAAACCGGCCATGGCGGCAATTTCCACGCCACCAACCTGCTGCAGCAACTGATCATCTGCATAGCCGGAGATACGTGTCAGGGCTGCTTTGACGACATCCACCTTAAGGTTGCGCCCATTCTCATCAACGCCGGTACCGAAACCGACTACAGCTTCAGGTGCTGCACCGGTCTCTCTACAGATCAAACATGCAGAGGCGGTGGTGTTGCCTATGCCCATATCTCCGGCAATCAGCAGGTTGGCACCAGCCTCAATAGCCGCTTTTGCTTCTGCTCTGCCGACAGCTATGGCGGCAGCACATTCTGTCGCACTCATTGCCGCTTCACGCAGCAGATTGGCTGTGCCGGGTTTTACCTTTTTATGGCTGACTCCATCAAATTCTGAGAGGTCGGAAATAACACCGACATCAACGATGGAGAGTGTGGCGCCGCACTGTTTTGCCAGCACATTAATAGCAGCACCACCGCGAGCGAAATTCTTCACCATCTCACCGGTCACCACAGAGGGATAGGCGGAAATACCCTCTTCGCAGACGCCATGATCCGCAGCAAACACAGCAATATGTGGCTGCAAAGCATCGGGCAAAACCTTGCCCTGGCGGGCGGCGAACCAGCAGGCGATATCTTCAAGGCGTCCGAGTGCACCGCGTGGTTTGGTCAGACTCTCCTGATGGGCTCGCGCCTGTTGTTCAATCTCGATATTGATGGCTGCTACACTCACTTCTTATCCCCTTTCAGACTGTTTTGTTTCAAACAGATTGGCAGACCTGCGGCAATAAACTCTACGCGATCAGCAAGCGCTGCAATGCGCTGATTCAAACGCCCTTGCGCATCGCGAAACTGGCGCCCCTCGGGAGCCTCAGGAACCACGCCCATGCCCACTTCATTGGCCACCAGAATCACGTTGCCTGCCAGCTTGGGCAGTAGTTCACAGAGTCGTTCAACTTCCTGCTCAATATCCCTGCCGCCAAAGATCAGGTTGGATATCCAGAGGGTAAGGCAGTCGATCAGCACGACACTCTCAGGCCCATCCGCTGCTTGCAAAACAGCGGTGAGCTTCAGCTCTTCCTCAATCAGTTGCCAGTGATCAGCGCGCTCTTGCCGGTGGCGCTCAATGCGCTCCAGCCACTCATGATCATTATCGATTAAAGGAGCTGTGGCGACATAGATTGGGGTTTCGCTGAGTTCAGTGGCAATGGCTTCAGCACGGCGGCTTTTGCCACTGCGGGCACCACCGAGAATCAGGGTTACCGGCATGATGGTCTCCTCATGTTGATCTCCTTAACAGTGGCTCAAGTAATTCGGGCTTGATCGCCTTCTCCATAGCATCGGCCAGCAGATCAAGCGAGGCAAGTGTGCGTTCTTGCTGATCTCTGCCGTCACCTGTTGTGTGGCCCATTTCGGCAAGCCACTGTTTACGAAACTCGCCCTGCTCGAAGAGTCCATGCACATATGTGCCCCACACCTGAGCATCTTCAGAGCAGGCCGCAAAGGGGAAGAGCGTCTCATCAGCATCCGACTCGCCATGGTGGATCTCATAACCGGTGACCCTGAAGTCAGCAAAGCGGGGGGCTGGTTGATCCACCTGTTTCAGTGTTTTCGCGGCTCGCATGGTGGTTGAAAGCGGCAGCCATCCCAACCCCTCTGCACTGCCACCCTCAACACCGTCATCTTCAACGCGCTGCCCAAGCATCTGCATGCCACCACAGATACCGAGCAGTTTGCCGCCATAGCGCAGGTGGCGCTGCAGTGCAGGAACAAAGCCTTGATCTCGCAGCCACTCCAGATCCGATGCGACATGTTTGGAGCCGGGCAGGATAATCAGGTCGGCAGGATTTAACTCATCAGGAGAACGGATAAAACGCAGGTGAATCTTCTCCTCCGAAGCCAGTGGATCGATGTCATCACTATTGGACATTCTGGGATAAGCGATGACGGCAATATGGATGGTGTCAGGAGTAAGGGGTAAGGCGTGAGGAGATAGCTCCTGCACATGGCGGAAAGGACTATCCTCTTCAGGTAGCTCAAGTGCAAGCCAGGGGATCACACCAGCAACCGGGCGCGCTGTTTTCTGCTCAAGCCAGATCAGTGCATCATCAAGCAGGGCAAGATTGCCGCGAAAGCGGTTGATCAGCAGCGCTTTGACGCGAGCATTTTCGGTTGCCGACAGGATACCGAGTGAGCCGGTAAGGGCGGCAAATACGCCACCGCAATCGATATCGCCGACCAGCCATACCGGCACATCAGCCGCCTCGGCAAAACCCATATTGGCAATATCACCCTCGCGCAGGTTGGGCTCGGCAGGGGAGCCTGCCCCTTCAATAATTACCACGTCATACTGCTCCTGCAGCTGCGCGAAGGAGTCCAGCACCATCTGCATCCAGCCGATACGATCCTCACGGAAACGTTTGGCATGCAGCTCTCCAACCACCTTGCCGCGCACGACCAGCTGTGCTTTCTCATCTGCTTCGGGTTTGATCAATACCGGATTCATATGAACGGTAGGTTCGATGCCACAGGCGATGGCCTGCAGTGCCTGTGCGCGGCCGATCTCACCGCCATCAATGGTGACAGCCGCATTGTTGCTCATGTTCTGAGGTTTGAACGGGGCGACAGAGACGCCGTTGCGGGCCAACAGTCTGCAGAGACCAGCCACCAGCACCGATTTACCGACACCGGAAGCTGTGCCCTGAATCATCAATGCGTTCATAAACCAACCTTTTGGAACCACGGATGGACGCAGATGAACACAGATGAAAGACAAAGGCTCTCCGGCAGTTCTGGTTTTGCAGAACTAATAACTTTGCCTGTGGAGCTCGTAGCGATATTACGTATATATCTGTGTTTATCCGTCTTCATCTGCGTCCATCTGTGGCTAAATATTTTTGATTCTGAAGTGCGCCCTGCAATGCTTCCAGCCCATCGATCAGGCGCGGGCCGGGGCGGTGCAGTATATCCGGATCAATGGCTACAAAACGGACCTTGCCGCCTCCTAACCACTTCTCCCAAAAAATTCTGCGCTCTGCAATGGATCGCTTCTCAATCGGAATAACGATCAACTCAGGTTTGGCTCGGATCACTGACTCGATATTTACATGCGCTGTTTCGATATCGATACCGGCAAAGATATTTCTGCCTCCGGCCTCGTGGATCAGATCACTGATAAAACTGGGGCCTCCGGCAGTCAGTAGCGGGTCATGCCACACCTCATAAAAGACAGCTGTCTCAGAGCGCGGTCTACTGCGCACCTGCTGCAGGCGTTGACGCAGCTGAGCAACCAGTTTGCCTGCCTCGGCAGTGTGACGGGTCAACTCACCCAGCTTGAGCATGTCGTCAAACATGCTTTCAAAGCTGTCGGGATTGGAGACCACTGTCCGGACTCCCATCTTCTCCAGCACCTCGATCCCCACAACATTGCGACTCATCACGATGGCCAGATCAGGTTTCAGGCGCAGTGCAGCCTCAACATTGATGCGCTCATAACTGCCGATACGCGGTAGCTGTTTTGCCTCTGCAGGATAGTCGCAGTAGGAGACAGCTCCGACCAGTTGCGCTTGAGCACCAATGGCATAGATCATCTCACAGGCATGCGGAGTAAGTGCCAGAATGCGTTGCGCCATAGCCGTAGCGGGAAGCAGCAGGGCAGCCAATAGCAGGGGGAAAAGAAGACGTTTCATTGCAGTTTAAACTCAACGGGAAGGCGATAGGTGCCATTGGCCAGCGGTAGGTGATCGATGGCCCGGATGCCACGCATGGCAGCACGATCAAGCAGGCTGTGGCCGGATGAGAGTGAGAGATCCAGCCGTGCCAGTTTCTGCTCATGTACGGCAAGGTTAAACATGGCGTTGCCCTGCCACCCTTTGCGGCGTGCCTTACGGGGATAACTGATGTGGGAGAGGATCATCTGCTGCACGTCAGACGGCATGCTGGCACCAGTAACGGCATGACTTTCAGGCTCAACTACAACTGTAGTTTTTACAACTTCCGGAGACTGTTTCAACGCCTGTGGGGTCGTTTTTTGCGGACGCTCGGGCAGCGGTGATTCGGCCAACTCCTTTATCTCTTTATGCACGATTGGTGCAACTGCAGGGGTGATCTGTTTTGTCTGCTTTTGAGGTGCAGCTGCTTTTGCCTGCGGTGTTGCGGTCTGCTCGGGACTCTCTGCTTTTTTGACCAGTTCGACCTGCAGGGTGGCACCCTCGTCAGCTTGAATGTGTAGCGTGTCGTTTTGAGCCAACAGCTGAAAAGCGAGCATATGCAGGCCAGCGGCAGCTACAAAAGCAGCTGCCAGCCGACCGGATCGATGCAGGTTGATCAGAAGGTTGCTCCCAGACCTGCGTACCAGACGCGTCCGACCACACCGTAACCGGCCGCCTCCTCATACTTCTTATCTTCGACGTTGTTTACCCGTGCTGTCAGCTCCCATGTCTCATTGACATGCAAGCGGGCACGCAGGTCCGTTTTACGGTAACTGGCCAGGTAGGCGGCATTGTTCGGGCTGGAGAAGCGTGGCCCGACAATGGCCAGATTGCCCTCCAGATTAAGCGGGCCGATATCAATGCCGAGCAGAATATTGCCACTCTCTTTGGGGCGACGGGCCAGCCAGGTCTCGTTAGAGGAGTCCCTCGCCATCAGATAACTCCAGTTAGCCTGCAGATAGGCCCCGGAATAACTCACTCTGCCGCTGATCTCCAGACCGCGGCTGCGCGCTTTGTTCACATTCGATGGAATCCATGTGAATGATCCGGGGGTGATCGGGGCCCAGGCGATCAGATCGCGAAATGATTGATCAAACCATGTGGCACTTAAACCGCCCTGCAGCTGATCACTGCTGTAATCATAAGCGATGCCTGCATCCCAGCCCTTGCTGGTTTCGGGTTTCAGGTTGGCATTGCCCACGGCCGGCCAGTAGAGATCATTGATGGAGGGGGCCTTGAAACCGGTACCGTAGTTCCCCGAAATTTTCAGGCCGGTAAGCGGATGCAACACTGCACCTGTATGCCAGGTGGATTTGTTGGCCGAGTTGATCAGGCCGCTATTGCGGTCGTGGCGCAGTGAGCCGTTGAGATCAAGCAGCTCACTATGCCATGAGAGGGCTGCGAATCCCGCACTCTGCTTTAACACCTTGTTAAGCGGAGCCAGCGGATTGACGGCGCGATCAGCATGATAATCCAGCCCGAAGAGCAGAGAGAAGTCGGCCAACTCAATATGGTTCTGCCAGTTCAGCTGTTTGATGGTGGTGTGGATGTCGGAGTTGTTGGCTGCATTGGCGGGATCATAACCGGTCATATCATCAGCTGAGCGGGAGAGTTGCAGGCTACTCTCCCAGCTGTCCATGATCGGATAGCTCACTTTAAGGCTGTAGATAGACTGTCTTGATGATGCGCTCCAGTTCAGTGTGTCTGCCAGTACCCAGCCGCCATCCAGACTGTTTTTGCCCTCTGACTGGCGGGCGGTAAAAGAGATCGTGCCGTCACCAAGCTCCATCTCGATACGACCGGAGATCTGGCTCTGTCGATAGGGGTCGGTTTCTGTACCTGCGGCCGCAACTGAGACACCATCGGTACGCTGGCCTGCTGCCGTCAGTGCATAGCTAACACCATTTTCGGTTGATCCTGACACCTGCATGCTGCCGCTGGATGAGGCCAATCCGCCAGCTTCGCCCTGAATGCGGACTTTGGTTTTACCTTCACCTGTTTTGGTGAAAATCTGAATGACGCCACTCATGGCATCAGCACCGTAGAGTGATGATTGTGGGCCTCGCACGATCTCAATGCGCTCAATATCTTCCGGTGACATCAGCCCCCAGTCGAATGCACCGGTTGAGGCTGCACCAACGCGCACGCCATCAATCAGCACCAGCACATGGCCACTATTACCGCCACGCATATAGAGTGAGGTTGATTTGCCGGGACCACCTGTTGTCGATGTGTTGATACCCGCCTGACGACGCAGCAGTTCGACTACCGTGGTTGCCTGTGCCTTTTTGATCTCCTCTTCATCAATGATAGTGACATCTGCCGAGATTCTGGCTGGATCCTCTGCAATTCGACCGGCTGTAACGACCACAGTTGGTAGCGCCTCTTCGGCCTGCAGTGGAGTCGATGCAGCTAACCCTGCCGCCATAAGAAGCATCGATGTGATGATTGTTGTTCGTCTGTTTGTGGGCTGAATAGCCATCTCTTCTTCCTTTCGCGCCCGCCGCGCATTTGTAGTTTTGCGGTAGAAGTCTGGAAGAATGGTTGCGGGTCAGAGGGCTCTGTTGCTGCCTTTAACGCCGGCAACACCCCCCTCCGAGGCCTCAAACCGATGACAGCCTTCATAAAGAATGGTCTGTCGTGCTTGAGGCCGGTCTCCTGGCTTGCCGTCATCCGCGGCTATTCTCCTTCCCGGTCTCCCAGTGGATTCGAACAGCGTTGTCAGGCCTACAGTAGCGGGGGCTGCGCCGGAATTGGTAGATAGCAATCCACACTCAGCATGAGTTTGCATTGCTATCGAATCCGCACCGGACTTCCCGTTTCACCCGTGGTCGAACGACCATTTGGGCACCTAAAGCGGTGTGAACACTATCTCCACAGGGAAGCTGCGTCTATTCAGCTGTCGAAGGGGGGGCTTAAGGCTTTTGGAACTATGCTGAATGACTGCTCCCTGCCAAATCAGGACGGACGGAAAGGGTTAGTTAAATATCAATCGAGTTTGACCCTATTGATTATTACCGATGCTCCCGGCCAAAAGCATCGGTCATTCGTTTGAGCCCTTCATGGGGAGCCGGTTTATCAAAGCTGCCGAGGAATATCCCCAAAACAAGACCTGAGCCTCCGAGTATGTTGAGTACGCGTGTTTTATGTGTAAGGTGAAGAGGTAACAAAGCGCGTAGACAAAGGGGAGCCTCATGCAGGATGACGTACATAATTTGCCAAAACCAACAAGAGTCAGCGAAAATGAAGAGGAATAAATAATGATCCTAAAAGACACCCGTGTGACCCATTCATTCAATCAAAATGAGCCCGACAGGCTTAGAAAACAATGGCGCACACCAACTATCACAAAACTACCACACAATAATACAGATGGTGGCAAAGGCGCTTTCTTCACAGAAACAGCAGTAGGATCATCTAAATCCATCGGCCCGAGTTAATAATATTTAGTACCATAAACTCAGCAGACCGTGGAACTAAGGTATCAGAGCACACGAATCCGACACTACTGTATGAATGGGTAATCTCACCCCCAGCTCTCCTGCCATAAGCCAACGAAATCAGTTCTGGATATATTTTCCAATTCGGGATGAGTCCGCACCTTATTCATAGATCCGAATGTCCGATTTTGGCGGCGGTCATTCGGAATTAAACGCTGAGTTTAGTGATTTAGGGGGTCTTGTAGGTGTCGAGGTGGCTGGCGAGGTTCAGTGGTTTCTCGAACAGCAGGTTGGCACGCACATCCATATCAACGACATGACTGACCAGTGTAAATCCACTCTGCTTCTGCTCCAGCAGTGAGAGATTCTGCTCGGCGATTCTCAGCCCCTGCGCGGCAGCGGTAGTGAACCACTTCTCAGCCAGCTTGCGATCACTCTTTACACCGCGACCGAGCGCATACATATAAGCCAGTGAGTTTTGTGCCTGTGGATAGCCAGCATCAGCAGCTTTTTTGTACCAGTAGAATGCCTTTTTATCGAGCTGCTCCAGCCCTTCACCTTTACGGTAGAGGTTACCGAGATTGAATTGTGCCTGCGGATAATCCTGACTGGCGGCTTTCCTGTACCAGACAACGGCCTGATCGATGTTGTACTCTGCACCCTGACCATGCTGATACATTGAGGCGATAATGTTACAGGCCTGGGCATCACCAGCGTTGGCCGCCTGTTGGAAGCTCTCGAATGCCTTGGCGAAATCGTTGGTTTTATAATAGAGAATCGCGAGATTAAACAGCGCATCGAGATCACCCTTGCCCGCTGCCTCCTGATACCAGTGAATGGCATCAGCCTCGCTGTAGATTACACCATGACCAAGATGGTAGAGCAGGGCCATAGCCAGACGTGCCCGGCTACTGCCGGAAGCTTCAGCCTTCTTGAACCATGCGGCGGCGGTTTCCTCATTCTGTACGGTATGAATGCCGCGCAGGAACATGATGCCGAGATTATACTGGGCTTTGTTATCTGATTCAGCAGCCTGCTGGAAGAGGCTGAATGCCTGTTTGTGATTTTTATCCACGCCGCGACCAAGTGCGTAGAGCACGGCCAGATTATTGCGGGCATCAGCCCGGCCACTTGCAGCGGCCTTCTGCAGCCATGTAAGCGCCTCTTTGTCGTTATGGCTGAAGCCGGGGGTTTCGCTGTAGAGGATGCCCAGCGCCGTCTGAGCTTTGGCATTTCCTGCCTTGGCCGCTTTATTTAACCATTGCAGAGCCTGTTTCGGATCAGCTCTGGTGCCAATGCCGGTTGCAGCCATGACTCCGAATTCAGCTGCGGCCTCTACATGCCCCTGTTTGGCGGCAGCCAGATACCACTTGGCGGCCTCCTGAAGCTGATTGCCGTTCTCATTGTCAGCAAGAAAGGAGGCGAGGTGGAACTGGGCATCACTGTTACCGGACTCGGCACTCTGGCGCAGCAGCTGCTCAGCTGATTTGATGTCGGCATTCAATCCGTCACCTCTGCGATACATCATCGCCAATACAAACTGGGCTTTGGCATCGCCTTTCATCGCTTTGGCGGTGACCCGTTTAAGCAGCTGTTGCAGGTAGGGCTCGGCCTCCCTGTTTTTAGACTTGCTTGCGGCTACAGCCCACTGCAGTGCCAAACCATCATCCTGCGGGGTGCCGCGCCCCTCAGCGTAGAGAACGGCCAGATGCAACTGGGCAGATCCGTGGCCCTGCTCAGCCGCCTGTCGGAAGAGACGAACTGCAGCAGCCGGGTCGGCCTGGTCCATGCCGCGACCGCTATCAAAGAGTTTGGCCAGTTCATACTGGGCCTTGGCATGTTTCTGGGCGGCGGCGAGTTTAAGCCAGCGCACCGCCTGCGAGTCATCCCGCTCCACACCTTTACCATCACGATAGAGCATGGCGAACCGGTATTGCGCCTCTCTGTCGCCCAGTTTGGCAGCCTGCATAAACCACTCGGCAGCCTCTTCGAAATCGCCCTGCTGGTAGGCGATATTGCCACGTGAAAGACCATCTTCATTAAGATCGTTGTAGTCGGTTCCATTCATCAATAGCCATGCGAAAACCGCAATAAGGCCGATAGCCAGTGCAAACAGTGGTGTTTTCAGCTTGGCAATCATTATAGCCCCAGCTCTTCCCAGATATGATCAATGCGTGTCACAATCTCTGCATCCATTTTTATCGTTCTGCCCCATTCACGATCGCTTTCACCCGCCCATTTGTTGGTGGCATCAATGCCGACTTTGGAACCGAGACCCGCCACAGGTGAGGCAAAATCGAGATAATCAATCGGGGTATGTTCAGCCATGGTGAAATCACGCACCGGGTCGCAACGTGTGGTGATCGCCCAGATCACCTCATGCCAGTCGCGGCAGTCGATATCTTCATCCACCACGATAATAAACTTGGTGTACATGAACTGACGCAGATAGGACCAGATGCCGAACATCACCCGTTTGGCGTGGCCTGCATAACCTTTATTGATCGAGACAATCGCCATGCGATAGGAGCAGCCCTCCATTGGCAGATAGAAATCGACAATCTCAGGAAACTGTTTTTTCAGAATAGGAACAAACACCTCATTAAAGGCGAGTCCCAGCACAGCCGGTTCATCAGGCGGTTTGCCGGTGTGGGTGGAGTGATAGATGGCATCAGAGCGCATGCTCATCGTCTCGACAGTAAACACAGGGAACATCTCGGTTTCGTTGTAGTAACCGGTATGATCGCCGAATGGCCCCTCCTCGGCATACTCATCAAGGGAGACATAACCCTCCAGCACAATCTCCGCCGATGCAGGCACCTGCATGTCGATATCCAGACAATTTGTCAGTACTGTCTTTTTGCCGCGCAGCAGCCCTGCAAACTGGTATTCGGAGAGGGTGTCGGGAATAGGGGTTACAGCAGCAAGAATAGTGGCGGGATCAGCACCGATAACAACGGCACAAGGGAAACGTGTAGCGCCCGCTTTTTTCGCCTCCAGATGATCCTGAGCACCGCCGCGATGTTTCAGCCAGCGCATAATCAGCTTGTTTTTGCCAATCTTCTGTTGCCTGTAGATGCCGAGGTTCTGACGCTCTTTGTTCGGGCCTTTGGTGACCACCAGTCCCCAGGTGAGCAGTGGTGCTGCATCATCAGGCCAGCAGGTCTGAATGGGCAGGCGATCCAGATCTACCTGATCACCACGTAGCACAACCTCTTGCCAAGCCGCCTTTTTTACAGTCTTAGGCTGCATGTGCATCACTTTCTTCAGGACGGGGAACTTCTCCCATGCATCCTTGAAACCTTTGGGTGGCTCAGGCTCTTTCAGATAAGCCAGCAGTTCACCAATCTCACGTAGCTCATCAGCTGATTCACGGCCCATGCCGAGTGCAATGCGCTCAGCAGTGCCGAACAGGTTGGTCAGTACCGGCATCTCTGAATCTGTGACATTCTCGAAAAGCAGCGCAGGGCCAGCGGCGCGCAGCACACGATCCGATATTTCGGTGATCTCCAGATGAGTGCTGATCTCTTGCGTGATGCGTTTAAGCAGGCCGCGCTTTTCAAGCTCAGCTGTAAAAGCACGCAGGTCAGAGAAACTCATGCTGCAGGGTTGTCTTCGATCTCAAATACGGTATCAAGTTTGGCTAGTGAAAAGACGTCACGAACATTGTCGCTCAGACCGGAGAGTACAAAGTGACCACCGGTCAGTCGTGACCACTGCATCCCTTCGACCAGTGTTGCAATGCCTGAGGAGTCCATGAAATCGACTTGATCGAGTACCACCTGAATGCGCTTCATTTTTGCGGTAAACAGGGGTTTTAGCTGCTCTCGCAAGCGTGATGAAGTGTGGATGGTGACATCACCAACAACCTTAAGTTGCACCTCGTTATTGGACAACTCGTTACGTTCGAATTTAAGCGCTACATTCATCGTTTTCTCCATCACCGATATTAAAAATCAGTCGCCAGTGATTGCCATTTTCAAGCACATTGTGCTGGCAGCAGTCGGCCACAGAATGAATCAGTCGCAGCCCCAGGCCACCGGGGCAGAGGTGCTCAACATCCAGCGGCTGGCTGGTAATCTTCTCTATATCTCCGTGCCAGCAGACCGGCGCATAATCACGAAAATCAAAAACCAGCATCTGATCTTCATCTTCACTGTAGATCGCTGTCTCAAACTCCACCTTGCCCGGATCACCGCCATAGGCGTGTGCAGCGATATTGGCAAACAGCTCATCAACCGCGATAGCTACCCGATTACTGCGCAGGTCACTCAACTCAGCTCTGGCCGTCATGACGGTCACCATTGAGCGCAATACATGAATGCAATCACTGTTACTTTCCAGCTGCAGGCAGAGTTTTCCATCAAAGCTATTTTCACATGCGCTGACTACAACATCCTCTGTGACTGCACTTCCCATATGGCTACCTCACTGGTCGACTTAAACTATCATCAAACAGTTCTACTCCCCAAGCTTGTCTTCGAGATCGGTTAAACGCAACAGAAGCTGTTCAGCACCTTTCTCATCTCCAGCCTCATTCGCCTGCTGTGAGAGCAGGGTGAGGGCTTTTTTCTGCCCGGTTTTATCGTCCAGGGCAATATATATATCTAAAGCACGCTCCACTCTGTCCCACTTCTCAACCGGTTTCTGCGCCAGCTCTCCCTGTAGCAGGAGCGCATGTGCAGTCAGTCGAGCTGCACCGATCTGACGGCAGTAGGAGAGCGCCTGCTCGGCTTGATTGATCGCAGTTTGATTCTCACCACGATCGCGGGCCAGCAGGGCCAGCCCCATATGAGCTTCGGCTGCCATCTTGAACTCAGAGGGGGTGTTCCTGTTACGTTTGATGACCAACTGGTAGGCATCTTCTGCCTCGGCTGTTTCTCCTAGCCTCTGAGCCAGTCTTGCCGCCTGCAGGTGCAGATCTGCAGGCCACTGCTGCTTTGAAAACAGGGATGCGGGCAACTGCTGCAGGGAGAACGTTTCAGGCAATCTACCCAGTCGCTGCTGCATCAAATGTAGAGCCAGTCTGCCTCTAAGTTGCATCACCTGATCATGGTGGCGTTGCGCAAGCTCCATAACCTGTCTGTAGGAGGCCTCGGCTTGAGTGTGCTGTTTGGCGTTGCTTTGGGCTGCGGCAAGGTTGTACCATGAGTGTGTGATAAGAGCTGAATCATCAGCCAGCTGGGCGGCGGTAAGTGCGCGGGAGAATGAGCGCATTGCTGCATCCCAACGCTCCTGCTGCATGGCCGCCATGCCATTGCTGGTATGATTCTCTGCTTGCAGAATATAGGGGTTGCTGAGCTCTGCTGTTTTGCTGCCAGTGGTGGCAGCACAGGAGAGAAGTAGCAGCGTGGCTGCGGCAATAACAAGTGCATTGAAACGTGTTGTCATGGCTGCATCTCCATCACAGGTGCTGCAATACTCTCTTTGCCTGCCCTGTCTGAATGCTGCTTGCCAACCAGCCATGAGCCACGTACCGATTTAAGAATATCTTTCATCTCGTTAATGGCCTGGCGTGATTCGCGGGCAAGACCCGGTAGTTCAGGCGTTAGCTCAGAGAGATCGGCGGCGACGGTATCAAACGATTTAGATAGTTTGTCGACATGATGGATCAGGCTATTGATATGCTCCAGACTTTCAGGGCCATCTTTGGCAATCTGCTCAGAGAGAGGGCGCAGGTCAGTCAGGATGGCGGAGCTGGCTTCTAGTGCAGCAGCAAGCTGTTTGGCAACCTTTTGCTCTTTCATATCCATGGTCAGGGCATTGAGATTATCCAGTGCGCCGGAAAGATTGGCGATCAGTTGGCCGACATTCTCTCTGGTTAGGTCCTGACTGACAGCATTCAGGCGTGTGGTGATCTGTCGAATATCACTTTGCGGGTTGTTCAGCCAGCTGGCCAGTTCAGCCAGCTCCCTGAGCAGGGTGTTGGCATTGGCGACGGCAGGTTTGATATCCTGCAGCAATTGCTCCACAGATGCGGCCGTCTCATATCTGATCATCTGGTCTGATTGAATCACCGGTTTGTCGGTATCACCGGCGCTGATCTCAAGTGTCTGCTCACCAATTAATCCCTCCCGGGTCAGTTGCATGAAAGCACCCTCATGCAGCATGGGGTGATAACGCTCCAGAAGGCGCAGGTTAATGCGTACTCGGCCATCACTCTGAAGATCCATGTTATCAATGCGCCCAACCGTGAAACCCTGATATTTAACAGGCTGGCCAACATAGAAGGAGGTGGCCGACGGTGGCGAAAAGCTCAGATAAAACTTTTTGGCGAACAGGTCACTGCGCAGGCTGACCATGAGAAGAATAAAAATAATCGCACCGATGCCGAGGATGACAAACCATCCTACCTGACGACGGATATTGGATACGAACTCAGCCACTTACTCTCCCTTTCCGCTCTCGCTGTTTTGACAATCCTGTGCAACCGTCAATGTGCGGGCATATTTCAGTCCGGAACCTTCATCGACTGATGCAGTCAGATAGAGCAGTCCTGATCCCAGCTCTTCAAGTGCCTGCATACTCAATGCCCTGAACCGTTCCAGATGATCTGGTGGCATACCGATATGTACCTCCTGCGCAACGATGATGGCAGGTTTTGCAAGCATACAGCGGGCCAGAGAGACCAGAGCATGGGTGAAGGTTGTTCGCTCGCCAGCTTTGTCATCCAGAAATGAATCTATCTCTAGCCAGCGGGCCACTTCAACCATTTCATCTGCGGCGGACTCCAGGCGCTGCTGATCACCGTGGTAGAGAAAGGGAAGTAGCAGGTTTTCACGCAGCGTCAGATTGGCGATGATACCTCTGTGGTGGATCATGCTGCCAATGTGTTTGCTGAATTCGGGCGTGCCGGATGGGTGGCTTGCTGCCTTGCTCTGCAGCCACATTTTCCAGTCGCTATCCCGGCATTCATCGCCCAGAAGAAACATATGCTGCATAAAGGAGAACTGGCAGGGGTAGTTCATCACCAGTCGTACGTATTCTCCATGTTTTACATGCGAGGCCGGGATCAGGGCGTGGCCCAGATGAAGCTCATCCCAATGCAATGTCTCGATGATCACAGTAGCTCCACAATCAGGGCGATCAGGGCGTCGCTCATCAGCACCAGTATCAGTGACCCCAGTACACCCTGGGTGGCGTAGACGGGGATCAGATTGGGTTCGCGCCCCACCTTACAGCCCATATTCAACAGCATGATAGCGCTGAGCATCGGATAGAGGGTGCCTTTAACGAGCAGCATCACGATCTCCTCCATGGTGGTGCCACGGCGCACCTCGATCAGAAAATCGATAAAATTGATCTCTTCATTCATCGATACGAGCAGCCCTCCCAGCCAGATCGATACGAATACGAAGATAAAGGTGAGAATCAATCCGCACACTGTAAAGGCCATCAGGCGTGGCCAGAGCAGGTACTCCTCTTTGCTGATACCCATACTGCTCAGTGTCAGATCTTCTCCTCGCACATGCATGGTTCCCAGTTCGGTCACCACAGCCACACCAGAACGGGAGAGCAACAGAATGGTGACGATTAGCGGGGCAAGTTCAGTTACCAGCAGGTCAGAGATAAGCTGGCCGATCAGGGACATGTCCTGAATGCTTCTGGCGAAATCAACGATGTTATAGACCGAGAGCACACCCACGCCAACTGCTACCATGACAACCCATGGCACACTCTCCACACCGGTAAAATAGATCTGTCTGAATACCACATTGGTGACAGCAGGTTTTGCCAGCCACTGCATTTTCAGGCCGGCAGAGAGCACGCCCCGGATCAGTCGATAGGCGCGGCGGATTTCAGAAAAGATGTGAATCACGGTGCTGCCGAGCTTGTCAGCTCGACGATTCATCTTGAGTAGCATCCTGCTCATGATATTCATGGTCGGTTTATAGGCCAGGATTTACGCAGGCGAAGTGAGCAGGCACACAGTTCAAGCGTTTGAGGTCACTGAATGGGAAAGGTTTCCGGTTTTGTGGGTTCGACGTTGCCGGAGTTGAACCAGTGGTCGGGCAGAGTTAGCAGGTGTTCAATAATGCCGGCAGAAGCGAGACCCGCTTTTTCAGGGTTGACGATGGATACCTTGGCATCGGTGAACGGGCCGGACATGTGGTAGACCTTTCTGATAAGGCTGTGTGAGCTACCGCCCAGAATATCTCTTAACAGCGGAATTTTTGCCAGCAGAGCATCCAGATTTTGCAGGGGTTGCACGACCATGTAGAGGTCAACAGACGCTTTCTCCAGATCCATGTTGCCCTGACCGGCAAGGTCGAAGGCGGTTGAGCGCATCGCCACATTGCGCACGCGGATATTCTGGCCTTGAATAATCGCTTCCATCTGTAACCGTTCATACATGGTGCCAGGGCCGGTCAGATCTTCACGCTGACCGAGCAGTAGCAGCGGAAATTTGCTCAGGTTGGTGGCTGCCAGCAGGGTGGTTAGCGCACCGCCCTCCATGATGCGGCCATTGTCTGCACGCAGGCGAAGTCTCCCATCCAGCCCCTCCCACCATGGTTGTTCTCGCAGCATGATGCCGCTGCCTGAGAAGAGGATATGTCCATCCCCCTCGCTGAAACGTTCGGAAAGTTTGCCGAGCTTGAGCAGGTGACCAAAGTCGCCATGCAGTTCGGCAAAACCGCGCCAGCGCATGCCGCCCTCATTTTCCGGCCTTAAGGTGGCTGACATGGTCAGTTGCTGTTTTTCAACAGTGGCTGAGAGACGGCGCAGATCGATAGCACCGCCACCGGGCATCGAAAAACGCCCGTCAATATCGGTAATGTCCATCTGAGAGGTGTGAATCTGATTGGCCTTGAACAGGCCAACACTGCCCTTAGCCGATGCAAGGCGAATGAACACACCCTGCATGCGCGCATCATCCCAGTCGAATTTGGCAACATTGGCTGACAGGATCCACGATTTATCGATCATCTTATCAGGATGGTCGAGCGCTTCCGGCAGTGCATTGCGGTTGAGATACTCGGCATCGGCGATCAGCTCCCACGGTTTGTTATCAAAGGGGATATTGATATCAAGTGAGCCACTGAAGGAGGGGGTATGCAGGTCATTTAACCGTAGTTTGAGGTTGTTGCGGTTGATTGAAGCGCTGCTATTACGGATCAACAGTGCTTTGCCGTCACTGTAAAGTGAGGTTAACAGAATGGTCGGGACGTTCTGCTTCAG
This sequence comes from Mariprofundus sp. NF, assembly GCF_013387455.1. Lineage (NCBI taxonomy): Bacteria > Pseudomonadati > Pseudomonadota > Candidatius Mariprofundia > Mariprofundales > Mariprofundaceae > Mariprofundus > Mariprofundus sp. NF. Next base: position 82,040 of record NZ_VWNC01000001.1, read on the forward strand.
ATCAAGTGTGCCGCTATAGTTGATGGCATACGGTTCACCACTTTTTTTACTCGACCCGAGCAACTGCTGCCAGCTGGCAGCAGTCATATCGGCACTTCCCTTCCAGTTGCCATCATAGATCAGATTGCTGTGAACTGTGCCGCTAGCCTGAGAGAGCGGCAGCTGGAAGTGGGCTGCAAGTCGGGCGAAATCACTTTTCGACCTGGCTTCAAGTCTGGTGATCTGCCAGTTATTCTCTTTATCGATAGCGGTTGAAAGCGAGAGACTGCCATCAACATGTTCGTTGCGGTAATGCATATCTGTAATCGACAGACCGGAATCCTGATCCCAGTTGGCAACGCCACTGGAGAGCCGGAACGGGGTGTCATGTATGGCGATCTTCCATGTGCCGATCGGCAGCAGTGTGGCCGTAGCTTCGCGAGGTTCGGATTCACTGGGGTGCCAGAGCAGACTGAAAGAGCTATCGGCTTTGGCACTGTTCCATTTCCAGTCGGAAACCTGATCCGGCCCGAACCATGCCAGCAGTGAGGCAACATCAACTTGAGATTTACCTGCGATATGCAGCTCCAGCGTCTGCCATGGAATATAAAGCTCTCCGGTGGAGCGGCCCAGGTTTTTCGGTAGCTGTGCATCACTGAATATTGCATTCAGTCCATCCTGATTGAGATCCACCTGAGCCGTGGCATCGCTGAGGAAATCATCGGAGAGGCCGAGGGCGATATCGGCACCATCAACATGGGCCGAGACGTCAAACAGCATCGCCTGCCAGTTCTCCATGCTTGGTAGGTCTTTGAGCGGATCATCCCAGACCAGAGAGATTTTCGCTTTGGCTTGACTGCCTGTGCCGGATTTCATCAGCGATAGCCAGTGGTGCCATGTCTCATCACCAAGTGGCCTTAACCATGACCAGACGATGGGCATGGAGAGCTTTTCCGAGCTGGCCTGCAGAGATAATAGGCCTGCACTCCAGCTGCCTGTAGCTTCGATACTGCTCTCACCCAGAGACCAGAGAATCTGCTCCAGCCCGATATGTTCAATGGCAAAGGTTTCACCCTCTTGCGATTTCAGTTTCAGTTTCAGATCAGCACGATTGAGTTCAACCGAATAGATGCTCTCAGGCAGCAGTGTCAGTTTCTCTTCAGAGGCCAGTGAGGCATTGAACTCCCACACCCTTCTGCTCTCTCTCTGCAGCTTCATGGATGTTACAGGTTTACCCTGGAAATATTTCTGCAGGGGCAGTGGCAGCCAGGCAAGATCTCTGCACTCCAGTGCCGCCGCTTTTGGCAACATATCATCACTAAGCGCGGCAGTGAGAGTGAACTCAGGTGAGACCATCTGCAGCTCCCTGCTCTCTCCATCGAACATCAGTTGCAGGTGATCAATGCTGCCAAACCACTCATCCTGGTAGCGCCAGTTGAGCTGTACATCATCGAGTATCAGCTGCGCAACAGGAAAGCCGCGCCCTGATTGTGTATGCTGGAGATCAAGTCTGCCGCCACTTAAGCGAATACGATCAGGCAGGAAAGTGCCGGTAAAAAGGTCTGAAAGATTAATGCGGATAGCCACGCCGCCATCGTGGAATGCCAAAGCTTCATCGTTGCTGCTGAAATCGAGATGATCTGATTTCAGCCAGAGGAAACCGGACCAGCTCCATGAGAGTTGACCCAAGCTGATCTCTTTGAGATCGAGCTTCTCCTTCAGGTGTGTTTCAATGGTGGGGCGAATGGTGTCGAGCGTAGGGGATTGCCAATAGAGCCAGCTGCCAAGCAGGGTAAAACCCAGCAGCAGTAAAAGCGACACGCGCCAGCATGATGCCAGCGCGCGCTTTAAAATGTTGCCGGACATGGCAGCAGACTCTTGTCAGATCAGCCCTTATCTTTTTCCTTCAGTTTGCCGATTTTATCTTCCAGTGTTTTCAGCAGATGATCATAGCCGCCGTTATCCAGTGTTGATTTAAAATCCTGATAGAAGGTGCGCACCATGCTGGTGCCCTCAATGCGGATATCATAGACCTGCCAGCCGCTATCGGTCTGATGCATGCGATACTCCACCGGTGTTTCACGGGTACCGTCGATAACCGTGGACTCTACACGTGCTTTTTCACCTTTAAGCTCGGCATCGGCAAAGACCACCTTCTGGCCTTTGTATTCGCTCAGACGGTTGCCGTAGGAACGCTCCAGAAGGTCGCGGAATACACTGGTGAAATGGGTCTGCTGCAGACCATCCAGCTCTCTCCATGGTTTGCCAAGACTGCGCTTGGCCATGGCTGCATAATCAAATTTACCCTCCACGCTCTGGCGGATGGCATCGCGATCCTTACTGGTCAGTTTGGATGTGTCATCGCGTGCTTCAAGCACCTCAATGATTTTGTTGACCGTAGCTTCGATGGTCGTTTTTGGACCGGCATCTTCTGCCCATGCCGAAACGGAAAAGAGTGCGGCGAACAGGATGGCTATTGTGGTGCGAAACAGTTTCATCATGAAAAACTCCTTAAATGTGATACCCATAGTTTAAAGTTGCTGCGACAGTCGGCGAGGAGCAATGATTACTCCTTGCCGCTGAAAATATACTTGCTGATCAGATCTTCAATATTGATGGCCGATTCTGTCTCCTCAATCTCGCTACCTGGCTCCAGGCCACTCTCCTCCATACCCTGTGTGATGCGGATATAGCGATCACCGATAATGCCCTTGGTACGCACCGAGGCGAAGGCATCCTCGGTGATTACTACGCCATCATTGACGCGCAGGATCATGGTTGCGTGATCATTATCCGTCAGTTTCACTTCATCGACACGGCCGACAATCACACCGGCAAGCATGATGTCGCTGCCTTTGCGAACGCCACCTGCATCATCGAAATTGGCAGTCAGGGTGTAGCCGGAGGCGCCGATGCCGCCGATGCCGCCGATTTTGATGGCAAGCCAGGCAATGGCCACCAGTCCGAGGAACACAAATACACCAACAGTCATCTCTACTTTTCTATACGATTGCATTACAACTCCTTACAGGAAAAACGAGGTCAAAATATAATCCATAATCAGCACGCCGACCGAAGCGACCACCACAGCCTGCGTGGTTGCTTTGGCCACACCTTCCGTGGTGGGTTGGGCGCGGTAGCCCATATAGGTGCAGATCATGCCGATCATGAAGCCGAAGACGACTGCTTTTACCCAGCCACCATTGAGATCAATCATCTCTATCTTGGCGATCAGTTCGCCCATGTAGGCGCCGGGATTTACACCGAGCATCTCCACACCAACGATATAACCGGCACCGATGCCTACAACATCAAATACCGAAACCAGAAGAGGTACGGCAATGGTGGTGGCGATGATGCGTGGCAGGATAATGCGCTGCATGGGATTCACAGCCATCATCTCCAGCGCATCGGTCTGCTCTGTTACACGCATAATGCCGATCTCGGCCGTGATGCTGGATCCGGCCCGGCCGATAATCATAAAGGAGCCAAGTACAGGTCCCAGTTCACGAATGATCGACATGCCGACACCGGCCCCGAGCAGTGATTCCGAACCGAACTTGGCCAGTGTGTAATAGCCCTGCAGTGCCAGCACCATGCCGGTAAATGCACCGGTGATGATGATAATGGCCAGCGAACCCACGCCCAGCGCATAGAGCTGGATAATGAAATGTTTGCCCTGCCAAGGTTTGACAAACAGCAGTGAGAGGGCGTGGAAGCCCAGGCGTGTGCCATCACCGAGCTGTTCGATGCCGCGCATCGCATAGCGGCCCATGCTACCGAAGAAGGTGGCAGTGCCAGATTGATTTACGGGGGTTAAGTCACTCATTGTTCAAGCCTCACGGTACCCGGCCTGTGCGTCAAATCATCAACGTAAGAGGTTGTGCTGCGCGAGAAGGGGATCGGCCCGTCAGGGCGCCCTTCAAGAAACTGCCGTACACGCTCATCATCACTGTTGCGAATCAGATCCGGTGCACCTCGGGCAATGATGCTGCCCTGCCACATGAGAATAACATGGTCGGCAATAGCGAGCCCTGCCTCGACATCATGGGTGACCACGATCGAGGTCATGCGATTCATTTTGGAGGTGTCGCGAATCAGTGTGGTAATCACACCTGCTGAGATCGGATCAAGGCCTGAGGTCGGCTCATCAAAAAACACAATCTTCGGATCCATGGCGATTGCGCGGGCAAATGCGACGCGTTTGGCCATGCCGCCGGAGAGCTCGGATGGCATCAGATGCTCAAAACCGCGCAGACCAACCTGCTCCAGTTTCATTGAGACCATGGTGCGGATCACCGACTCATCGAGATCGGTATGTTCGTGCAGCGGGAAGGCAATATTATCGTACACATTCAGCGAATTAAGCAGTGCGGAGTACTGGAACAGCATGCCCATGCTTTCGCGTAGCGCGTAGAGACGTTTGTCAGAGATAGTGCTGAGATCTTCATCGCCATACCAGATGTGACCGGTTGTCGGTTTGATCAAGCCTGAGAGCAGGCGTAGCATGGTCGTTTTGCCTGAACCGGAACCACCCATAATCGCCGTTGTTGCAGCGCTCTTAATGTGAATGTCGGTTGCAGCCAGCGCAACTGTGTCACCATATCGTTTGCTTAAGTTCTCACCACGAATCATTGGCGCAGGCTAGGGGCTGTTTGCGGCTACGGCAAATGATCTGTATCACGTTCAAAGATGGCGCCTGCTTGAGTGACACGCTACATTTACGCCCGCTTTTAAGATTTCCCCGTTATTGCAGGGGATTTGATATGGAAAATGAGGATGTTTAGATGAATTTCGCAGATCGTGATGGATTAATCTGGTTTGATGGGCAGATGGTGGATTGGCGCGATGCCAAGGTTCATGTGCTGACGCATACCCTGCACTACGGCATGGGCGTTTTTGAGGGCGTGCGTGCCTATCACGCCGAAGATGGTACTGCGATTTTCCGTCTGCAGGCGCATACCGATCGTCTGTTCCGTTCAGCCAAGATCATGAATATGGAGATGCCTTTCTCCAAAGAGGAGATCAATGAGGCGCAGCTGGCTGCGGTTCGTGAGAACAATCTCGACTCAGCTTACCTGCGTCCGATGGTCTTCTACGGCTCAGAAGGCATGGGCCTGCGTGCTGATAATCTGAAAACACATGTCATTGTTGCCGCCTGGAGCTGGGGCGCCTATCTGGGTCAGGATGCGCTGGAGAAGGGTATTCGTATCCGCACCTCATCGTTCACCCGCCATCATGTGAATGTCTCCATGTGCAAGGCCAAGGCCAATGGTCAGTATATTAACTCCATGCTGGCACTCTCCGATGCACTGCGTGATGGCTATGATGAAGCGCTGCTTTTGGATGTGGACGGTTTTGTTGCCGAAGGCAGTGGTGAGAACTTCTTTATGGTTTACGAGGGTGTGATCTACACGCCGGAGCTGACCAGTGCACTCGATGGCATCACCCGCCAGACAGTCATCCGCCTGGCCGAAGAGGAGGGGTATGAGGTTCGTGAGAAGCGCATCACCCGTGATGAAGTCTATGTTGCCGATGAAGCATTCTTTACCGGTACTGCTGCTGAGGTTACACCGATCCGCGAACTTGATGGTCGCACCATCGGTAGTGGTTCTCGCGGCCCGGTTACTGAAGTGTTGCAGAAGAAGTATTTCGATGTGGTACATGGCAGAAGTGAAGCCCACAAGGATTGGCTCGCTTACGTCTGATCTTTTTACCCGTAACATGCAAAAGGCCCGCAGTCACCTGCGGGCCTTTTGTTATCCTTTATGCGGCTACTACAGCCACGCCCGCCACGACTGCGAACACCGCGATTAGTATAACAAGCAGATAGTTCGGCTTGTCGAAATCACCGAGGCCGCCCGCTTTAGGATTGCGGTTCCATGCATCGCCGCTGCCATCATCATCGTCACTGTTTACACCCATATTGGGCTCCTTCAATCATTCCATTGTGTTCTTACTCTTCCTGATAATGACTGTTATAGACCAGAAAAGAGCATGCCGCTATCCCCCATATGGGGGACAAAGATTTTGTTGGTGGTCAAAGAGGTGCTGATTTTCAGAAGGATGTGTAAGTTTATGATTTGTACTTGTAGGTGGCGGTTGCGTTGCTGTGTTCATACGTGCCCATCACGATCTCGGTTAATACTTCATCAAGATCATCGGATTTGCGCAGATCATCTTCTAATACGCTGACCATCTCTTCGCTGCTGATGGCCTCTTCTTGTCCGGTTTTTTTGTTGGTTTTGATGAACATGTATTGGGTCCTGTTGGTGAGTAGTGACGGGCGATAGAGATGATGAAGCATCTATTCCTGACGCGCCACTTCCATGTAGCACAAAAGGGTGTTTAGATCGGAAAGATAGAGGCGATAAATCGCCTCTTCCTAACGCGTTAAAACCTTCTAACGCGCCAATGTTAACATTATCAATGTTCACATTGGCTTGTTGGTACCGGGAACGGGAGTCGAACCCGTACAGTATTGCTACCGAGGGATTTTAAGTCCCTTGTGTCTACCAGTTCCACCATCCCGGCGTACTACAACAAAGCGGCGGGAATCCTGCCTAAGAATGGCGATTGCGCAACAGCAGATCAGCCCCTGCAGATGCAGGGGCCATCTACGTTGATTTTATGCCAGTCGAAGGTTGATTGCGCCACGTACCGGATCGACACTGTCGATCACCACATCTAGCTGATCACCAAGGTGATAAGAGGCACCACCGCGTTTGGCGATGAGCTGGTGGCCGGTCTCATCCAGTTCAAATGAACCCGGCAGATCATCAACAGAGAGTCCGCCTTCAGCCATGGTCGGCTCCAGTTCAAAGAAGATGCGACGTTTGGTCAGTCCGGCAATGCGTGCAGACATGGTTTTGCCGACATCCTTCTGATGGAAGAGGGCGGCCAGCATGGCACGGGTATCCCATTCGGCGCGCTGCTGTTTGCGCTCCTGCGTGGAGGTCTGTGTGCCGATCGCTTCAAGCGTGCTCTTGTGCTGTACCTTGTTGGGGTCGGTGCCACGCACGAGTGCTTTGAGGCGACGATGCACAATCAGATCGGCATAACGGCGGATCGGGCTGGTAAAGTGGGCATACGATTTATAAGCCAGGCCAAAGTGGCCCTGGTTCTTCGGCGTATATTCAGCGCGCTGCAGTGAACGCAGTACAAGGCGGTGCAGCACATGGGCAAAAGGTTTGCCTTCTGACTGTTCCAGTACCCGCTGCACGCTACCCGGACGTACATTGGCATCATCGGATTTAAGCTTGGGCAGGTTTACAAACAGGCCGAAGGGGGCAAGGAACTCATTCAGGGTTTCAATCGCCTGACGCTCCGGTGGAGCATGCACACGATAGAGAAGGTCGCATTCGCGCACCTCCATAAACTCGGCAATGGCGGTATTGGCCGCCAGCATCATCTCCTCAATCAGGCGATGGGCGATATTGCGAGAACTCTCTTTCAGATCGGTGACCACATCATTTTCAAGGGTGGCACGAACTTCCGGCATATCCAGATCAAGGGCGCCGCGCTGAGCACGTTTGCGCTCCAGTTTGCGGAACAGGCGCGTTGCATCATCAAGCATGTTGCGCGCAACATCACTCTCAACGGCTGAGGCGTCGTTATCTTCAATCCAGCTGGCCGCCTGATCGTAGGTGAGACGGGCCTGAGAATGAATCACTGATTCATAGACATGGATAGAGCGGCGGGTGCCGTTGGCATCAAAGCGCATACGCACGGTCATCGCCAGTCGAGCCACTTTCGGATTAAGGGAACAGAGACCGTTGGAGAGCTTCTCCGGCAGCATCGGGATGACACGATCAGGGAAGTAGAATGAGTTACTGCGTGCCAGCGCCTCCACATCCAGTGCCGATTTCGGTAGCACATATTGGGCGACATCAGCAATGGCCACCCACGCTTCAAAACCTTCACCGCGTGGTAGTACACAGATCGCATCATCGAAATCGCGGGCATCTTCCCCATCGATGGTGACAAACGGTAGCTCCCTGAGGTCTTTGCGACCTTTGAGATCATCCTTATTAACGGTGTCGGAGAATTTCTCCGCTTCAGCTGTAACCGCTGGCGGAAAGCTCTCTGAGAGCTGCTGCTCGGCAACGATCAGATCGATCAGCGCCGATGGCGCGAGATTCTCACCGAGGGTTTCCAGTACCTTGCCGGTGAGGTGGCCCGGGCTACGCGAAATTTCAACACGTACCCAGTCGCCATCGGTTGCACCATTAGCATCGTTGCGTTTGATCAGAATGGTCTGCGGCATTTTGCGTGAGCGGGGCTGCACGATGCCGACGCTATCCTTAATGATAAACTGACCGACAATGGTGGTCGGGGCGTGTTCAATGATTCGCACCAGCTCGGCTGATTCACGGCCGCGGCTATGCACAACGCGCACCTCTACAATGTCACCATGCATCAGTTCGCGCATCTCTTCGCGCGGCAGAAAGAGCCCTTTCTCAAGTCCCTCTACATCAACAAAACCAAAACCGTCGGGATGGGCGGAAACTTTGCCTGTCCACATCGGTTGATCTTTGCGTGGCCCTTTTGCATGTTTTGCATGGCCACCCTTTTTGTCGCCATACGGCTTCTTATCGACTGCGCCTTTGCGCGCTGGCCGGCGATCACCACGGCTCTCTTCACCGCGACGGGCCGGGCGCCTGTTGCCAGGTTCCTCTTCTCCACTGCGGGCAGGGCGGCGATTGCCGCGACTCTCATCGCTGCTGCGTGGATCTTTACTCTGCTTGGCCGATTTCTCTGACCATTTAAAACTTTCAAGCGAACTGCTTTTCTTTCTTGACACTATGATGCTCCATCCTATGATTGCGCGCCTCTTGCAGCTGAGCTGTAAGAGACGTCTAAGCCGAGGTGGCGGAATTGGTAGACGCGCTGGCTTCAGGTGCCAGTTTCCTCACGGAAGTGCTGGTTCGACTCCAGTCCTCGGTACCAACAAGCATCTTAAGTGTTAATAACACTTAAGATGCGCGTTAGGTCTTTATCTAATTAGACCTGACACCTGACTTTAAGGGCCTGCAGATTTATCTGCGGGCTCTTTTTGTTTGTACCGGTTTCATCTAAACATATAGAGAACGCCGGCACATTCTCAATAAGCTGCAGATTCCTCTGCAGACGCTTTTATATCAAGTGTTATTCACACATCTGCTACTGCAGTGTGCCCTGGACAGGGTTGTTGCTCCTGTTGCATGATGAATTTATCAAACTTTAAATCTTGGGGGTTTTAAGCAGGAAAATTCTGTTGTTCTAAAAGCGCACTTGATCTCACTTTGGTCTCAACGCGGCGAACTGTAGCATGATAAGATGGTTTCTGCGATGACAGGTATCCTGTGATGAGATTAGGGTGTGCATATGTCTTCCCCGCAACTGAAAAATGAAGAGGCAATTACCGGCCATCTGCAGCGGCTGGCGATGCTGCGTGGCTGGTCTTCAAAAACCACTGAGTCCTACCGCTCCGATCTTCTGCATGCTGAGACCTTCTTTCAGGGTGCGAAAACCGCATTGGATACGGCTGATCAGCAGGCCGTGTTAGACTATCTTGCGTCACTACGCAGAGTCGGATTGAAAGAGAGTACGATTCAGCGCCGTCGTAGTGCGCTCTCAACCTGGTACAGCTACCTGCAGGATCAGGGTTTGCGAGAGGATCACCCTGCCCGCCATCTTCCCAAGCTGCGTAAATCTCGGCCACTGCCCAAATTGATCAGTGAGCAGAGCGTGGAGGCGCTGATCAATGCGCCGGACATTCATAGCGCAACCGGACTGCGTGATCGCTGTATGCTGGAGATACTCTATGCCACCGGTCTTCGGGTGACTGAGCTGGTGGAGCTGCGTCTCTCCCATGTTGATCTTGCCGGAGGGCTGGTGCGTGTGATCGGCAAGGGGGATAAAGAGCGGCTGGTACCCTTTGGTGCAGAGGCGGCAAGTTGGCTACAGCAGTGGCTGGCGATGCGTCCGAAAGAGAAATCCGGCTCCTACCTGTTTGCCGGACGCGGTGGCAAACCGATGACACGACAGAATTTCTGGCTGCGGATCAAGCAGTATGCGCTTCAGGCAGGCCTCTCACCATTGCCATCACCGCATACCCTGCGCCACGCCTTTGCCACCCATCTGCTCAATCATGGCGCTGATCTGCGGGCTGTGCAGATGCTGCTGGGCCATGCCAATGTCACCACCACCGAGATCTATACGCATGTCACCCGTGCCCGTCTGCATGATGTAGTGAATCGGAGCCATCCTCTTGGTAGCGGTTGAATCAGGATGCGAAATGAGAACGGGAAATTATCCCTCTGTTTTGTTATCTTTCAGCTTGGTTCCATCCGAAGGCTGAAGTTTCTTCGGGGTTAATGAGTATAGGAGTGGTTTGAGCGATGGCAGACAGTCAAAAGAGAGAAGAGTCTATTTCATGTTTTTCACCCGGGCTGGCAGGTATTCCGGTAGCCGAATCGGCCGTTTCATTTGTCGATGGCCAGGTCGGGCATCTGGAGTATCGTGGCATCGATATCGAGACGCTGGCCGAGAACTCCACCTTTGAAGAGACCTCCTATCTGCTGCTTTATGGTGAGCTGCCAACGGCTGAGCAGCTGGAAGCCTTTGAAACCAGATTGAAGAGACATCGCCGCATCAAGTTCCGTATTCGTGACATGATGAAAAGTTTTCCCGAATCGGCACATCCGATGGACAGTCTGCAGGCTACGGTTGCAGCTCTCGGTATGTTCTATCCCTACCCGAGAACCCTTGTCGGCACACTGGCTCAAGCAACTGTCGATGACGTCTGTGTCAATCTGATTGCCAAACTGCCGACACTGGTCGCTGCACATGCACGCATGCGTCGCGGTGATGATCCGATTGCGCCGCGCGATGATCTCTCACATGCCGCCAACTTCTATTATATGCTTACCGGTGATGAGCCCTACCCGTTGACTGAGCGGATTCTTGATGTGGCCTTTATCGTGCATGCCGAACATACGATGAATGCCAGCACCTTCTCCACGCTGGTCGTGGCATCAAGTCTTGCTGATCCCTATACCTCAATCAGTGCCGCGATCGGATCACTATCCGGACCTCTGCACGGTGGTGCCAATGAAGATGTGTTGCAGATGCTGGATGAGATTGGCACGGTCAAAAATGCTGAGTCGTATCTGAATGGCAAGCTGGAGCGTAAAGAGAAGATCTCGGGTCTTGGGCATCGTGTATACAAAACCCGTGATCCACGCGCGACCTTGCTGGTGAAGCTCTACAAACAGCTGACCGATAAGATAGGTAGCGATATTGATTATCGTATTGCCCGTCAGATCGAGAAGCTCTCCGAAAGCACGCTGGGTAAAAAGGGTATCTGCCCGAATGTCGATTTCTATTCCGGCATTGTCTATCGCAAACTGGGTATCCCGACCGATCTGTTTACCCCGATCTTTGCCATTGCCCGTGTTTCAGGCTGGTTGGCACACTGGAAAGAGCAGCTGGGTCAGGGCCGTATCTATCGTCCATCCCAGATCTATACCGGAAAGTTCGACGCCCCGTACACGCCAATCGACAAACGGTGATCGCGCATTGATTCCACTGAGGCCGTGTTAGCTCCTGCTTTCACGGCCTTTTTTTGCTTCATCGCGCAACTTGCGGGAATGCAGGGGAAAGGTCACCGTGATGTGGCAGATAGGCTAACCACGAATGCCCCAGGGCACCCTCTCCGGCTTACTATTTAGCTGAAGACTGATGTTTGTCATAGCAATGAATATCTTGTCATTCGTGAAAATTCGAGTGTACAAGGTGAATCAAGCTTGCTTGAGAGAGAGTGCCCTGGGGTATTCGTGGTTGGATTTTTTATGTTTGAGCAATGCTAAAACAGCCGCCATAGGTTGATATTACCCGTTCATCCGAGATGAGCTTTTTGTGATTGTGTTAGATGGCTGCAGGAACGTCTGCGTCGTGGCCGTCTCTATGTAACCAGCGGGTCATGCCTGCGGCGGTGACAATGCACCAGACGGCAAACAGGGCGCCGGGAAGGGCAGTTTCAGGTTCAAAATGCTGCAGTGCCAGTGCCACGCCCAGGCCTGCGTTCTGCATGCCTATCTCAATGCTTAGCGTGATGCGATAGCTGCGCTCAAAGCGGAACAGTTTGCCGGCAAACCAACCGAGCATGTAACCCAGTCCATTGAGTAGTACCACCAGCACAAACACGATAGGCGGCGTGTTGGCCAGTTGATCGTGATTGCTGGCTACGGCAAAACCACAGATAATGATAATGGCTATAGATGCGATGCCGGGAGCAATGATGGCAGCCTGATTGAGCATGTGACTGCTCAGCCGGGTGCGCAGTGCCATGCCTAGTGCCAGTGGCAGGGCAACGGTAAGCAGGATCGTCTGCATCATCGGCCAGAAGGGGATCTCCATATAAGCGCTGCCAAGCAGCTCCACCAGCAGAGGCGTCAGTATCGGTGAGAACATGGTGGCGACCATGGTCATGGCAATCGAGAAGGCGACGGCACCACCTGCCAGATAGGTGATGACATTGCTGGCCATAGCACCCGGTGCACAACCGACAATAATGAAACCCAGTGCCATAGCTGGCGTTGCTCCCTGCCATGTGGCGATCAGAGCGGCGGTAAAACCGAGCATCGGCATAATCCAGAACTGCATGGCCACACCGAGTGCAATGCTCAGTGGTTTGGCGATAGCTGACTGTGCCTCTTCAGGTTTGAGAACCACACCGAGCGCAAACATGGTGGCGGCAAAACACCAGAGAAAAACATCTTGAAAAATCAGGAATGCGGCGGGGAAGGCGTAAGCGACAACAGCGAAAATGACTGTGAAGACAGCCATCTTTTCGGAGAGCGCCCGCCAGATGATCATTTAGAGATAATCGCTGATCTTTCCATGGATGGCAATAGTCGCGGCAGATTTATTCAGGGTGTAGAAGTGCAGGCCGGGTGCTCCCTGCTCAAGTAGCTCACGGCACTGGCTGGCAGCCAGTTCGATACCGAGTTTGGCGACCGCATCGAGATCTTCGCGAACCGGGTCCATCTTCTCATGCAGCCATGCCGGGATGCTGGTTCCGCACATCGATGAGAAACGGACAATCTGATCAAAGTTTCCGATCGGCATGATACCCGGAATAATCGGCATGGTAATGCCTGCTTTGTCACAGCTATCACGAAAACGGAAAAAGGCTTCATTATCGAAAAAGTATTGGGTGATGGCGCAGTCGGCACCATTGTCCTGTTTCATTTTCAGGTAGCGGATATCATCAGCGACACCACCCTTTGATTCAGGATGCCCCTCGGGGTAGGTGGCGCAGGCGATCGAGAAATCACCCTGTTCGCGCAGAAATGCGATCAGGTCGGTAGCATGGCTAAAACCACCTTCGGTGGCCTGAAAGTGATCCATCCCCTCCGGCGCATCGCCTCTGAGGGCCAGGATATTCTGAATGCCTGCTGCACGGTAATCGGCAAGCAGATCGGCCAGTTGATCTCTGGAGGCTCCTACGCAGGTCAGGTGAGCCACAGCTGATAGCCCTGTCTCATCCTTGATGCGAGTGACAATACCTTTGGTGCGATCCTGGGTTGTGCCGCCGGCACCATAGGTGACCGAAGCATAAGCCGGGTTGATTGTTTGTAGTTCGCGCAGGCAGTTCCAGAGATTCTCTTCACCCTTGTCGGTCTTGGGTGGGAAAAACTCGCATGAGAAGAGTGGTTTGGTGGCTGCGCCGAGAATCTCAGAAAGTTTCATATTATAACCTTGGTACGGTCACGCCCGTCTGTCCCTGATATTTACCGGCTTTATCCTTATATGAGGTTTCACACTCTTCGTCCGACTCCAGGAAGAGGAACTGAGCCACGCCTTCACCGGCATAAATCTTGGCCGGCAGTGGTGTGGTGTTGGAGAACTCAAGGGTGACATGACCCTCCCACTCAGGCTCAAGCGGGGTGACGTTAACGATGATGCCGCAGCGGGCATAGGTCGATTTGCCGAGGCAGATGGTCAGTACCGAGCGCGGAATGCGCATGTACTCCATGGTGCGTGCCAGTGCGAATGAGTTGGGTGGAATGATGCAGACGTCTGATTTCACATCGACGAAACTGTTGGCATCGAAGTTTTTCGGATCGACAATCGCGGAGTTGATGTTGGTGAATATCTTGAACTCGTCAGAGCAGCGCACGTCATAGCCGTAAGAGGAGAGGCCGTAGGATACGATGCCTTCATCTTTCTCATTGCGTTTGACCTGACCGTCGACAAACGGCTCAATCATGCCGTGCTCCTGTGCCATGCGGCGAATCCACTTATCCGATTTGATGGACATTACACCCCTCCAAAAACATTAGGTGCCGGAGCATAACGGTAGAGGCTTAAATCGGCCAGTCACTTGCGCGCCTCATCCAGCAGCCAGTCGCGAAATGAGGTCAGTGAGGCTGTCTGCTGTTGCCACGGCGCAGAGACAAGGTGATAGGCATTTTCACTTGGCAGTGACTGGGCAAACGGCTGCAGAAGGCGGCCTGAAAGCAGTTCATCTTTCACCAGTGCCGGATCAACAATGGCGATGCCGAGGCCATCAATGGCGGCCTGAATGGCAAAGTTTCTCGTTTCGAAGGTCTGCTCATGGGCCGGGCGCAGCTCACTCACGCCTGCTGAGCGCAGCCACATATGCCAGTCGTCGGGTCTGAGCCTGGCATGCAATAGTGTCTGCTGCTGTAGCTCCTCGATTGTTTTCAGTTCAATCTTCGGGCTGCAGACGGGAGTCAGTCGCTCTGAGAATAGCTTGTCCACATTCAGGCCGGGCCAATTGCCATGGCCGGAGCGAATGGCGCAATCGACATCCTCATGCCTGAAATCTACCGGTTCAATCGAGGTGGCGATGCGGATCTCGATATTCGGATGCAGTTTTTGAAAGCCTGAGAGGCGGGGGATAAACCAGCGCATGGCAAAGGTGGATAACATGCTTACGGTCAGGACCTGCTGCTCCGGCCTCGTCTGCAGTTGCGCCATGCTGTCGGCAAGCAGATCAAAGGCCTGCTGAATGCCGGGCAGGATACTCGCTCCGGCAGATGTCAGTTGTAGTCCGCTGCGCGTGCGGATAAACAGTTGGGTGTTAAGGTTTTGTTCGAGTCCTCTAATCTGGTGGCTGAGTGCTGAAGGGGTGACAAACAGGGCGTCCGCTGCGGCCTTCAGATTCAGGTGTGTTCCCACCGCAGCAAATGCCCGCAGCGCATTGAGCGACGGAAGTTTTCTTTCAGGCATGAGAAAAACTCAACTTCATGTAGAGAATATTTCCTTTTGTTTATGGTTTAGTCAACGTTATGCTTGCAATTCGGTTGAGATTTACTCTCCCGAAAGAGGTCTACTCTTCTCGCGTTGAAATAAGGGGTTCGCATATGGGTCAAACACTGTTTGATAAAGTCTGGCAGCAGCATGTCGTTAAAGAGAACGAAGATGGTTCCATGTTGCTCTATATTGATCGTCATCTGGTGCATGAAGTGACCAGCCCGCAGGCCTTTGAGGGGCTACGCCTGACCAGCCGCAAGCCGTGGAAGATCAGTGCTACCGTGGCGACACCCGATCACAATGTACCGACCACAGATCGCGCTCTGGGTATTACCGATGCCGTATCGCGTACGCAGGTAGAGGCACTGGATGCCAACTGTGAAGAGTTCGGTATTACAGAATTCGGCATGAACGATATCCGTCAGGGTGTGGTGCATGTGATGGGCCCTGAGCAGGGCTTGATTCTGCCCGGCATGACTGTGGTCTGTGGTGATTCCCACACCTCCACGCATGGCGCTTTCGGTTCAATCGCAATGGGCATCGGCACCTCCGAAGTGGAGCATGTGCTGGCCACCCAGTGTCTGATTCAGCAAAAACCCAAGGTGATGCGTATCAGTGTCAATGGCGCGCTGCCGGCCGGTATTACAGGCAAGGATGTGGCACTGTTTATTATTGGCAAGATCGGCACAGCCGGTGGCACAGGTTACGCGCTGGAGTTTGCCGGTGAAGCGATTATGGCGCTCTCAATGGAGGGTCGCATGACCCTCTGTAACATGGCAATTGAGGCTGGCGCACGTTGCGGCATGGTAGCCGTGGATGAAACCACGCTCGCATATGTGAAGGGGCGTCCCTATTCACCAAACGATATTGATTGGGACAAGGCAGAAGCGATGTGGTCTGAGCTCTATTCAGATGCTGATGCCGAGTTTGATGCTGAGCTGGTTTACGATACATCCGAGATCGTGCCGCAGGTAAGCTGGGGCACAAGCCCTGAGATGGTGCTGCCGGTCACTGCAGCGATTCCTGATCTGGCTGATGCCCGAGATGAGGTGCAGCGCGAAGGGTGGCAGCGCGCCTTTGATTATATGGGGCTTTCAGCAGGCACACCGATTGCCGAGATTCAGATTGATAAGGTCTTTATCGGCTCCTGCACCAATGGCCGCATTGAGGATTTCCGTGCTGCAGCTGCAGTGGTAAAAGGTAAAAAGGTGGCCGCTAATGTGAAGCTGGCACTGGCTGTACCGGGCTCAGGTCTGGTGAAACAGCAGGCTGAGGCTGAAGGGCTGGATGTTATCTTCACTGAAGCGGGCTTTGAGTGGCGCGAGCCGGGCTGTTCGATGTGTCTGGCGATGAATGCCGACCGTCTGGAGCCGGGAGAGCGTTGTGCCTCCACCTCCAACCGCAACTTTGAAGGCCGTCAGGGCATGGGTGGGCGCACCCATCTGGTTAGTCCTGCCATGGCAGCAGCAGCCGGCATCGCCGGCCATTTTGTCGATATAAGGGAGTGGGATAAGGATTTGGGGTGAGGCGTAAGGAGTGAGGGGTAAGGACATCCCTTCACATATATCGCGCCTAACATCTCACGCTTCACACCTCACACTCCGAAGGAGAAAAAAATATGCAGGCATTTACAACTTTAAACGGCGTGGTTGCGCCGATGGATCGCGCCAATGTTGATACCGATGCGATTATTCCCAAGCAGTTTCTGAAAAGCATCAAACGAACCGGTTATGGCCCGTTCCTGTTTGATGAGTGGCGTTATGAGGATCGCGGTGAGCCTGAGATGGATTGCACCAATCGCCCCAAACGTGCCGATTTCGTACTCAATCTGCCACGCTATCAGGGTGCGCAGGTACTGCTGGCCCGTGAAAACTTCGGCTGTGGCTCATCCCGCGAGCATGCACCGTGGGCGATTCTCGATTGCGGTTTCACCTGTGTGATTGCCCCGAGCTTTGCCGACATCTTCTATAATAACTGTTTCAAGAACGGCATCCTGCCGATTGTGCTTGATGATGCGGTTGTTGATCAGCTCTTCAAAGAGACCTACGCCAGTGAAGGGTATGCGCTGACGATTGATCTGCAGGCGCAGACGGTCACCACCCCGACAGGTGAAAGCTTCGCCTTTGAAGTTGATGAGTTCCGCAAGCACTGCCTGCTCAACGGCCTGGATGATATCGGCCTGACCCTGCATGAATCATCAGATGCCATCCGCAGCTATGAGGCATCCCGCAAACAGGCAGCCCCCTGGCTGTTCTGATTCAATAAACCTGTAAGCTGAAAAGCGCTCGGATGCCTTGGCCTCTGGGCGCTTTTTTTGTTTTGGCAAATCTTATGGTTCGAGTATCACGCGGCTCCCCGTGCAGGACAAAACTGGGCACCATTGGAATGAGGTGGTTCTTCTCAACTTCTGACTGTCTCAAACCGGCCGTGAGTCGCCTGTCGTGATCGGCAGCAGTCGGCCAACTATGGCCGGTCAAATAGCTAAAAAAGATTCGAATTTAAAAATATACTTACAATCAGTCATTTTACTGGACAATTGCTATTTATCTCAATGAGGCGTCATCCAAACTAAAGCCTGAATCGAACAGTTTGAGGCAAGCATCGACAACCGTGGCATCGAATTTCTTTCCACGCTGTTTCTCTAATGTTTCCAGTATTTCCTCCATGCTAAAGGCTGGCCGGTAGGGACGGTGCGCGTTCATAGCGCAAACCGTATCTGCAACAGCGATAATGCGTGCCCCAACGTTGATCTGGTCTCCTTTGAGACCAAGTGGGTAACCCGAACCATCCATGCGCTCATGATGTTGGTATACATCCTCGGCCACAGGCCAGGGGAATACGATATCTTTCAGAATATCTAAGCTATAATGGGTGTGCTGCTTAACGAGCTCAAACTCTTCTGTATTTAATGTTCCCGGCTTGGCAAGAATTCTGGCCGGTAGCCAGATGTTCCCAATATCGTGCAATGTGCCTGCAATACGGATTCCTTCAACCTGATCATCATCCAGCCCCATTCCCTGAGCTATACTCCTCGCCAGCGTGGTGACTGCGCTGTCATGTTGGGATACTGACGAATCGCGTTTTCTCATTGTATTGGACAACATCCGAACAACCACATGCAATTGTCTCATGTCGCTTTCCATGCGGTGATGCCGTTTTAAGGGTTTAAAGACCAGCTGGTAAAGAAAAGGCGCACTAAACAGGGCCAGCAACAATGCATCGGCAATGTTTCGCCACAGGGTATCAGGAACACCATATAGGCTGAACAGAAGCATCACAAAAATCTCAACGCCTATCAGAATGCACAATATGCGAAACATGATATTGAGTAGATTCATATTATTCGCCTTCCTTGGCATTGAGAGATACCGGCAACTTATTTTTGTCAACGAGTCGCAGAAAAGCATCCACAGCATCCGGCCAATAGCGACTTCCGCGATGGGCCTTGATTTCATTGATTGCTATCTCAAGACCAAGATCGGGCCGATAAGGCCGGTGCGAGGATATAGCCTCTACCACATCTGCTATGGCAACAATGCGTGCCTCCAGACATATCTGACTACCCTTGAGGCCTTGAGGGTAACCCGTCCCATCCATGCGCTCATGATGCTGATGAATAATATCTTCCAGCGGCCAAATGAAATTGAAACCCTTGATAATATCATAGCCTGTCTGCGCATGAAGTTTTATCAGGCTATATTCCTGTTCGGTCAGCTTCCCCTGCTTGCTGAGGATTTCGATAGGAGCAGAAATCTTGCCAATATCATGGATCAGGGCACCCAGTCGAATGCCCTCAATCTGCAAGTCATTTAAACCCATTTCCAAAGCAATAGCCGCAGCTATCTCAGCAACCCTTGACTCATGACCAGCAGTATAAGGATCTGCAGCATCTCCCATTGCCGACATCGCCCGAACGATGTCACTCAAGGCTTCTTTCAACTGCTCTTTTCCAGCCATGATTTCCAGCTTTGCATTTTTTTGCTCGGTGAATTCATACAGTGTAACGAGATTTGTTTCACTGAAGTCGCCACTCAGGCTTGTGGCCTCAACGATAAAATTGCGGACCAAACCATCCTTGCAGGTAATATCCGCATCTTCTATCGGTAGAAAGGCTTTCCCATCACGCTTGCATTCTACCATCCGCCTCTGCCAATCAATAATTAGCGCCTCACGGTATTTCGGGAAGGGATAGGCGCGAGGCCACCAGTCGGCCAGTGTGGGAATATCATCCAAGGTATAACCAAGTATCTTTATAAACGCATTATTCAGATATATGAATCTCTCTTGCTCATCGATCAGAGCAATTGGCACAGGCGATGCCTCAATAATGGCATTGAGTTTCGCTTCACTCTCTTGGAGGTCTTTCTCCAATGCATTGTTTTTGTCCCGCAGATCATAGGAAGCAAGCCCCTGCTCAATTCCCACCACCATTTCCAGAAGCAGGCTTTGTGCCTCTTCATCAAAAGCATTGATTACATCGGCATAAAAGTTGATTGCCCCCATAACCTTGCCGTTGCTGTGTATAGGAATGGCGGCAGATGAACACCAACCACATTGCGCTCCTCGCTCCTGCCATGGCGTTAGGAGTGGATCGTTCTGGTAATTTTGGCACCAATACGGTCGATTTTCACGCACTGCTATGCCGGTAGGACCACGCCCCGATGAGTCATCCTCCTTGGTTGTAATCTCGATACCTTCCAGATATTCCAAGCCATTACCGTATTTGGCTACCGGCCTGACTGCTCCACTCTCTTCATCTATCAGACCTGCCCATGCCATCTTGAGCCCACCAAACTCAACCGCGTAGCGGCATGCTTTTTGAAGCAACTCATCTTTGCTCTGGCTGTCCATCACAGCCTTGATGGTCTTACTCAAGGCCAAGCGAAGATTGGATAGGTGCTTTATTTGTTCTCTGGCCAGTACACGCTCAGTGATATCAATATGCGTCCCGACAAGTCGAACTGGTTTACCATCTGGCTCGCACCTTATCAATTTAGCCCGGTTCAGAACGAAAACATCGCGACCTTCCTTATGGCGCATGCGCATTTCGAACTCTAAATTGTCAGTTTTTCCAGTTACATATTCTTGGACATGCTGAAGTGCCATCACCTTATCATCCGGATGAACAAGCTCAGCCCATGTCTCCAGATGCGGTTCAAACTCATCGGCATCGTAGCCAAGCATCTTAAACCAGGGAGGCGAGTAATACACTTCATCAGTCAGGAGATCCCAATCCCACAGACCATCATTAATTCCCTCGACAGCCATCTTGAAACGCTCTTCACTGACTTGCAGAAGCTCCTGAGAATGAATTCGATCGGTAACATCGCGCAATGTTGCACAATAGATTGGATTGCCATTCACTAGGGCCTTAGCAACAGCAACCTCAGCATAAAAGACTGCCCCATCCTTACGCAGTGCTTGAACTTCCCTATACCCATTCATGGGGCGGACAACGTGCTCCCCGTCAACGAATGCATCCACATGTTTTCGATGTAAGGCGCGGAAGGACTCAGGTATTAGCAAATCAATCGATTCACCTAATATCTCACTGGTTTTGTATCCAAAAATATCTTCTGCACTCTTGTTGAAAAATACGATATTCTGGTCCTGATCAATAGAAATGATTGCATCATGGGTGATATCTACAATCGCCGAAAAAGGTGATTCATCCACCTGAGTGGGTTTAGATTCAAACATATAATTTCTACCCTCTTTAAGTGAACTTCAATAGAGCTCATTTAAGCATACCTAGAAAAAAATTAAAACATACTTAACCACTATGGAATAAATTCCATAGGTTCGCACAGCAAATACGCAGACGATTAAAATCGTCAAGGCCGCGTTTTGGCTAACCGCGTGCAAGAGTCAAAAACTATAAAGGCACTGTGCTACGCACAGGCTTGCAATGAAATTGCATAGTTTTCAACTAGCGCACGGCGACAATAAACTTCCAAGCCGAATGACCGGATGTGGCCGAACTACGACGGTCACCAGTAGCGCCCAACGCCTTCCCCCGTTTCAGTAACACGGGGGGCAATAAATACACGCACACCCATTCCCGTAGTTTTTATTATAGCTGAACTAAGACGGATTGCACTGTGAGGAATGGAAAGACAGGAATTAGTGCCCGTTACTGTCCAGGACTGGCTCCCCGTACAGGACTCGAACTAGGGGAGGTCTAGCTGGGGTTGGTAGGTCGGATGGGCTGAGTGATGTAGCTGCTGCGAATATAGCAGAGGTTTACTTTTTCCAGATATTGAAGACGCCGCCGATAATGATCGAGGCGAGGCCGCCGGCGCCGCAGATGATCCAGACCATGCGCCAGTCGATGCCGTCGGTAGTCATGACATCAAGCCATGAGAGCATGAACACAAGGGCTGTGCCGCCTGCGCCGAGCAGCCATGCCGAGAGGCCGATTTTGAAGAAGATATCGCTGGCACTCATTTTCATTTCAGTTTCAACCTGTAGACGGTAGAGCCGGAGATCAGATCGTGCAGCGCCAGCTTCTCTTTGCTCAGGAACATAACCAGCATGCTCAGCGCTGGAATGGAGGCGGCAACAAAGAAGAGGAAGTGATTGGTATCCTTGGTGGCGATGTACCAGAGGGTCATAGAGAGAGCCATCCAGGTGACCATCAGTCCGGCAAAACGGATGCTGGCTGTAAACGGTGTTAGTGGATCACCGGTCTCAAGCATAGCCAATCGTAGTTTCCATGGGCGCATGCCGGTGGTGGCGCCGCCTCTGACCCAGAAGCCGATGAAATAAGCACCCACGACAGTCAGGAAGAGTAGTCCCTGCAGCCATTGCGGTGGCATGATGCCGAGAGCCTGGTCGCTGATGGTGATGGGAATGCCGACCAGTATCATGGTGACACCGAATAGAATGGTGAGGTCGTAAGCGCTGGCGAGTATGCGGACAACAATGCCTGCTCTTGATCCCTGATCGCGACTGCTCTCTGCCATCTCTTTTCCCCTCTGCTTGCTAAAAAATACTGTCTGCTACTTTTGCGTCGTGATCGCTGCGCGGATGCCATGCGTGGCCCAACTAATTACGAACAGGGCGCATAGTGCCAGCACAACCGATGCACCGGAAGGCCATTCCTGCGCATAGGACCAGATTAGTCCCGCCAGAGTGCCGGTGATTGAGAATGCAACCGATAGTAGCCACAGGCTTGCCAGCGATCTGCCCCATAGCCAGGCACAGGCGGCGGGCAGCACTAAAAGGCCTGCGGTTAAGACGATGCCAGCCAGTTTGACGCAGAGGATGACGGTTAGTCCGACCAGTCCGTAGAGCAGCAGACGCAGCGCATTGACCGGCAGGCCGGAGGCTTCAGCCGTGACGGCATCAAAAGCGATACTCCACCATGCGCGTGAAGCTAGAAGCATGATAATCAGAATCAGGCTGCCCAAGAGATAGAGCCAGAGCTTCTCATCTGCGGTGACCGTCAGGATGTTTCCGAACAGAAGTCCGAACAGGTCTACACGTGTGGTGGTGGCGGTGGAGATCAATACGATGCCCAGCGCCATAGATCCGGCGAAAAGTATGCCGGTACCTGCATCCTCTGAGATGCCCTGACGTTTGGGCATCAGCGCCAGCAGCAGGGCGATGGCCACGGAGAAGATAGTGGCAACCGGCAGCAGCGGCAGAGAGAGTGAAACAGCAATACCAAGGCCAGCCAGTGAAGCGTGTGAAACACCGACGGTAAGGAATGACAATCGATGCGCCATCACCATCACCGACATCGAGGCGGTAACCACGGCAATCAAAATGGCAGGAAGCAGGCTGGCAGCCATGACCGGCGAGTTGAGGAAATCGCTGAACAGATCAATCATGATGATGCCCTGTAACCTTTTGAACCGCGAATGAACGCGAATTTACACGAATGAAAAGAGGTGTATTGCGATTGACATTCATGCAAAACTCCCATCTAACACGACCCGTTTCCATTGCAGTTTTGAGTGTTTGAAATTGAGCAGAAGGCCGAGCTTCAGGTCGGTGACCTTCAAATAATTCAGCATCTGTCCGATTTCATGATTGGATATTCTATCAATCGATTTGGTATCGACGACAATTTGATCAAAGCAGACCAGGTCAGGGATGAATTCGCCTACCTTTACAGATTTGTAGTTCACATCAAATCGGGGCTGCTGTTTGAACGGGATCTCTTGCAGTCCAAACTCAACGACCAGCGCATTCTCATATGGTTTTTCAAGAAACCCATGCCCGAGCGTGTTGAGAACCTCCATGGCGCAGCCGACGATCTGATGAGCTTCCGCCTTCAGTAGTAATTCGTGTCTATTGGTGTTCATTCGTGGTTCGCTTCTTCGCTGCCTGGGGTGCAGCCAATGCAGCCGGCATCGTGGGCAACAATCTGAATGTGCTCGCCATACATGGCGCGCCAGACATCATCCGGGATATTTTCACCCTTCATGGCGTGGTGATGAATCTGACGATTCAGGCAGGCTACGGAATCAACATGCGAGCTGATGGCTGCGATATCATGCTCGACCATAATCGCGCACATACCGGTCTCATCACAAAGGCGTCTTAACAGACGGAAGAGGCGATCCTGACTGACGCTATCCAGTGCTGCCGATGGCTCATCCAGCAGCAGTAGTTTCGGTTTTCTGACCAGAGCGCGGGCAAGGCGGACACGCTGCCTCTGACCACCTGAGAGCTGGCGGAAATCTTTATCTGCCAGTGATTCCATATCGACAAGGGTCAGGGCTTCCAGAATGGCTTTTTTGTCATCACCGTACTGCCATGGCATGGCATAATCGGGCAGCCCCATAGCCACCACATCCGATACGCGCATTGGCAGTCTTGGTTGATGATCATGCAGTTGATGCAGGAAACCGATCTGCTTGAGCAGGCGGTGGCGACTGTAATGGGTCAGGCATTCACCCATTAGATCAATATGACCGCCATCAGGCGGGGTGAGCCCGGCAATAATGTTGATCAGTGTGCTTTTGCCAGCGCCATTGGGGCCAACGATGCCCATGAAATGACCCGCCTCTACATTCAGGCTGATGTTATCCAGAATCGGTTTATGGGCTGGTCCGAAGCGGAGATGGGATACTTTGACAATGCTCTGGGCCATCAGTGCTTTGCTCCGGATATCTGTTGCAGGTTCTGCAGCATCATCTGATCCCAGCTTGTGCCGCAGTCGGAGAGGGCATCAAGCGTGACATGGTGAACCGCTTGCTCACTATGCTGCTGCAGCCACGCCAGGGCCCGATTGTTGTGTCCGGCATCGCTAATCAGCCAGGCGTTGGGATGCTCATCAATCTGATGCAGTGAATCATCGAGTGCATGCGGCCCGTGTTCATGGCCGTGATGACCGGACTCAAGCACATTGAGAATCGGGATCTGCATATCGTTCATCAGCCTGCGCCAGGAGGGGTGCTGCATGATGATGCCTGCAGCTTTGGCCGGGGCGAGCGCCTGCTGCCACTGCTTTTCAATGTCGTGAGTCAACGCGATGGCTTTGCCCAGGTTGCTGTTGATCTTCTGGCGCTGCTCAGGTTCTAGCTTGATCAGGGTTTTGGCAATACGCGGCAGGATCAGGCGCACCTCTTTAGGGCTAACCCAGCCGTGGTCTTTGTCGGGCCAGATATCGAGTACGTTTTCATGATCCGCTGGCAGAGGCCAGCCGCCATCATCGAATGAAGTGCGAATCAACAGCTTACTTCTTTTTAGCCGCTCAATAGTACGCGGCTGCATCTGGAAACGGTGCGGATCAGCGCCGGCAGGCAGCAGGCACATCACCTCACTCTCTGCATCAAGCATTTTCACCAGCCCTGCCAAAGGTGGCAGGGTGACAGCTATCTCAGCAGCCAGCACAAGCGATGGCGCAATCAGAATCGATAAAGCGGCCACTGCAATTCGCCATCTTATGTAAAAAATCCTCTGCATGCGGCGCATGTTAACAGTTTACAGAGAAAGTCCATCTATGGATTTATAGCGACCTATGTGAAATGCTACCAAACCTTGATTATCTGTAAGAATATAAGGAAACTCTCCAACCTATGATTTCACCGGATTATTTTGATTTTCGCTGGAGCTGGTACCGGCCTATCCTCAACCGCCAGGAGCAACCGGGTGACCGCTGTGCTGTAGAGGTGCGTCGCTTGCCTATCCGTATGTCGGGTCAGGATGCCGGCGAGTACATTCCGTTTGCGGTTGATATGGCTGTCGAGAAAGCGCTCTCCGGCTCGCTGCGCAGGCTTCAGGATTATGCCATTCGTTATATGGTGCGTGGTGAAAAGGTCTCTGCCCACACACTGCCACCGATGGATGCCAAAGTGCGTACCATGGTGGCCTATCTGCGCAAACAGAATCCACATATCTCCCGCGATCTGCTGCACCACTGGTGTGCAGAGCCACAGGGTGCTGCTGCACTGTTGAATGTCTGTGAAGTGCTTTGGGAGCAGGGTTGGAAGCAGGATCAGGCTGATGCCGCGCCATGGGTGCCTGCCGTAAATGTGCTACTGCTGCGCCTGATCAGAACAGCCATCGCATCGCTGCCTGATGAGGAGAGTGCAACCACCAACCATGTCATGCTCTGTGTTGTCGGTGGTCTCTATGTCTGGGCGCTGCAGGAGTTTCTCAAGCACTACCTTGAGGGTGTGGTTGAGGTGGCGCGTATCTCCAATTATGAGTCGATGATGTTGCCGGCAACGCCGATGGCCTTTCTGCATCATCAGCCTGACTCCTCTCTGCTTGCTGATGATAGTCGCCTGATCCGAACCTATGGGCTTGAGCCTGAAATTGTACCTCAGATGCGTTACCTGATTGCCAAGGTGGGAAGTAAAAATGAGGGCGGCATTCTGGCACTGCTGGCCAAAGAGAAGCTGGGTGAGCATATGTTGCGGCGAACCTGGGCCAGGCTCTCACTCTGGAAGCTGGCGATGAAAACAGGCCACGGTTTCTGGATGCGCTGGGTGCTCGATGCCAAGCGACTCGATCAGCTGCTGGCCGGGCAGATGAAACTGGATGAACCTGCCGTTGAGGATCTGCGCGCTAACGGTGAGGAGCCGGTGGCGATCTGGTTGCTCTCCCAGATGGCTGGTGGCAGAGCTGCGAAAAAAGCCGATGACCCATGGCTGCGCGATAAGATTACTCTGCTGGCATTTAGAGTGTTCGATGAGGATGTTCGTGTTGAGATCGCCCGGCGAAATGCTGAGCGCTCCTGGATGGATCGAAAAGCTGATCTGGCTGCGGCTGGAAAACCAAGTGCGGGTCTCGTTGGTATTAGTGAGTTGCGCGTGCAGGGCGGCTTGCGTGGTGGACGCAGTGTTGATGGTGACAAAAACCTTGAGAAGGGTTGGCAGGAGGGTGAACTTGTCCTGATTCAGCCTGATGTAACCAAAGCACTGCATAGTGGTAAAACCCTTTCATTGCGCCATGGCTGCATGCGGGTGGAGTGGTCGGACTATCTGGCGCGCATGCATGCATTGACCGGTTCTGAGGCTGCTCATTTCCTTGAGAATCGTTTTATGCCAACCCTGTTTGCTGTTGTTGAAACGAAAGAGAATCTATTTCTCGATGAGTGCTCCGGTTCGGGCTGCGTGTTGCGCGGCTCGATTTTGGCGTTGACTGAAACAGCTCTGCTGTTGCGCGAACGTCTGCGTCACCTCTACCTTGAGACCATCGGCCAGCTGGATGTAGAGGTTGAAGAGGCTACGCTTCCTATTGTGGCGATGTGTATGGATATGACCGGCGAGTGGACCTTCAGCGAGCAGAAGCATGCCAAACTCGGCGTGCAGCGTATCGCATTTTCACTGGCGGTACCGCAGGTTGAAGCGGGTATCGTTCGTGATGCCGGTGTGGCGCGTATGATGCGTGCGCGTGATGAGAAGCTGGGTCAGTTCCCGGTTGGCCGTGTCAACGTGGAGCCTGTCAAAACAGGGGCTGGCGAAACGGTACAGATTGTCCATAACGAAGGCGTGGCGCTGACCGGCTCGGCGATGAGAGAGCTGACCAGTGTGCTGAAGAATAAGGCTGAAATTCGCGAGTTTCGCCTCTCTATCGGTCAGGTGAAAGGGGTGCTTGACGGCTATCGCTTGCCACTTGGCGGCTTGGAGCTGCTGGTGATCCAGCGCTATGGCGATGAGGCTAAGGTGCCATGGCTGTTGATGAAAGCAGGCAAACCAACACTGGCCGGAGTGAATGTCGAGCTCTATGAGCTGCTTGATCTGCATTCGGATGCCGCCGCTAAAATTGTCGATCAGGGATTGATGCTCTGGCAATGAGACTGGATGCAGCATCTGCAACCTTTGCAGCGTGGTTAAGCAATCCTGAAATACCTGAACTTCCACATAAGCTGGCGGTTGGCTGGTCTGGCGGCGCAGATTCGACAGCGCTTCTTCTGGCCCTGAAAGCATCCGGTCATGATGTGCAGGCATGGCATGTTGACCATGGCTGGCGAGAGAGTTCTCATCAGGAGAGTAAGAAGCTGGCGCAACAGGCCAAAACCTGGGGTGTCCCTTTTTGTAGTGTCAGGCTCTCTTTTTCACCACAGGCAAATCGTGAGGCGGAGGCCCGGAAGGGCAGGTTTGAGCAGTTTTTGTCATGGAGCAGAAGCTCCGGTGTCACAACACTCTGTCTTGCCCATAACCGTGATGATCAGGCCGAGACTGTCTGTATGCGGTTGCTGCAGGGGGCCGGGGTGGGCGGCTGTCGAGGCATGCAGTCAGAGCGTATCCACCATGGCCTGCGCATTGTGCGGCCACTGCTGCATGTTAGCGGCGTTGCATTGCGAGAAGCTCTGTCAGCTGCTGATGTGGTCTGGTTTGAAGACCCCAGTAACCGGGATGCAACCATCTGGCGCAATCGTATCAGGCACGAGCTTTTCCCGCGCATGGCAGATGCAGGTGTGGATCCGCAACAGCTGTTCAATCGCTGGCAGCAGCAGGCGCAGCGGCTGGCTTTAGATCTGGAGGCCGGTGCAGAGATTGTTCTTGCCCGGAGTTCAAACAACAGCGATGGCCTGATGGTGCTGCCATGGACTGATTGGGCCAGGGCTTCAGTACCGATTCGAGCCAGAGTGCTGCAGCGGATGATGGCATCAACACTGGGTGAGGGGGTAACCCCCGGACGCAGGCATATTGTGCTGGTGGAGCAGTGGACTGCACGCGGAGGTCGTGGCGGACTCGATCTCTCCGGCTGTCGCCTGCAGCGCAGGCAAGGGCGCTTGCATCTACAGCCGAGAGCGTCAGTTTGTGCATCTGCTCTGGCGTGAACTGAAACAGAGCAGAATTATGGATGTTTGCGTGGCAGAGGGTTGAATCGATGTGGCTCTGCCCCTACATAACAAAACTAAGAAGAAATTGTGGTTTTTAATCTTCTTTTCATGCTTTTAAGTGACGCTTGCGTGAAATTGGTTTTACATTCATCCCGCTTAAAGGGATAAATAGTTTGAAGCAGATCCCGACCAGGGGATACCAAAGGATAGGAACGATGGGTAAGAATTTAGTACTGTGGCTGGTTATCGGCGTAACGATGATGAGTCTGTTCAATATGTTTTCGGCGCCGATGGCGAAGGGCAGCAAGATGGCTTACTCTACCTTTGTTGAAAAGGTGGATAGCGGCCTTGTTGAGACAGCCACCCTCAAAGATAAACAGGTTATCGGCCAGTATCGCGACAACGGCGGTGAGCTGAAAACTTACGATGTCACCATTCCTGCCAATGACCCTGCACTGACTCAGCGCCTGCTTGAGCAGCATGTTGTGGTGAATGTAAAAGCTGAGGATGAGGTGCCGTTTATCCTTTCGGTACTGATCTCCTGGTTCCCGATGCTGCTGCTGATCGCGGTATGGGTGTTCTTTATGCGCCAGATGCAGGGCGGTGGTAAAGGCGGCGCCATGGGCTTTGGCAAGAGCAAGGCCAAGCTGTTGAATGAAAACACTGCCCGCGTCACCTTTGAAGATGTGGCCGGTTGTGATGAGGCCAAGCAGGAGGTCACCGAGGTGATCGAGTTCCTGCGTGATCCCTCCAAATTTACCCGCCTTGGCGGTAAAATTCCTAAAGGCGTATTGCTGGTGGGCCCTCCGGGCACAGGTAAAACCCTGCTAGCTCGCGCCATTGCCGGTGAGGCAGAGGTGCCATTTTACTCGATCTCCGGTTCTGATTTTGTGGAGATGTTTGTGGGTGTCGGTGCATCTCGTGTACGTGATATGTTCGAGCAGGCCAAAAAACATGCGCCGTGCATTATCTTTGTCGATGAAATTGATGCTATGGGTCGCCATCGTGGTGCCGGTATCGGTGGTGGTAACGATGAGCGCGAACAGACACTGAACCAGATGCTGGTTGAGATGGATGGTTTTGAGTCCAACGAAGGGGTGATTCTGGTGGCAGCCACCAACCGTCCTGATGTGCTTGATCCTGCGCTGCTGCGTCCGGGTCGTTTTGACCGTCAGGTTACTGTACCGCGTCCGGATCTTCTGGGTCGTGATCAGATTCTCAAAGTGCATATGCGTAAAGTACCGCTCTCCAGTGATGTGAATACCAAGGAGCTGGCGCGTGGAACGCCTGGTTTCTCGGGTGCTGATCTGGCCAATCTGGTCAATGAAGCGGCACTGAATGCAGCCCGCTTTGACCGTGATAAGGTCACCCGCGCCGATTTTGAGACGGCCAAAGATAAGGTGATGATGGGTACAGAACGTCGCTCTATGCTGATCTCTGATGATCAGAAAGAGACCACGGCTTATCATGAAGCGGGTCATACTCTGGTTGCTAAATATCTGAAGCATGCCGATCCGGTGCACAAGGTGAGCATTATCCCGCGTGGTCAGGCGCTTGGTATTACCATGCAGATGCCGACTGAGGACAAGTTCAATCATGATAAGGAGTATCTGCGTGATCAGATCTCGATCATGATGGGTGGCCGCCTGGGTGAAGAGCTGGTGCTGGGGCAGATGACGACCGGCGCATCCAACGACTTTGAGCGCGCGACACAGTTGGCACGTAGCATGGTGACTCAGTGGGGCATGTCTGATGAGATGGGGCCGATGGTCTATGGCGAGCGTGAGCATGAGCCGTTTTTGGGGCGTGAAATCACCCGACAGACCAACATTTCGGAAGAGACCGCACGCAAGATTGATATCGTGGTGCGTCAGCTGATCGAGGATAACTATGATCGTGCCAAGCAGATTCTTGAAGAGCATATGGATCAGCTGCATCTGCTGGCCAAGGGCTTGATCAAGTATGAGACACTGGATACGACCGATATCGATCGTGTCATGGAAGGCAAAGAGCCGTTGCTGATCAAGGAGTTTGAGCAGAAACCCTCATCTCCGGAAGCACCTCCGGAAGAGCCATCTGCCAAGGTGGATATCGGTGAAAGCGGTGAAGAGAGTAATTCGTCCGACGGAGAGGCAGGTCAGGTTCACTGATGCCTAGTCGCTGGTTTCGTCCGGCAAATGGTAATGTATGGATGATGGGGGTGCTTAATTGCACCCCCGATTCGTTTTCGGACGGCGGAAATTTTATCGATGTCGAAAAAGCGGTGAAATATGGCATTGCCATGCGAGACGCAGGAGCGGCGATCATCGATGTGGGTGGTGAGTCAACCAGACCGGGTTCGCAGCCAGTTGGCCTTGAAGATGAGCTGCAGCGGGTGATTCCGGTTGTTAAAGCGCTGGCCTTAGCGGGTTGCACAGTATCCATTGATACCATGAAAGCGGAGGTAATGTCTCAGGCCGTAGCTGCCGGAGCTGTTCTGGTGAATGACGTTTCTGCGCTGAGTTTTGACGAAGAGAGCCTGGACGTAGTGGCCGCAAGCGGTGTGGACGTTTGCCTGATGCATATGCAGGGAACGCCTGAAACGATGCAACTTAAACCTGAATACAATGGCGTTGTAGATGAAGTGGCCTGTTTTTTTGAGCAGCGTATTCATACCTGCCTGCAGGCGGGCATTGCCGAGTCATCTATTGTGCTTGATCCGGGCATCGGTTTTGGCAAACGCCTTGAAGATAATCTGGCTTTGATCTGCGCTACCGGCGAGTTTAAAAAGCGTTTTCCTATGCCGCTGCTGCTGGGTTTGTCACGCAAGTCGTTTATAGGCTCGGTGACCGGAGCTGCGGTCGATGATCGCGAGATCGAAACTGCCGTGGCAGGGGCTATTGGTATCCTGCACGGTGCTGATATACTACGAGTACATGATGTTTCGCTGCAGGGTAGAGCTATTCGAATGGCTTCGGCGCTCTCTTAAGGAGTCTCTGAGTCTCTCAGAGCATCCTACAAGTTAATTCCTTGCATGCGTCTCTGATGCAACTATTCTGAGCAGCATGGAAGTGACAGGTATTCTAACAGATGGCTAACTGGCAATTCGGACTCATAGATATACTTGATATTGCGGTGGTCGCCATCGTTGTCTATTTCTTTCTGCGCCTGATTCGCGGCACCCGGGCTGTGCAGATGTTGATCGGTGTAGCTATTGTGGTTGTCACTTATCAGGCTGCACGTACCTTTGGCCTGTTCACTGTCGAGTGGATGTTCGGCCACTTCTTCTCCGCCTTTATGGTGATTCTCGTTGTACTGTTTCAGCAGGAGATTCGCCGCGCGCTGATGCGTGTGGCTGTCAATCCGCTGGCTGCTACGGCAGTTGCTACTGATGAGCTGCTTGACGGGTTGGTGGAGTCAGCCTTCTCTCTGGTGCACAGGGGTTGGGGTGGACTGATCGTTATTGAGCGCGATACAGGCCTGCGCCACCTCTTTGAATCAGGTGTTGAACTGGATGCACCGCTGCGTCCCGATATTGTGCAGGCGCTGTTCTGTCCTGATGCGCCGATGCATGATGGTGCGGTGATTGTCTGCCCGGATCTGCATGGTGGACGCATTGTTGCTGCGCGTGTGCTGCTGCCATTGGCGCAGGCCAATGCTGTGGCCGGTGATTATGGTACTCGCCACCGTGCTGCAGTTGGTCTCTCCGAAGAGACCGATGCGCTGGTTGTGGTAGTCTCCGAAGAGAGGGGTGAAGTACTTCTGGTTGAAGAGGGGCAGATCGGTGAGGCGATGAGTAGCAGTGAGCTGCGCGAAGCACTGAATCAAAAGCTCTCATCTGTGGTGGCTGCCGTACCTTCGAATGGTGCCTCTCCCGGGGCTAAAGTGTGATGGGGCTGCTGCGTCGTTATAACCTCCACTTCTGGGCCATTATTATTGCTGTCGCGCTCTGGCTGCAGGTGCATGGTCAGGGCGAAGGCTCGGTGAGTCTTGATATACCTCTGCAGGTTCAGGGTACACCTGCAGAGATGGTGATCGTCAATGATCTGCCGGATCATGTGCGGGTGACAGTGAAAGGGTTGCAGAGTCGATTGAAAGATCTGCGGCAGAAAACGCTGACCATGGCTCTGGATGTCTCCGATATTACAACGCCGGGTGTGGTGGTGAGAGCTTTGCAGATGGATGCTGTTGCTGTGCCGGTAGGTTTGCGTATTGAGAAGGTTCAGCCTGATCGGCTGGAGTTGCAGGTAGACAGGCTGGTGACCCGCTCGATACCGTTGCATGCCCATTTTGAGCTTCCGGAAGAGTGGCAGGTGAGCGGATTAACCATTGAGCCGGGGGTTGTTAAGCTTGTCGGGCCTGAAGTGTGGCTGGATAGTTTGAAAAAGGTGGATACTTCACCGATCAGACCCGAGTTGAAGCGTGGCCCGTTCAAGGTGAAAGCGGGTGTGGAGAGTCCATCAGGCAAGGCCATCCGCCTTGTCGATAACAATATTGAAATTGAAGTGAAGGGGCTGCTTTTCCAGGCGGTTGCACCTGTAGCTCCCAATGAGATCACTGGAGAAGAGAGATGAGGCGCTATTTTGGCACTGATGGTGTGCGCGGAACGGTTAACAAGTCACCGATGACGGCTGAGTTTGCCCTCTCTCTGGGACGTGCCGCCGGCCATGTTCTCACCCGGCATCTGGGCCATCGTCCACATATTCTGATCGGCAAAGATACGCGTCTCTCCGGTTATATGATTGAATCAGCCCTCTGTGCAGGCCTGACAGCCCAGGGTATGAACGTGTTGCTGGTTGGGCCGGTGCCAACACCTGCCGTTGCCTATCTTACCCGCAGTCTCAGGGCTGATGCAGGCGTCATGCTCTCGGCATCGCACAATCCGGCCGGTGATAACGGCATTAAATTTTTTGCCGCTGATGGTTATAAGCTACCTGATGAGGTGGAGCTGGAGATTGAAGCGTGTCTGGATGATCTACCACCGCTGCCTCCGGCACTGGAGATCGGTAAGGCAGCTCGCGTTGATGATGCACGGGGTCGTTATATTGAATTTCTTAAGGGCTCCCTGCCCAGAGGGTTGCGTCTGGATGGCTTAAAAGTTGTTGTCGATTGCGCCAATGGTGCCGCCTACGATGTGGCGCCGCGTATGCTTAGAGAGCTTGGCTGTGATGTAATTGCCATGCACGCCTCACCGGATGGTTACAATATTAATCGCGAATGTGGTTCAACCTATCCTGAACATATGATGCGCAGGGTGGTGGAGAGCGGCGCTGATGTGGGGCTGGCACTTGATGGTGATGCAGACCGCCTGATCGCTTGTGACCATCAGGGGCAAATTGTTGATGGCGACCGCGTCATTGCCATTCTTGCAGAACATGCAAATCGGCATGGGCAGCTCACCGGCGGCGCTGTGGTCACAACCCTGATGAGTAATATGGGGCTGGAGCGTTACCTAGCCGATATGGGACTGGAGATGCTGCGTGCTGCAGTGGGTGACCGTTATGTGCTGGAGATGATGCGCGAGCGGGGCTGCAACATTGGCGGAGAACAGTCCGGCCACATGATTCTTCTGGATCACAATACAACCGGTGATGGCTTGATGACCGGTCTGCAACTGTTAACAGCCATGACCGAGCAGCAGAAACCCCTGTCAGACCTTGCTTTCGGAATGGAACTGTTTCCTCAGAAGTTATGGAATGTAGTGATGAAAGAGCGTTGGGACGTTCTGGCTGATCCTCAGGTGCAGGCGCTGGTTGGCGATGCTGAATCACGACTGGGTGAAAATGGCCGCATCAATGTGCGTATGTCAGGTACCGAGCCTAAATTGCGTATTATGGTAGAAGCTGAAGATGAGGAGTTGATGCTCGGCATTGGCGAGCCGTTGATGCAGGCGATTAAAGAGCGGTGTGAAGAGAGTGAGGGGTAAGGTGTGAGGGGTTAAGATTTTTCACTTTTCACTCGCTACTTCTCACGCATGCCCGATCTGACTTGAGAGCTGACTACGGTTGATGCCCATGCAGCGGGCACCAAAATTCCAGCGCATCTCCGGTGGTTCCTGAAACAGAATATGATGGCTTACCGGCGCAATGATCCAGTCGTTATTGGATAACTCCTGCTCAAGTTGTCCGGCACTCCAGCCGGCATAACCAAGAATAAACATGTAATGTTCAGGTCCTTCACAGCGCGCCAGCTCTTCCAACACATCGCGAGAGGAGGTGAGATGCACCTCTTCAGAGATCTGCATGGTTGACTCATAGATATGCCAACCGTCATGCAGCACGAAACCGCGAAAGGCATCGACAGGCCCCCCTTCAAAGACACGCTGTTGTGCTTCATCGCGTGCATCCGTTTTGGCAGACTGTTCAATACCGAGGTCATCCAGCACATCGGGGAGCTTTATCTCCTGTGGCCGGTTGATGATCAAACCCATGCTGCCCTCATCATCGTGGTGACAGATCAGGATAACGCTGTCGGCAAAACTGGGGTCATGCAGGGAGGGGGTAGCCAGCAGAAGTTGTCCGGTGAGTTCACTGATCTTCTGCACATCTACCTCCGTTTTATGGCTTGTCGCACATTCTTTTGGCCATTGCGATGGCGGCCAGAAGACTTGAGGAAGATACGTCCTGCCTGCCAACCCGGTCAAGTGCAGTGCCGTGATCCACACTGGTGCGAACAAAGGGCAGGCCGAGCGTGACATTCACGGCATCACCAAAGCTTAAGGCTTTGATCGGGATCAGTGCCTGATCGTGATAGCAACAGATAATGGCATCGAAGTTCTTGCGACTGTTGGCAGAGAAGAGGGTGTCGGCAGGTAGCGGATCGGTAATGTTGATGCCTTCAGCAGCGGCAATCCGGGCTGCAGGTGCCAGAATATCAATCTCCTCTCTGCCAAAGTGACCCTGCTCTCCGGCATGGGGGTTGAGACCGCACAGGCCGAGACGTGGCTGTTTGATGCCAAAGCGATGTTTCAGATCATGGTTGACGATGCGAACGCAGTCGAGAGTGGCTTCAATCGAGAGTGCTTCAGGCACTTCACTGATCGCCATATGGGTAGTCAACAGCGCTACACGCAACGTATCAGAGGCCAGCATCATGACGAAATCGGTTATTTTGTCGTCATGGTTTTTACGCGACAGATGGGCGAGGAATTCGGTGTGGCCGGGGAATTGAAAGCCCTGGCTTTTCAGGATTGCTTTTTCAATCGGGCCGGTCACCAGTGCCGCCGCCTCATTAGCGAGGCAGGCGCGGGTGGCCGCTTCGATGCAGCCAATCACTGCATGGGCTGTTGATGCCGATGGGGTTCCCGCAGTCACTGAGCCGACGTCTGTTTCAGGGATCGGATTCCAGAGGCGGAGCTCATCTTGTCCGGGTTTGTAGCTTTTCGCTTCGTTCAGTGAGGAGAAAGCTTTGAGTTGAACAGGCAAATCTATTGCACGGGCTCGATCTTCAAGCCAGCTCAGTGGCGAGACGATAATGCAGTTTTGCAAGGCTTGCGGGGTTTGTGAAAAGGCACGAAGCGTGCAGTCAGGGCCGATGCCGGCAGGTTCTCCAACGGTGATTAAACAGGGTTTCATCTGAATTTGTGCCATCCTAGCTTTGAGCTTGAACCAGCTCCTTAATAATCTGCCATCTGGGGCCATTTTTTTCCATGATCAGCAGTTTATGATCCTCAGATGTTAATCTGTCGGATTCATAACGCTGGTCAAACTCGACAAACGCTTCCTTATCGTCATTAAACTTGATGCTGACGTTGGTAACTGCGATTTTTATGTAAGATTTGTTGGCAATAACTTTTTTTTTATAGCTTTTCCACTGCTCAAGAGTTTTTTTTTCAGGGGCGAAGTTTGGTGAGTAGAAAGCGAAGTACGCCTCAATATCTTGCTCACTCCATGCTTTACGCCACCCCTCAGCTGTGTTGAGCAGCTCCTGAGCATCCTGCTGGATGGCGGTATCTGGCTGTGAAGGGATCTGGAGGATATCGATGCTGCTGCAGTCGTGAATCTCAATCTTGGCTTTTGAGCGCAGGCCGGAGATCCAGCGTGGCGCCTGCTCCTGCATCTCAACGTTGGTCAGGATCTGGGTGATCTTATCACGGTGTGCTTCCAGTGAGTTGGGGTCAATCTTGCGCTTGGCAACGGTGCGAATGATGTGGAGTCCAAAGCTGGATTCAACCACGCCGCTGGTGCCGCCCGCATCCTGTGCAAAGGCAGTCTCTTCAAAGGCAGGAACCATCATGCCACGCCTGAACCAGCCAAGGTCGCCACCTTTACCGGCGCTTGGGCCTTGTGATGCCTCTTTTGCACGGGTAATGAACTCCTCTTCACTGGCCCCCTGCATCTCTTTGGCAATCTCTTCGGCACGTTGGCGTATTTTTGCACTGGTCTTTTCATCACTGAATGAGGGGACTTTAAGCAGAATATGCCGGGCATGTACCTCTTCATAGCTCTCACCCGCCGGGGTGGGTTCTTGCCAACGCTCCTGCATGACTTTCAGGATATGGTAGCCGGAAGGGGATCGAATCGGCTGTGTAATAGCGCCAACGGGCAGATCCAGTGCCGGAGAGAAGCGTTTGGCAATACCGCTCTCCATGACCCAGCCCATGATGCCACCCTGATCACGATCAGAGGATTCAGAGTGCACTGCTACCAGCTGTTTGAAATCATTGCCGGCCAGTAGTTTGCTATGAATTGCTTTGATTCTGCTGCGAACGTCAGCGATTTGAGCCGGAGTTGGTTCACTCGGCAGTGGCAGGAATATCTGGCCCAGTTCCACTTGCCTGCGGGGTTTGGGGTCGGCGAGGTATTTGCGATGGTATTCGCGCAGCGCCTCTTCACTTATTTTTATGTTACTGCGCACAGCGATGTTAATCAGTTTGCCGATCTGAATCTGCTCTTTGAGGTTGCGCTTATACTCATCAAAGCTCATGCCTTGCATGCCCAGTGCCTGCTCAAGTTGGCCGGGCATCAGGTTGTTCTGCATCTCCATCTTCTGAACAGCCTGCTCGACCTCTTCACGACTTACTCTGAGTTCAAGTTTGGCTGCTTCCTGCAGCTGAATGGTTTTTACAATCGTGCTTTCAAGCGCACGTTTGAATAGCTGATCACGTGAACCCGGCTGCTCAACACCACTGGCTTTGAGCTGCATGAGCATAGTGTCAGTATCGCGTTGGATATCATAGCAGGATACGGCTTCGTTATTAATGATGGCCGCAATTGAGTCAAAAGTCTCCGCCTTGGCGACTGAAAATGTCATCAGAATCGCTATCAGCAAAATGGTGAAACGCATGGAACCTCCACAGAGTGTTGCAAATGGCATAAATCAGCGAAAAGGGGTGCCGAATTGTCCGGTTGATGGGTTTTGTGAAGTTTTACTATCAGTGCAGAGAAACAAGTAAAACTATCACGAACCGACGCTACCGAGTCCTTTGAATTCAAGCAAGATACGGAAGCCTATGTTGGCTGCATTGGTGGTGCCGGTACGGCGGTTGGTGCGGTATCCTTCCGCCCCCAGTGTCCAGCATGGATGCTGGTATTTAAGCGTTACCGAGCTCTGCTGGGAGAGTTTTAGTATGGTGTCATATTGCCATGTGCCTGAAGCATGCCAGCGATTGGCGAGGCGAATGTTTGCCGTTGCGTTAATGGTTTGCGATCTGGCAGTGAATCTGGCGTCTGTATAGGCGTAACTGAGGTTCAGGGCATTACCACTGCCATCGGTATAGCCTGCAGTCGCATAACCCGTTGCCCAGTAACGCTCAGCATGGTTGTACTGACCACTTCCAGCAATATGAAAACCGGCAACAGGTGACCAGATCGCCTCAGCCAACAGGTTGGAGAAAGGGCGCGGAGCTGCAGCCTGAAGAACGGGATCAATACTTTTTCTGAATCGATCATAAGAGGCCCCGGCGCGAAGGATTAACAGGTCGCGGGCCGCTTGATCAATATCCGGTTTGTGCTGCAGGCGACTCTCCAGTACCAGAGTGGCGCGATTGCTGCGCTCGATGCGGTCATTACCGATAAAGCGGTTGCCGGAAAGCAGGTTGCTCCAGTTCAGGCCACCGAAGCCTGAATCGAAATTGGGCAGCGCGCTCTGGTCAGGTGCATCGATATAGTCGTAACGGATAATGGGTGAGATCAGATGACGCCAGCTGCGGCTATCACTGATGCGTTCGAAATCGCTGCGCAGTTCGAGGTTGGCTTCAAAAGTTGAGCGGGTGGGTTTGTTGTTGGTCAGATTGGTTTGCTGCAACCAGTAACGCGTGTGATGGGCTCCAACCTGCATATTGGCTGAGAGGCCTCCACCTGCAAGTTGCCATGGAATTTCCACATAGGGGTGCAGGTCTATGCGTCCCCCATCGACACCAATTTTTCTGTCGAAACGTGTAGTTTGCTGATCAAAGTGGAGAAGAAGATTTGGAAACAGTTCCAGCTGCATGCGGCTTTCGACTCTTGGCAGGATTTGCAGTGTTGTTTTGTTGTTGGCCAGTAGCAGGTTTTGCTGGTGACGCGCCTGCACCATCCAGTCTCCACTGAAACTATTGAGATCAAAGCCCTGAGAAAGGGTGGCATGGCTGGTCAGGTAATAGGCGCTGATATTGTCACCGGTGTCATAATCGGCCAGATAATCAGGGTCGCTGACGAAATCGCCATCGGCATCGAAGGCGAAATTTGCAGGTAGATCCCAGTGCATCTTGCCATCAAAGCGGTAGCGCTGCCTGTTGATCTCAGCATCGTCTATCCAGGCCCCCTGCAGTCGTTCAAAGCCAAGGCTGGAGATGTGCCGCAATTCTCCCGAGCCCATCACGCCACGCGCACTCATCCAGTGGGGGGTAGCTGTGAAATCCCAGCTGGGATCGATAGCCAGATAGAGAGGCAGAGCCACCTCAGTTCCACGCCTTTTTCCTGATGCTACCTTGGGCATAAGCAGGCCTGATTTTCGCCGCAGCGGTTGCTGCCACCAGGGCGCGTAGAGCACAGGCACACCCCAGAGTTGAAATCTACTGTGCTGCACAGTCAGAGAGCCGTCTTGCTGATCAAGC
Organism: Mariprofundus sp. NF; assembly: GCF_013387455.1. NCBI lineage: Bacteria > Pseudomonadati > Pseudomonadota > Candidatius Mariprofundia > Mariprofundales > Mariprofundaceae > Mariprofundus > Mariprofundus sp. NF. The sequence continues at coordinate 121,549 of NZ_VWNC01000001.1, forward strand.
TCTGCTTTTGTGGCTGCGATAGACCATGACTCTTCATCGATCGGGCAGGCTGAATAGGTCAGCTCTTCGGCCTCAAAGCGCTGGTCATCAATGCGTTTGACCCGTTCGGCAACCAGACGCGCACCATCGGGCAGGATGATCGTCGCTTTGTTCATGTGGCCGGTTTTACTGTTGGTCTGCATGATTGCATCTTCGGCTTCAATGGTTGCCTGTGCCGACTCAATCACTACATGTCCACGCGCTTCGAGAATTTGCTGTTTGCTGCGATAGAGCACTTCATCCGCACGCAGCGTCTCATTCTCTCTTTTGATAATCACGTTGCCTTTGGCGATGATTACACCATCAGCACCGCGGGATATTTCATCAGCTGAAATATCTACAGGGGCTGCACTGGATGCTGTTGCAGCAAGCAACAGGGTGGTGGCAACGAGAGTCTGTAAAATCCGGCGCAGTTTGAGCATGGGGTGGCAAGCTATCTTACAATTCCCACCCGTCCACTTTACCGTGCTGATGCAGCGCTGTTGCGATCCGCGTTTACAGAGGATCAGAGCGGTTTAATGGCGAAACCGAGGTAGTTGACTGAGAGGTCATCAGAGAGTGAGAAGCGGTCGCTGAGCATGGCATATGAGAGCCCTTTCAGATCTTTGATCTCAAGGCCCGCATCGCGCAGTGCACTGTTCATCTCTGAAGGTTTAATAAACTTGGCATACTCATGGGTGCCTTTGGGCAGCCAGCCGAGAATATACTCCGCGCCCAGAATAGCTTTGATATACGAGGTGGGGTTACGGTTGAGGGTGGCGAAAAAGAAGTGCCCGCCGGGTTTAATCATGGCGGCGCAGGCGGCTACTGTGCGCGGCACATCCGGGACATGCTCCAGTACTTCCAGGCAGGTGACTGCATCATAATGCTCAGCATGGTTCTCAGCCCAATTCTCAGCATCATTCTCTACATAATCAACCGATACCCCTGACTGCTCGCTGTGCAGACGGGCAATAGCCAGTGCTTTGGGTGAGCGATCAAGGCCGGTGACTTTGGCACCACGTGCGGCCATGTTTTCAGCCAGCAGACCACCACCGCAGCCGACATCAAGCACGGTGGCTGTAGCAAGCTTTACCTGCCGGTCAATATAATCGAGCCGGATCGGGTTGATTTTGTGCAGGGGTTTGAATTTACCGGTGGGATCCCACCACTCCTCTGCCATCGCTTCAAATTTGGCGATCTCATCGCTGTCAAAGTGCTGTGTCTGCATAAGCGCAGGCTGTCTTTCAAGCGCATTGAAGGCAAGTGGTGATCTCTCTTGTTGCTGCAGATAACAGGGCTGGTCAGGCAAAAAAACACGGGTAGGCTGCCCGTGTGTTCGGACGAATAATGGCAACCAGACTACTGCAGGCTATTCCCACCTTACTGGGCGTGGCTACGCTGGTCTTTTTTCTATTGCATTTGGTGCCGGGTGATCCGGTTGATGCGCTGCTGGGCGAGACTGCGATGCAGGCTGATCGTGAAGCGTTGCGACAGGCGCTTGGTCTTGATCAGCCGATTCTCTTTCAATATGGCAGCTACCTTAGCGGCCTTGCCACAGGCGAGTGGGGCACATCGCTGGTGGATCACCGGCCGGTGCTGGAGCGTATCCTTGAGCGGGTTCCGGCCACTGCACAGCTGGCGATTGTTAGTCTTATACTGGCGGTGATTCTTGCACTGCCACTGGGTTACTGGGCTGCCCGCCATGCCGGTAAAAAAGAGGATGTGGCGGCGATGAGTTTCTCGCTGATCGGTGTTTCGATCCCCAACTTTTGGCTGGGGCCGATGCTGATGCTGCTGTTTGCCGTAGGCCTTGGCTGGCTACCGGTCTCAGGCATGGATCAACCCGGTTCGATCATTCTGCCTGCAGTAACGCTGGGAACTGCGCTGGCGGCTGTGTTGTCGCGCATGGCCCGCTCCTCATGGCTGGAGGCGATGAGTATGGATGCCACACGCACGGCACGTGCTTTCGGTATCTCTGAACGCTTGATCTGGTGGCGTCATGCCGCACGTCTGGCTGCGATTCCTGTGATCACCATGTTTGCTCTGCAGCTGGGTGCTGTGCTTGGTGGTGCAGTGATCACAGAAACCGTATTCGACTGGCCGGGACTGGGATTGTTGACCATTGAAGCGATCCAGCGCCGCGATTACCCGCTGGTGCAGGGTTGTGTGCTGCTGATTGCCGGTTTTTATGTGTTGGCCAATCTCTTTGCCGATCTGCTCGGTCTCTGGCTCGATCCGCGCCAGAGGCACGGAAGCTGATATGTCCCGTTCAGCCCTGAGACTGGCAGGTTTTTGCCTGACCTTCCCACTGCTGGTGCTGCTGGTTTCAGCAGTGGGTGGCATCGAGAGTCATGCCATTGATCTTGATGCGGTGTTAAACCCCATGAGTTCATCCCACCTGCTTGGCACCGATGCGCTGGGGCGTGATGTGCTGGCACGCCTCTCTGAAGGCCTTCAACTCTCCCTGATGGTGGGTGTCACCGTTGTCCTGTTTGGCGGCTGCGTGGGTATTTCTATCGGCATGCTGGCTGGTTGGATGGGGGGCTGGATCGATGCGCTGCTGATGCGTATTGCTGATATCGTGCTCTCTTTCCCCGGCATCCTGCTGGCCATTGCACTGGCTGCGATGCTCGGCCCCGGCATTGATAATCTGGTGATGGCACTGGTGGTGGTCGGCTGGGTCGGTTTTGCCCGTCTTTCGCGTGCGCAGGTACTCTCCTTTAAATCCGTACCGTTTGTTGAAGCGGCTATCGCCAATGGTTCATCGGTTCCTTACATCGCCATTCGTCATCTGCTGCCCAATATCGCCGCACCTCTACTGGTTGAAGCCAGTTTCGGCCTTGCTGCCGTGATCATTGGCGAAGCAGGCCTCTCTTTCCTCGGTGTCGGTGTGCAACCGCCCGATGCATCACTCGGCACCATGATCCGTGAAGGCACCCGCCTGATGCTGGTCTCCCCCGGCCTTGTCATCTGGCCCGGTCTGATCCTCTTCTCACTGGTGATGGCCGTGAACCTTCTCGGCGACGCCCTGCGCGATAAACTCGATGTGCGCATGGATGTGAAATCATGAATGGCTGCTTCCGACCCAAAGCAGTCATTCAATTGATTGGCACTAGGCTGCTATTATTAGGGGGAATACATTGAAGAAGACCAATAATGCACTGCCTCGATTGGCTGGCATATTAATATTATCTGTCTTCTGTTCTTTCTTTATCTTGGCTTATATGTATCCACTAAAGCCCCATTCATTACTTGGTTGGATTACCTTATATTTAATTTCATTACCAATAACTTACATCTTCGAAGAAGGGGGCAAGAAGCTGCTTGAGAACAAGTTCACTGCCCGGATCGGATCTGCAGGTCGTATTCTGTATGCCGTAATCTTGTTTGGTTTATTCATTGCATTGGAAGTTATGTTTATGCCAAACCTAGAACCATACTTAACTGAATGGTGATGAATGTCCGCTCCTTTAATCGGGCCATTCAGTCAAGCACCCAAAATATACCGAGTAAAACTCGGTTTTGTCTCTCGTGGTGGGTCACGCTCCTTTCCGCAGTCGGGTTGGTTAAACTAACTCGCTGCACGCATAAGTCAGACAGATTGGAGAGCCAGGCTTTTGGTCGCGCTATTATGCGCAGCAGACATTTACGGCTTCATCCAGACATTCGTCCACACGAGGGACGTTTCTGTTACTACTCTAAATCAGTTCATAGTTTTACCTCAGTAGAGTTGTAACGGAAATCGGTCTCATCAATCCACATCCTGTGCAAGATGACAGCAAGCTTTCGTGCCACAGCAATCACTGCACGTCGGTGTCCTTTGGTTTTTGAGAGGCGCACTCCCCATGCCTTGAGATAGGTCCACTTATCGGATCGGATAACCAGTGAGTGCGCTGCCACATAAAGGGCAGAGCGAACATCGGCATCACCTGCTCTGGAGATATGACCGGGATTATCCAGCTCACCTGACTGGAACCGTCTTGGTGTTAAACCGAAGTGCGCTGCTACAGTCCGTGATCGCTTGAACCTAGATGGATTATCCACACCAGCCTTAAAGGTTAAGGCTGTGATTGCTCCAACACCGGGCACTGTCATCAACCGCTGGCAGACCTCATCCTTTCTTGCCATCGCTGTCACTTGAGCATCCAGCTTGAGATAGGTTTGATAGAGCATAAGCCGCGCATCGAGCAAAGGGATCAGTGAATCAACCATTAAACCGTGCTCTTCGATGATGGGTCGAACGAGATCATCAAAAGCACCATGTTTCAGCGTTCCGGGGAGTTTAATGCCAAGAAGTCGGATCAGGCCACGGATCTCATTCTCCAGATCAACACACTTCTTCAGCACCGCTTTCCTACCTGAGAGCAGGGCTCGGGTCAGATGGCTCTCCATGCTTTTGACATACACACGGCTGTACCAACCACTACGCAGGATCTGTGCGATACCACGGGCATCATTCCTGTCCGTTTTGTTACGCATGGCTGATAAAGCAGCACTGACCTGTCTGGCTTCCATACAGATCACTTCAAAACCTGCAGCTTGCAGACCATAGCTAAGATATTGAGTCAGTGTTCCTGCCTCAAAACCAACTGAGCAGACCTCCGGACTGAATCGTTTCAGTGCAGCAGCTATCTCGTCCACTTCTGAAACTACTTTATCTTCAAAACAGATATTGCCATCACCATCAATAATACAGATGGAAACAGAACGCAGGGATACATCTAATGCTGTATGGAAAACCATGATAAACCTCCTATACTCACTCACATCTGAGGGGTACTAGGAGCTTAGACGATAATCGTCAGCCCGATTGCCGATGCTTCTGGCCGTAAGCGGACATTCAGAATAAAGGTTATAAGCTATGAAAAGGCCAATATTTCTGAAGGTGCGTGTTGTTGATGAATGAACATCTGATTATCGGATTGCAGGGTTTACAGCTCACTGAGCAGGAGAGGGTGTGGCTGAAAGAGAAGCCACCACTCGGGGTGATTCTGTTTGCCCGTAACATTGAGAGCCCGGAGCAGGCAAAAGCACTGCTGGATGATGTGCGGGATTGTACCGGCGTGAAGACGTGGGCGGCGATTGATGAAGAGGGTGGTCGGGTCAATCGGCTGCCTTGGGCGCCGTTTAACAATCGTCGGCATGCTGCTGAGTATGAATCTATATATAAGATGGATGAGCAGGCAGGCGTGGATGCGGTTTATGAGGATAGCCTGATCGTGGGCAGGGCGCTGGCTGAGCTTGGATTTACGCACAACTGCGCACCGGACCTTGATCTGTTTCATCCCGAGGGGCACGGCATCATCGGAAAGCGTGCCTATTCGAGTGATATTGATGTGGTGGTTGCGCTGGGGGCAGCCTGTATGCGCGGGTTGCACGATGCGGGCATTGAAGCGGTGGGTAAACATTTCCCCGGACATGGTCGCGCCAATGCTGATTCGCATGTGGCGGTGCCTGAGGTGGATGCTGCTCTTCCGATCCTGCTTGAGGAGAGTGAGACCTTCCGACGATTGATCAAAGAGGGGTTAAAGCATGTGATGACTGCGCATGTGATCTATACGGCAGTCAATCGCGACGTGGGTACACTGTCGCCATTCTGGATTCATCATGTGCTGCGCGAGCGCATTGGTTTCTTCGGGCAGGTGTGGAGTGATGATCTCTGTATGAAGGGCGTCGGTGACGATGTTGTGCAGGCCGCTAATGCGGCATTGGAGGTCGGTTGTGATGTTCTGCTGGTCTGTGAGCCTGAGGGTGTGGCTGAAGTCTACCGCAGCCTGGAGGGTTAGCTTTTACCGATATCGAAGGTGTGGCCCAGTAGTTTTTCCGCTTTTTCCGGCGGCAGAGGCGGGCTGAACAGGTAGCCCTGAATCTGGTCGCACTCACAATCACACAGGAACTGCAGTTGTTCCACTGTTTCAACGCCTTCAGCAACCACACCGAGCTCAAGCGCTTTGGCCAGTGAGATGATCGCTTTAGTGATGGTGGCATCCTGCTCATTCTCCGGGATGTCCATCACAAACGAGCGGTCGACTTTGAGGATATCGATCGGGAAATGTTTGAGGTAACTCATACTGGAGTAGCCGGTACCGAAATCATCAATGGAGATTTTCAGCCCCATCTCCTTGAGCTCTTTGAGTACCCGCATGGCTGCATCAGCATCCTGCATCAGAATACTTTCGGTGATCTCAAATTCGAGATAGGCCGGATCTATGCCTGTTTCGGCCAGAATCTCTTTTACGGCGCCAACCAGTGCGTGGTCGGTGAACTGATGGCATGAGATGTTTACCGAGATGACTACTGGATCAGCACCTGTTTGGCGCCACGCCTTCTGCTGCTGACATGCTGTTTTGATAATCCATTTCCCCATTGGAATGATCAGCCCGGACTCCTCGGCAACAGGGATGAAATCGATGGGTGATACCATGCCTCTCTCCGGGTGAATCCAGCGGATGAGGGCCTCAAAACCAACCACTTTTTGGCTGACAGTATCGACTTTGGGCTGATAGAAGAGGGTCATCTCATCATTTTTCAGTGCTTTGTAGAGTTCACCTTCAAGCTGAATCCGGCACTGGCTCTGTACACGCAGATCATCATCATAAAAGAAGACACCATTTCTGCCTTTGTATTTCACTTGATACATGGCGGCATCGGCATGCTTGAGCAGGGAGTCGATGCACTCACCATCCTCGGGATAGACCGAAATACCGATAGATGATGTTACCACCACCCGATTGCCGCTTAACATCACCGGCTCATTCAGAGAGGCGAGAATACGTTCGGCAATCAGACTGATATGTCTGATATCCTCAATATCACTGAGCATGACAGTGAACTCATCACCGCCAAGGCGGGCCAGAGAGTGGCCATTGCCATCATCGCGCTCTGAACCGGCCAGATCGCTGGGGCGAATGCTTCGGGTCAGGCGTTTTGAGACCTCTTCGAGAAGCTGGTCACCGGCATCATGACCGAGGCTGTCATTGATGCGTTTGAAGTTGTCCAGATCAAGGAACATCACCGCAACCTTGGTGCCGTTACGGGATGCCTGTTTGATAGCTACTTTGAGATGCTCCTTGAACAGGGTGCGGTTGGGCAGGCCGGTGATGGCATCGTAATAAGCCAGCTGGCGGATCTCCTCTTCGGTGTTCTTGCGCTCAGTGATGTCCTGAAGTGTGCCGAAGAGCTGGGATGGGGTTCCATCCGGTTTCCGTTCGGCATGCATATGGATGATGCGCAGCTCACCGTCCGGTGGTGTGATGCGAAATTCGGTATCGGCAGGGATATTTTCTTCTGCACGTTTGATCGCTTTGTCAAAAATGACTCTGTCATCGGGATGGATGGAGGAAAGCAGCAGTTGATGAAAGATGCATGCTGAGGTGCGCGGTACGCCGAAGATGCGATAGGACTCTGTGGAGACATGAATCTCCTTGCCGCTGGTGTCCCAGCTCCAGTTGCCGAGTTTGGCAATGCGCTGTGCATCGGAGAGCAGCTTGGCGCTAAGTGTCGCCTCTTTCATGGCCCGGCTGGCGCGCAGGGTATACTGAATGCGATGGCCGATAATGGGCCAGTTGATCGGTTTGGATATAAAGTCGGTGGCACCACTGTCAAAAGCACGTTCAATTGCATCGACATCATCCTGACCGGTCATAATGATGAGAGGGACATTGTGGCCGTTGGGTAGCTTGCGCAGCGCTTCGCAAAGTTCATAGCCGTTCATCAGTGGCATGGTGACATCCACTAGCAGCAGATCCGGTGCGGATGCTTTAAAGAGCCCCAGCGCCTCTACGCCATTGGCCGCTTCTACGACAGTGTAATCGGAGTCGTGCAGGATCTCTGTCAGCGTCTCGCGCAGGATCTCATCATCATCGACCACCATGATGGTGGCCAGAGAGTTGAAGGGCTTGTGGTTATCAGGCTGTTGCATGGGTTCCAGTCTCAGCAAATCGTGTGCCATTTCTGAATGGGTAACGGATGACTGTCAGTGTGGTTTTATTGATTGGCATAAACTACCAACTTCTTTGTTGTGACACGGAGGCTTTCAATGCTTCAGCGCTGCTGGCGGTCAGGATTGAAAATAAAGCCACCCTGGTGAGAGAACTCAAGCTGGGCCTGTTGTGGGTCTTCAGCGTGGTCGACAATCAGGTTTTGCAGTCGCGGAGTACTATCGATTTTCACCGACTCAAAGCGAAGAGCTAATCCCATCGCCGTGGTTCGAATAACAACGGCTTCGGCTTCAATAGGCAGTTCATGCTGAAAATGGCCAAGCAGGATGCTGACTGTGCAGCGGGTGCCTGCTTCAAGTTTAAGGTTGGTTTTCAGAAAGGTGCCATTCATGCTCACATCGAGCACTTCGACCTCCACTGGTTCTTGATGCTCAAGGGTTAACAGTGCTGCAACTTCAACCTGAGAGCGGGTGTATCTGCGGTGATTGCTATTTGGCATCGAGTCTCCCTGTTGAAGGTATTGTTCGACTTAACTATATACATGACGCTGGTTATGGCAAAGGCATGTGTGCAATTGATGGCTCGGCAGCTTATGGTTTTGCTGTTGATACTTGAAAGTGCGGGAAGGTGGGATGCGAGAAAGAAGCAAAAAAATGAACATGACCAATAAAATTCTGCTCTGGATGGTTGCCGGACTGATTGTCGGAAGTCTGATCAATAATTTTGCATCTGATAACCGATGGATTCAGACCTATCTGGTTATGGGTCTATTTCATGTTGTTGGTGCAATTTTCATCAGTATGTTAAAGATGCTGGTGGTGCCACTAGTCACTTTCTCTCTGATTTGTGGTGTATGTGGCATCGGGGATATCAGCAAGCTTGGCCGTGTGGGCGGAAAAGCATTCGCTCTGTTTATGTTTACCACGGCTTTGGCCATCAGCCTCGCCATTGCCATCGCAACACTCTTTGCTCCGGGGCAGGGTTTTGAACTTGCCTCTGCAGCCACCGGCTCCTTTGCCGCCCCTGCTGCTCCACCATTGAGTCAGGTCTTTATTGATCTTGTGCCGGGCAATCCGATTGCCGCATATGCCGAAGGCAATATGCTGCAGATTATCTTTTTCACCATTCTGTTTGCTGTCTGCATTTTGATGGTTGGAGACGCAGGCAAGCCCATTATCGATATCTCCGAGCGTCTGAATATGGTGATGATGGAAGTGGTCAATGTGGTGATGCATGTGGCTCCCATCGGCGTCTTTGCCTTGATGGCTAAAACCTTCTCCTTGCAGGGCATGGAGATGATTCTGCCCATGCTCGGTTATTTTGCAGTGCTGGTTGGAGCCCTGATCCTGCATGCAACGGGAACACTGATGATTCTGCTTAAGGTGCTTGGACGGGTCAGTCCGCTGCAATTTCTGCGTAAAATGCGCAGTGCCCAGATATTCGCATTCAGCACCTCAAGCTCAAACGCCACGATTCCGATCACGCTGCAATGCGTTGAAAAACGTATCGGTGTTGATAACTCCACAGCCTCTTTTGTCGTACCCTTTGGTGCCACGATCAATATGGATGGCACAGCGATCATGCAAGGCGTGGCAACAGTATTCATTGCCAATGTTTACGGTATTGATTTGGGCCTTACCGGTTATCTGACTGTGATCGCCATGTCGGTTCTGGCATCTATAGGCACAGCGGGGGTGCCCGGTGTGGGGTTAATCATGCTGGCGATGGTCTTTAATCAGGTCGGTCTGCCTGTTGAAGGCATTGCTCTGATTATTGGTGTGGATCGTTTGTTAGACATGATCCGAACCGCAGTAAATATCACGGGTGACGCAGTCATCACAACCATTGTGGCCCGCAGTGAAAACAGTATTGATATGGCGATATTTAACGATCCGGATGCAGGCCATGCGAAAGATGTAGCACTGCCAGCAGTTCATCCCGACAGAGCAAAGGTAGCATCTAAGGTCTGATAAGCGCCGCTGATCGGGTTCATGGATGAGTTATTAAGTTATTCTCTGAATTAACTAGGAGTTGGTGTTTGCTGACCAGGTTGCATCGGCTGCGAACGAGTTGTCCTATCTATTAATAGAAGGGGCGTTAGTTCCATTGGGGATGTGGCGGAATTACACTCGGTGTAATAAATATTTGCATGCATCGAAACCTGTCGCTATGGTTCGCCGCCCTAATGAAAAGGAAAGAAAATAAGAGGTAAGAACGTTCATGTCTTTGGCGCTGGAAGAAAAAAACACAATTATTGAGAAATTTCGTCGCAGTGAAGGCGACACAGGTTCACCAGAAGTACAGGTTGCTCTGCTGACTGAGCGTATTAACCAGCTCTCTCAGGGTCACTTTAAAGAGAACCATAAAGATCATCATTCACGTCGCGGTCTGCTTAAGATGGTCGGCCAGCGTCGTAGCTTGCTCGGTTACCTTAAAGGTAAAGACTTCGGTCGTTATCGTACCCTTATCGAAGCCTTGGGTCTGCGTAAGTAAAACAGTTTCAGGCGGCCCTTTCGGGCCGCCTTTTTTCTTTATACCGGTTTTAGCCACGCCAAAGACAGCGCGTTAATAAGGAAGTAATCCATGTTTGATGTAAAAACTACCCAGGCCGAAGTAGCTGGCCAAACAATCTCATTCGAAACAGGGCGTGTAGCCCGACAGGCCGGTGGTTCGGTTCTGGCTAAGGTTGGCGACGTTGTTGTTCACGTTGCTGCAACCGCTGCCAAGCAGCCACTGCAGGGCGTAGATTTCATGCCGCTGACTGTTCACTATCAGGAAAAAACATACGCAGCAGGCCGTTTTCTTGGCGGTTTCTTCAAGCGCGAAGGTCGTCCATCCGAGAAGGAGACTCTGACTTCACGTCTGATCGACCGTCCAATTCGCCCACTGTTCCCTAAAGGTTATTTCCACGAGACTCAGGTCATCGCGACTGTTATCTCTGCTGATGAAGCTACCAACCCGGACATCATCGCTATCAACGCTGTATCTGCTGCACTCTCGATCTCTGATGTTCCATTCGCTGAGCCTATTGCAGCTTCCCGCGTTGGCCTGATCAATGGCGAGTTCGTACTCAACCCGACTTATGAGCAGGTTGCAGAGTCTGATCTGGATCTGATTGTTGCCGGTACCCGCAGTGCAGTACTGATGATTGAGTCTGAGGCTAAAGAGCTCTCTGAAGAGCAGATGATCGATGCGATCATCTTCGGTCAGGAAGGTTACCAGCCTGTACTCGATGCCATTGAAGAGCTGGTGAAACTTGCTGGTAAAGAGAAGCTGGTTGTAGAGCTGGCAGGCAACGCTGAAGTGAAGGACGCTGTTAATGCAGCATTCGAAGCTGATGTTCGCGAAGCTTATGCCATTGTCGATAAGTCTGCGCGTGCAGCCAAGATCGATGCTTTCCGTGCAGCTGCACAGGAGAAACTGGCTGGTTCTGAAGAGAATCCGGGTCAGTTCTCATCTAACGATGTTAGCTCTGCGATGAAGAATCTTGAGAAGAGCGTTGTTCGTCGCTCTATCATTGCCGGCAACCCGCGTATTGATGGTCGTGCAACCGATCAGGTTCGCGCCATTGATTCACAGATCGGTATTCTGCCTCGTACCCATGGTTCTGCCCTGTTCACCCGTGGTGAAACTCAGGCGCTGGTTACCATTACACTCGGTACCGAGTCTGATATGCAGATGACTGAATCTCTGGAAGGCGTAGCTAAACAGCGTTTCATGCTGCACTACAACTTCCCGCCATACTCTGTTGGTGAAGCACGTCGCTTCGGCCCTCCGGGACGTCGTGAGATCGGCCATGGCCGTCTTGCCCGTCGTGGTATTGAAGCTGTTCTGCCTGCAATGGATGATTTCGGTTATGCAATCCGCTCTGTATCCGAGATTACTGAATCTAACGGTTCATCTTCTATGGCCTCTGTATGTGGTACATCTCTGGCATTGATGGATGCTGGCGTACCTGTGAAAGCAGCTGTTGCCGGCGTTGCCATGGGTCTGATTCTTGAGTCTGACGGTTATGCAGTTCTGACCGATATTCTGGGTGATGAAGATCATCTCGGCGATATGGACTTTAAAGTGGCTGGTACCCGTGATGGCGTAACCACGCTGCAGCTGGATATCAAAATCGGCGGTCTGACCCGTGACATCATGAAGGAAGCACTCGGCCAGGCGCATGCCGGTCGTATTCACATCCTTGATGAGATGGCCAAATGCATCGAAGCACCACGCGGTTCTATTGCTGACCATGCACCTCGCATGATCACCATGAAGATCAAAGCGGACAAGATTCGCGAAGTGATCGGCGCTGGTGGTAAAGTGATTCGTGGTATCGTTGAAGCAACCGGTGCCAAGGTTGATCTCGAAGATGATGGAACCGTGAAGATCTTTGCAGTGACCGGTGAAGCTGGTGAAGCGGCCAAGAAGATGATCGAAGATATTGTATCTGAGGTTGAAGTTGGCGCGATCTACACCGGTAAGGTTGTCAAACTGATGGACTTCGGTGCATTCGTTCGTGTTGTTGGCGGTACTGATGGTCTGGTTCATATCTCACAGATTGCCAACCATCGTGTTGATAAAGTGGCAGATGAGCTCTCTGAAGGTCAGGAAGTTCGTGTGAAGGTACTGGATGTTGATCGTAATGGTCGTATCCGTCTCTCTATGAAGGCGCTTCTGGAAGAAACCGAGAGCTAATGAGGCTTAATTCAAGCTGTTCGGAAGAGGTGGGCTTTTGCCCGCCTCTTCTTGTTTGTGGGTGAAAATGACTGAATCGTATTATCAAGAAACAGATCTGAGTGACGGGCCGCTGGTGCTTACGCATGAGATGCCTGCTGCCCAGAGTGTGGCACTCGGCATCTATATCGATGTTGGCAGCCGTGATGAGTCTCTTTCAGAGGCTGGTATCACGCATGCGCTGGAGCATATGCTGTTTAAAGGCACCAGAGATATGGATGTGCATCAGTTGGCCGAGAAGCTTGATGAACTGGGCGGCAACGCCAACGCATATACTTCCAGAGAGCGCACCTGCTTTCATCTGCATGTGCTGCATGAGAAGTGGCGCGAGGCACTCGATATCCTGATGGCTATGGTGCAGGAGCCTGCACTGCCTGCCGATGAGTGGCCGCGTGAGCGCGAAGTGATCTATGCCGAAATGGCCATGGTGGAAGATACGCCGGAAGAGTGGATCGTTGATCAGCATGTGGAGGCACTCTTCCCTACAGCAGCCATCGGTAAACCTGTACTCGGAACTCATGACTCTCTGGCAGCGATTGGTGCAGAGGATCTGACCGGTTTTTTGAATCGCTGGTATCGATCCCCTCGCATGCTGGTTACCGCGGCCGGTAATATTTCTCATCAGCAGCTTGTTGATGCTGTGGCAGAGGCAAGCTGGCGAAAGAGGGGTGAAGCGGTAGCCCGACAGCAGCCGGATGCTATGGCGACAGGCGTGCAGTCGCTAAAGCGTGAAGGCGGACAGGCACAGATCATTGTCTCGGTTGCAGGAATTCCTGCCAGCTCAGAAGAGCGGCCGGTGGCGTGGCTGGCCAATCAGGTGCTTGGTGGCGGTATGAGTTCACGACTGTTTCGTGAGGTGCGCGAGAAGCGTGGGCTGGCCTACAGTGTCGGTTCACACATGAATTCACTCAGTGATGTCGGAACCTGGAGTGTCACCTGTGGCTCAGAGCCTGAACGGGCTGCGCAGTGTGTATCTCTGCTCTCCTCGTTGATGGATGATTTTGCTGAAAGCATCACCCATGATGAGGTGGAGAGAGCTCGCCGGCAGCTGGAGGTTCAGCTGCGTATGGGGCTGGATTCAGTGGAGGGGCAGATGCTCTATCTGGGTGGCAGGCTCGATGAGTCTGTGCTGATTTCTCCGTTGCAGTGGCTTGAACGAATCAGATCGGTAGATGCTGATACCGTTGCACAGTGGTCTGCATCCCGCCTATCGGCTGAAAAGCTGTGGAGCATTGCCGCACCTGAGAAGGCACTTTCAGAAATCTGTGGTAGAATTCGCTGATGTTTACCGCTATCAAAGAAGATATACGCACCGCATATGACCGTGACCCGGCCGTTCGTTCGGCATGGGAGGTTCTGACCTGCTATCCGGGGCTGCATGCGATCTGGATGTATCGTCTGGCCAATGCGCTGTGGCGTCGACGCTTGTTTTGGCTTGGGCGTTTTGTATCGCATATGGCCCGTTTCTTTACCGGCATTGAGATTCATCCTGGAGCAACCATAGGTCGGCGTTTCTTTATCGATCATGGCATGGGCATTGTGGTCGGTGAAACTACCGAGATCGGGGATGATGTGACGCTCTATCACGGTGTTACCCTCGGCGGTACAACCTGGGAGAAGACCAAACGTCATCCCACGCTTCACAACGGTGTGATTGTCGGTGCAGGTGCGAAGGTGCTGGGTGCGATTACCATCGGACAGCAGTCACGCATTGGTGCCAACTCGGTGGTGTTCCGTGATGTGCCTGAGCACTCAACGGTTGTAGGTATTCCCGGCACAGTGGTGGCAACAACCGAATCACTGATTGAAGATGGTAAAATTAATCTTGATCATCATCTGCTTGCTAACCCGGTATCTGAAGCGCTCGGCCATGTGCTGAAAATGATTGAGGACGTGAATGCGCGCATTGATACCTTCCATCCCGATGCCAAAGGCAGAGAAGCAAAAGAATCCGATGATCTTGATAAGGATCGCCTGAGTGAGCAGGAGAAGCTGGAGCGCTTTCTTGGTGGCGGCATCTAGGGATTCGTCGGGCTCCTCCCTTATTCGATTTACAGGCCATGCATTATTTATTGATCTTAATTCAACCTTAATACTTGACTAAAAGAGTCGGCTTTATAATATCCGACCTTTTTACAGGGTTATTGTATCAGGAGGTTGATATGCGATTAACAAGTAAAGGGCGTTATGCTGTCTCTGCGATGGTAGATCTGAATAAGCAGCAGACTGAAGGTCCGGTGACACTGGCGGCCATCTCTGAACGCCAGTTTATTTCACTCTCATACCTGGAGCAGCTGTTTCGTCGTCTGCGTGAATCGGGTCTTGTTCGTTCTGTGCGGGGTCCCGGTGGCGGTTATCTTCTGGCCAAGGAGTCTGTCGATATCTCAGTTGCCGATATTATTCGTGCAGTGAATGAACCGGTACGCACCACCATGTGTGAGAATGGCGTACGCGGTTGTCATCGCGGCAACCGTTGTGATACCCATCAGTTGTGGGAGTCGCTCGGTCAGCATATCTACCGTTTCCTTGATGCGGTAAGTCTTGATCAGGTCTGCAATGAGGATGTGTTCCTTAATAATGTGGAACTGGGTGACGTTCAAAACTATATTATGCAACCTGAAGTTCACGAAGCGAAGGTGAATATTGCATCGATATCTTGACTGTAACGCCACATATCCACAGCTAAAAGAGAGCCTTGAGGCCATGACCGAAGCGGCCATGGCAGCACCGGGCAACCCCTCCAGCCTGCACTGGGCAGGCAGGGCTGCGCGCCGTATTGTGGATGATGCCAGAGACCGGTTGGCCGCTTTTGTCGGTACAGAAGCCGGTAGCATTGTCTATACATCCGGCGGTACAGAGGCGAATAACATCGCTATCCATAGTGTCCTCTCCACCAGTAAACCGGGCCGGATTATTACGACAGCTATTGAGCATCCTGCGGTTCTCAAGCCGCTGGAGTCATTTGTTGCCGGTCATCCCGAATGGGAACTGGTGAAAGTGCGTCCTGATGTAACTGGTGTGGTCAGCGTTGAGAGTTTGAAAGCGGTGATCAATGACGAGACCCGGCTGCTCTGTCTGATGTATGCCAATAACGAGAGTGGCGCGCTTCAGCAGGTTGAAGAGGTTGCTGCGATATGCCGGGAAAAGACTGTTCCGATGCTGGTGGATGCAGTGCAGATGCTGGGTAAGAAACCGTTACGATTTAATGATCTTGGTATTGACTTTATGAGTCTCTCCGCGCACAAAATCGGTGGCCCCAAAGGTATTGGTGCACTGCTGGTGCGCAGAGGTGTCAAACTCAGCGAGCTGACCCCCGGTGGCGGGCAGGAACGTGGCCGCCGATCAGGCACTGAGAATGTGCCGGGCATTGCCGGTTTTTCTGCGGCATTGGGCAAAGTGGATTTCAGTGGCTGTGAAGCGGTGCGCGATCTCTTTGAATCGGAGTTGCAGAAACGTATGCCGAGGGCCGAAGTGGTTGCAGCTACAGCGCCGCGTACAGCCAACACCTCTCTGGTAATACTGCCGGGTCTTGATGGTGAAACACTGTTGATGCAGCTGGATCTGGCCGGTTTTGCCGTGGCTTCCGGTTCTGCCTGTTCGTCAGGCAAACGTGAACCTTCGCATGTGCTGCTGGCGATGGGGGCTTCCGAGTTAAAGGCGAGAAGTTCACTGCGCGTCAGTTTTGGCCCTGACAATGGCAGTGATGACGCAATCGCGCTGGTTGAAGCGCTGGTAACAGCCGATCAACGACTTAAAAAAATGGCAGGTATGGCAGCATGAGTAGTAAGGCAGCAAACATGAATATTGAACTGACTGAATCGGCTGTAGCCCGGATCAGAGAGCTTGTCAGCAGTGATGGCAAACATGGATTGCGATTGGCAGTGAAAGCGGCGGGTTGTTCCGGCCTTGAATATGTTATGGATGTGGTTGATGGCCCGGCTGCTGGTGATATTGAAAAGGCCTATGAAGGTTTTACGCTCTATGTCGATGCTGAATCCTATACCTCGGCACTTACAGGTCTGAAACTTGATTTTCAGAAAGATGCTCTCTCATCGGCATTCGTTTATCAGAACCCGAATCAGAAAGGTGCCTGCGGATGCGGCGTCTCTTTTTCAGTCTAACTCACAATTCAAATTGAATTAATCCGGCAGGCCTCATAGCCTGAGTGCCTGCAAAATCAGGGGGGCACTTATGTCGAATGTACTTTTATCTATCTCCGGTCACGATCGTGTGGGCATTGTACGGGATGTGGCCGAATCGATGCTGCACCTGAATGCCAATATCGAAGACTCATCCATGACTGCGCTGCGCGGTCGTTTTACGATGATGCTGATCGTAAAGCTGCCTGAAGATAGAAGTCTCGGTGAATTAAAGGCAGCCCTTGCCGAACTGGAGCAGCGCACGCGCCTGACAGTACAGTCACAGGTGATCAGTGATGAAGAGGCCTCCAGGCAAGCGATGGAGCCGGATCATGTCATTACCGTACACGGTGCGGATGCTGTAGGTATTGTGTATGCGGTTACTGATGCACTGGTGCAGTCGGGCGTCTCTATTGTGGATGTATCGACCCAGTCACGTGAATCAGAGGGCAGCAGTGTCTACCTGATGGTGCTTGAGGTGAGTGCATCTGCGCAGAGTGAAGCAATGCTGGCGGCCATGAAAGATGTGGCGACTAAGCGGGATATCGATATTGAGATCCACGCTCTGGATGATGCCGTTCTCTAACTGACCACAGTTAGAGCTGCTTCTATTCGTTGTGACTTTTGAAATTCTGAAAAATCCGGATGAACGGCTTCGCCGCAAGGCTGAGATTGTTGAATCCTTTGGTGATGAACTTACGCAGTTGTTTGAAAAGCTGGAGGCCACCATGCGTGCAGGCCCCGGTGGTGTCGGCATTGCGGCACCGCAGGTGGGTGAAAACCTCAGGCTTGTCGTTGTCGATTGCAGTCAAAGTATGCGCCCATGCAAAAACCATGGCCTGCTCTATCTGGCCAACCCACAGATTGAATCCAGAGAGGGTGAATCACTGGGGCGCGAAGGCTGCCTCTCTGTTCCCGACTGGGTTGGCATGGTGCCGAGGGCAAAAAATATCATGCTCAGTTACAATGATCTGCACGGCAATCGGCAAAACCTTGAGGCGACCGGTTTTGAAGCTCGGGTGATCCAGCATGAGATTGATCACCTTGATGGTGTGCTGTTCATTGATCGCATTGTCTCAAGCAAAGGCCTGGTCAGACGTCTTCCTTCTTAATTTCATAAGCAGCTTGCGGATTGAATATTATCTGCTTTACTAAGGTAAATCGCTCTGCTCGGCAGAGCGATTTTCTAATGAATTAGGAGGGAGATAAATGAAAGTCAGCATGAAAATAGCGGCTATTGCTCTTGGGTTGGGGCTCTTGGCAGGGTGCGCATCAAGTGGTAACGAAGCTCTTAGAGATGAAACAAAGCAAACTGTTTCAAATAAAATAATTGAAGGAACCACCACGGCGGCAGAGGTTCAGGCACAATATGGAGCAGCTACCAGCACAAGCTTTACAGGTGATGGTCTGGAGATTTGGACATATGAGTTTGAAAACACAAGTGCTGATGCCATAAGCTATGTGCCAATTGTTGGTTCTTTTGGTGGTACAGCAAGTGGAACGAAAAAACAGCTGACTATTTTGTTTAATGAAAGTCAGGTTGTAAAACGGGTTAAGTTAACAGAAGCAGCAGTGAAACATAAAACTGGATTGTTTAATAACTGATCGTTTGATTTAATTGATACATGGCAGTTTTGTCATGGTACGCTGCAACCATCCTAGATTACATATCTAATCTAGGATGGTTTTTTTGTATGGAATAATATTTATGAGCTATTTAATCAGAAGTAGATATGCCTGAACTCCCTGAAGTTGAAACAGTCCGAACCGGACTTGAACCCCTGTTAATGAATCGAACAATCAGTGCTGTAACCTGTTTTCGTCAGCAGCTTCGCTATACATTGCCTGATCTCTCTGGATTGGTTGGACAGCGCATCACAGCGGTTGCGAGAAGATCGAAGTATCTGCTATTTCAACTGGATAGTGATCAGCTGCTGGTCTGGCATTTGGGCATGACCGGTCAGTTTCATATGTTATCAACAGCAAGTGAGAAGGGATCCCATGAACATGTGCGTATTGATCTCACTGATGGCCAGAGTCTGCGCTATCGTGATGCAAGACGCTTTGGTTATGCGGGGCTGATCCATGCAGATCAGCTGCTTTCACATCCGTGGTTTGCCAGGTTGGGGCCAGAGCCACTAAGCGTAGATTTTGATAGCAATCATCTCGCTGCCATTTGTCACGGCCGCAAGGCTCCGATCAAAACAGTCATTATGGATGCCGCCAATGTGGTTGGTGTTGGTAACATCTATGCCGCCGAATCACTGCTTCGGGCGGGTATTCATCCTTCCAGAGCCGCAGGCAGAATCTCGAAAAAAAGATTGGCTTTGTTAACGGATTCGATCAAGCAGGTGTTGGCCGAGGCCATCGTAGCAGGTGGCAGTACGATCAGTGATTTTGTTAAAGCCGATGGCAAACCGGGTTATTTTGCGCATAGCTTTCAGGTCTATGGTCGGGAAGGGAAGGCCTGTTTGCGCTGTGATAAACAGATTAAACGAATGGTTCAAGCTGGTCGAAGCACATTTTATTGTCCCGGCTGCCAGCATTAATAGCACAAAGCTCTCCTAATCCCGTGAAAAAGATCGGCTGGGCGGTTAAGATGCGCCGACGTTATCTGAGTGATCACTCGATAAGACCGGAGGCATGGTGAAACAGGCTTTAGAACAGGCATTGCAGCAGGCGTTAGAACTGTTGCTCAAGGATATAGAGGGTGCTGAAGCGCCACAGGTTCAACTGACACGCACCAAGAGCAGAGAACATGGCGATTATGCGACCAATGCGGCGATGCCGCTGGCGCGCCTGCTTAAGCGAAGCCCGCAACAGATCGCAGCATCGATTCTTGAACTGGTCGTGTGGCCGGATGCCGTTGAATCTGCTGAAATCGCAGGTCCCGGTTTTATCAATATCCGTCTGAAGCAGGCGAGTGAAGCGGGCATCCTGAAAACGATCCTGATCGCTGGTGATGATTATGGCCGTGTGCCGCTTGATGAGAAGGCAGAGAAGGTGAATCTCGAGTTTGTCTCGGCCAATCCCACTGGACCTATGCATGTGGGGCATGCCCGTGGTGCGGTTGTCGGTGATGTGCTGGGTCGCCTGCTGGCCATGTGCGGTCGCGATGTGCATCGCGAATATTATATCAACGATGCCGGTGCCCAGATAGGTGTGCTGGCCGAGTCAGTCTGGCTGCGCATGCGCGAGTTGCAGGGTGAAACGATTGAGTTGCCTGAATCAGCCTATCCCGGTGCCTACGTCATCGAAATTGCCAAAGATATTCTCGAACATATCGATTTTCATGCCTTGATCGCCATGGATGATGAGGCGCGGGAAAAACTGCTTGGTCGCGAATCTGTAGCTGCCAATATGGCGATGATCCGTGAAGATCTTGGTGCACTGAATATCGCATTTGATCTCTACTTTCCCGAGAGCGATCTGCATGAGTCCGGCCGTGTTCTTGAGCTGATCGAGAAGCTCAAAGCTGATGGCATTGTCTATCCCGGCACTTTGCCGCCACCAAAAGGTAAAGAGGTCACTGATTACCAGCCGGTAGAGCAGCTGCTGTTCAGAACGACCGATTTTGGTGATGACGTAGATCGGCCACTGGCCAAACAGGATGGCACGCCTACCTATTTCGCTGCCGATATCGCTTACCACGTTGATAAATTTCAGCGCGGATTTGGGCGTATGATCGACGTTTGGGGCGCTGATCATGGTGGTTATGTCACCCGTGTTCAGGCGGCGATGAAGGCGCTAACAGGGCTTGAAGCCCAGCCGGATGTGCTGCTGGTTCAGATGGTAAATTTGACCCGTGATGGTAAACCGGTGCGTATGTCCAAACGTTCAGGAACCTTTGTAACGCTGCGTGAAGTGGTGGATGAAGTGGGTGCGGATGCTGTTCGTTTCAACTTTATGACCCGCAGGGTGGAGAGTCAGCTCGATTTTGATCTTGAGGTGGCCAAGAAGAAGAATGATGAAAACCCTGTCTATTATGTTCAGTACGCCTATGCCCGTGTCTGCGCCATTTTGCGTAAGGCTGAGGAGGAGGGCGTTGTGCTCGGTGATGTGCAGGATGTGGACGTTTCCGTGCTCACCTCACATGAGGAGCAGCGCCTGATAGCCCATCTTCTGGCTTACCCCGAAGCGCTGAAAAAAGCGGCGGATAAGCTGGAGGCCTACCGGATTGCAACCTTCACCATGCGTCTGGCGGCAGATTTCCACAGCTTCTACCACAAACATCGTGTGGTTACCGAGGATGCAACATTGACTGCAGCACGCCTGCTGCTGGCCAAAGCGGTTGCGCAGGTGATTCGCAATGGCTTAGCGGTACTCGGTGTTTCCGCTCCGGATCGCATGTGAATCTGTTGATGAATCATCATAGGGGCCATTAATGGCTCGTGATTTTGCCAAGGTGGTTGCACCGGCACGTTCGGAAAAGAAAAAAGAGAGTGGTTCGATACTCTCTGTTCTGGGCATTGTTATCATTGCCGGACTCTGCTTTGCAGCGGGTTTCTGGTTGGGAGGCAATCAGGCGCAGCCTGTTTCAGATGGCATCTCGCGTTCTGATCTCAACAAAGTACGCAGTGAGCTGGAGAAGAAGGACTCAGAAACAGCAGTGCTGCAGGCAAAAATCGAGACTTTGCAGGATCTGGTTGAGCAGTGGAAAACCAAGGCGGGAGCCAGCGCTCACACCAAAGTCGGTGAGTTGAAGTTTTATCAGGAGCTGCCCGAACAGTCGGTAACCCCCTCTTCAGTTCCTGATTCAACTCCGGCTGCGGCAAGGCCTATGGGGCAGACACTTGAGGTTGAAGCGCCTGAACAGGCTCCTGCGACTTCGGTCATTGATGCCGCTGCCAGCGATCATATCACTTACCGTGTTCAGCTGGGTTCGTTTCAAACAAGGAGTGATGCAACATCACTGCAGTTAAAGCTGATGAAGGCCGGCTTCACCGCTTTTGTACACAGCGTCAATCTGCCTGGTCGTGGCCAGTGGTTCAGGGTTTATGCCGGCCCTTATACGAACAAAGATCTGGCCAAAGATGCGGTGCGTAACATTCAGGAGAAGATGAAGATCAGAGGCCTGCTGGTTCGTGATGGCGGATAGAGAATCACAACGAAAGGGTTGGTTAGAGCACGTTCTGGGTCGTGAATATCAGATCGTACCCTTAGCCGGTGATGCATCGTTTCGCCGCTATTTCCGGGTAGAGGATAGTCAGCGCCACTATGTGTTGATGGATGCACCACCTCCGCATGAAGATGTCTCCCTGTTTCTGGCGGTACGCAGCTGGTTTGTGCGTGCCGATATTCGTGTGTCCAAGATGTTTGCTGAGGATCTTTCCCAGGGATTCCTGCTGATGGAAGATTTTGGGGATCTGACGTGGGCAGGTTGCTGTGAGACAAAATCTGATCTGGAACCACTGTTTAAGGATGGGCTGCGGCAGCTGCATCTTCTGCAAGCCTCTGCCCCTGAAATGGATCTGCCGTTTTTTGATATAGCGAGAATGCGACGTGAATGTGATCTCTATCTCGACTGGTACCTGCCAAAGGTCGCAGGCCTTGAACCGACAAAGGATCAGCGGCAGCAGTTTCATAACGCTTTGGCCGATACCGTGACGATCATTGCAGCGCTGCCGCAGGTGCCGGTGCATCTGGATTACCATAGCCGCAATCTGATGCTTCCCGCCGGTGAGCTGCCACTGGGCATGATTGATTATCAGGACGCCGTCATGGGGCCTGTGAGCTACGATCTGGCCTCACTGCTTTATGACTGTTATCAGGATTATCCTGAACCACAACGCAGAGTCTGGAGCCGTTATTTCTTCGATCATCTGCCGCACTCTTTGGCTGCCGGATTCTCCGGTTTTGACGACTGGCACCAGAAATTGCGCATGACAGCACTGCAGCGCCATATCAAAGCGATTGGTATCTTCGCACGACTTGCCCACCGTGATGGCAAAAAACAGTTCCTCACTGAGATACCGCTAACCAGAAAACATCTGCTCGAAGAGTTGCAGGTTTTAGGCATGCATCAGGATCAGTTTCCACTGCTTTACACTGAACCGTCCAACAGCTGACCTTGAATGTCATTGTGCTTCGCGTAGGGTCGCGCCCCTAAAATGGGGCTGGTGGCAGATGCAACCGGTTTTACAAGCAAGGAGATCAACATGCAGATCAGCAACAACAAAGTCGCTTCATTTCAATATACGCTAACCAATGATGCCGGAGAGACTATCGACTCATCCAGTGGTGGGGCACCGATGGTCTATCTGCATGGTGCTGAGAATATTATTCCGGGACTGGAGTCTGCGCTGGATGGCAAAGGCGCAGGCGATGCGCTGCAGGTAACCATTGAGGCTGCAGATGCCTACGGCGAATATAATGCTGCACTGACTGAAGTTGTACCTGCTGAGATGTTCCAGGGTGTAGAGAAGATTGAGGTGGGTATGCAGTTTCAGGCACAAACCTCCGAAGGTGTTCAGGTGGTGCGTATTGCAGGGGTAGATGGTGATAAGGTCACTGTTGATGGCAATCATCCACTGGCTGGTGAACGTCTGCATTTTGATGTGACTGTTGAAGAGGTGCGCGATGCAAGTGCCGAAGAGTTGGAGCATGGCCATGTGCATAGTGGAGATGAGAGCTGCGGCTGATCTCCACCCATAAGGACGCTGAAGATGATAAAAGGGCTGCCCTCCGGGGTGGCTCTTTTTTTGTGCAGAAGGTTTTTTCATAGTATATGCTTGCTTCTGTGCTACAGTCACAGGGAGATGAGACGGGGATTTCCGGCATGGCAGGGTTTAAAGTGAAATGGGTCGGCAAGAAGGTTCTTATTGTCGATGATGATGAGGTGACACGTATATTCCTTGAATATGCGTTGAATGCCCATGACTATCCCACCGTGGTTGCATCTGATTTCGACACAGCCAGAGAGGCCATGGATGCTGACAGTTTTGCGCTGGTATTGATGGATCTGGTTTTTGTCGATTCTACCTATACCGGATTTGATATAGCTGAGTATATCCGTTCAGTGTCACCGGATACTCCGGTGGTGATTATGACCTCCTACCCAAGTACCGATTCTGCCGTGCAGGCACTGCGCTCGAATGCATCTGACTATCTGCAGAAACCTGTACATATCGAGGAGCTTCTGAACTGTGTAGAGAAGGTGTTAACTGCAGAGGTGGAGACTAAGCCGTTTGATAGCCGACTTGCAGCCAGGCTGGGGCTCACTGAACGGGAGCAGGATGTGCTGCAGCTGCTCTATAAGGGTTGCAGTTATACCGAGATCGGAAAAGCGCTCTCCTTCACCACATCTACAGCAAAAACCTACGGTAAACGTATCTATAAAAAACTTGATGTTCAGTCACGCGGCGAAGCGGTTTATGAGGCTGTTCAGCTTAATCTGATCCGTCACTAATTTTTCTCGTAGTCTCAGGCCCTGTTTTCAACAACAGTGAAATACCAAAACAGAGTTTTTAGATTGTTAAATAGTTCACACATTTCTTGATACTTACTGTTATAGAATTCTCACCACGCTGAAGCCGAAGAGGCAGAGGGAACTATTGAAAGGATCAGGAGTGAAGAGATGAAAAAAAGTATCGCATACCCATTTCCAAGGCCTCTGTTTGAGGCACAGACTGCAAACACTAAAAAAATTTCATCACCTGAAAGTAAAGCTCAGCAGGCCGATGATCGAGGCAGTGATCACAGGTAAATATCGACTGAGTGGGAGTTTTTGATGCGCCACTCACTGCCAATAACTGTTCACTTTACCCGGCTTGATAGATTCCGCCACGCAGGTGGCCGGCAAGATCAATGATCTCCTTTTTCATGGTCAGTTGAGCAGGCGTTTCAGGGAGGCCACAGGGGCCTGTTTCGACCATGATCAGCCCTTCAGGTTTCACGCGTTTAACGCCTTCATTTAGAATGATCTCTATAAACTGCAGGCCATTGGCTTCATCAGTCAGTGCGCCGCGCGGCTCAAAATCCAGTTCCGCTGCAAGATCATCCATCTCATGTTTTGCCACATAGGGCGGGTTGGAGATGATCGCATCAAAAGGCCCATCACTCTCTTTGAGTGGTTGCAGCATGTCGCCGTGGCGAAAGGTGATACGGTCTGAGACATTCAGACTCTCCGCATTGCTGCGGGCTATGGCCAGGGCGCCTTCGGATATGTCGGTGGCGATAATATGTGCCTGGGGAAACTCGCAGGCCAGCGTGATGGCAATACAGCCGGAACCGGTGCCGATATCACAGAATTGGTAACTGCCATTTCTATCCGGGAACTGTTCCAGCACCATTTCGATCAGGTGCTCGGTTTCAGGACGGGGGATCAGCACATCCGGGCTAACCATAAACGGGCGCGACCAGAACTCTTTTTCTCCGATGATATACGCCACCGGCTCGCGTCTCTCACGGCGTTTGATCAGCATCTGGAAGGCCTGCTGGATATCTTCCGGGACTTCATCCATGGCGCGGATGATCAGATCGGTACGACTGGTCTGCCAGACGTGCATCAGCAGAATCTCAGCATCCACCCTTGCCGATTCACAGCCTGCCTCTGCAAGCTGACTGGCCGCCAGCAGAATCATCTCGCGGATGTTCAACGGCTTATGAACCCTGAGCTGCGAGCAGTTCCGCCTGATGGTAGGTGAGGATGGCATCGATTAACTCACCCATTTCACCACCGATAATCTGATCCAGTTTATAGAGGGTGAGATTGATGCGGTGGTCGGTAACACGACCTTGCGGGAAGTTATAGGTGCGGATGCGTTCTGAGCGATCACCGGAACCGACCATACCCTTGCGTGCCTCAGCCCGTTCGTTATCGACTTCGGACTGCTCTTTGTCATAGATGCGTGCCTTCAGCACTTTCATCGCCTGGGCTTTGTTTTTATGCTGGCTGGCCTGATCCTGACAGGTGACTACGATGCCTGAGGGTGCGTGGGTGATACGCACGGCTGACTCGGTTTTATTAACATGCTGACCACCGGCACCGGAGGCGCGATATACATCAATACGGATATCTTCAGGGCGAATGTTGATCTCCACCTCTTCAGCAACAGGCAGAATAGCAACCGTGCAGGCAGAGGTGTGAATGCGGCCACCGGACTCGGTTTCCGGCACACGCTGAACGCGGTGCACGCCGGATTCGAATTTGAAACGGGAGAAAACACCATCACCGGTAATCTGCGCGACGATCTCTTTATAACCACCGACCTCCGACTCACTGGCGGAGAGAACCTCCACCTTGAAACCCTGTGATTCTGCATAGCGGCTGTACATACGGAACAGGCTGCCGGCAAACAGGGCAGCTTCATCACCGCCGGTACCGGCCCTGACCTCGAGAATAATATCGCGGGCATCATTCGGATCTTTAGGAAGCAGCAGAATGGAGAGCTTCTCATCGCTCTCTTGCATGGCACTTTTTATCTCAAGAATCTCTTCTTCAGCCAGTGCTTTGAGCTCAGGGTCGCACTCGGCATCTGCGATCATCTCGCGGTTATCGGCAAGCTGTTGTGCCAGCTGCAGGTAGTGCGCTGCTTCATCTGCAACGGGTTCGATTTCGGAGTATTCGCGGGAGAGCTTAATGAATCGTTTGTTATCAGATGTGACGTCAGGGTCGGAGAGCAGGATGCCGATCTCTTCGCGACGGTGAAGGATATTATCCAGACGATTGTTCATTCTTCCCCTTTGTGTGGGTGAGTGTGGATGGTGTTAATTCAAGGTCAAATAGCCGTTTGGCCGCGCCCATCAGCAGATCGCCTTCAATATCATCGGGAAGCACTTTCAGCGTCTGCAGGGTTGGATGCATGTAGCGCTTCATCAGCGCTTTACTGAAGCGCTCCACCGCTTCGATCTGTGAAGCATCAAGATCTTTCATATAACGCAGCGCTTTCTCCATCTCTTCGCGGCGGCGCAGTTCCATCTGCTGCTGGATGGAGCGGATCAGTGGAACCGATTCAAGAGATTTCAGCCAGGAGAGGAAAGAGAGTGCCTCCTCCTCAATGATTTCACGTGCCTGTTCGGCCTCATGCTGACGGTGTTCAACATTGCCCTGCACAACCTGTTGCAGGTCATCAATATCGTAGAGGTAGGCACCATCAATATCACCAATGCGCGGATCGATATCACGCGGCACAGCAATATCGACCAGAAACATCGGACGCCCTTTACGTTTTTTCATCGCCTTCTGAACGGTTTCAGGCAGCAGCACAAAGGTGCTGGCACCGGTACTGGAGAGCACAATATCGGCGGCATCGAGATAATCAGGGATCTGATCGAGTGTCAGGGCATGCCCCTCAAACTCCATCGCCAGATTCTGGGCGCGTTCCAGGGTGCGGTTGGCAACCAGAATATCTGAGCAGCCATTACCTCTGAGGTGGCGGGCAGCAAGCTCAGCCATCTCGCCTGCGCCCATAAGCAGTACTGTTTTGCCCGCCAAGTCGCCAAAGATGTGGCGGGCCAGCTCAACCGCACAGGAAGAGATATTAACCGCCTGCTTACCGATCTCAGTTTCACTGCGGGCCCGTTTGGCCGCTGCAAATGTCGATTGATACAACCTGTGCAGGACATGACCTGCAGAATTGGATGTCAGCGCGTGCTCATAGGAGGTTTTAACCTGCCCGAGAATCTGCGGCTCACCGAGTACCAGTGAATCCAGTCCTGAAGCGACACAGAAGAGATGCCGGATCGCCTCATCGGTGGTGTAGGAGTAGAGGTGCTCACACACCTGCTCCAGACTCATCTTGGCTTTTTCAGCAAACCACTCATGCACAGCAGCAATGGCGGCATCGGGATCGTGGGTTACCACGGTCATCTCAACACGGTTGCAGGTGGATAGCAGTGCTGCTTCGCGAATGGCCGGATGAGCAATGCGCTGCTTAAGAATCTCGGCAATGTCGGCTTCGGAAACAGCCAGCCTCTCCCGCAAGGCGACGGGGGCAGTTTTATGATTCAGTCCGATATGACAGATACGCATGGGCGAAAGCTTAGCGGTTTGAAGATTGTGGGTACAGGTCGCTCTCTTCCAGCATATTCAGCGGCTGAGGTTGAGTAAGCGCCTGATCAGAAAAAAGCAGTGCATCCATACGGCCCTGGTGACCAAGATCGAGCAGTAGACAGTAGTCTGGAGCACCGCCCAGCTGTGATTCACACAGCTTGCTTAGCGCTTCAATTAACTGCACATCAGGCTGACTGTCGGGGCTGGATGAGAGATAAATACCTCTGCTCTGGTGGTCGCTGTCTGTGCCATGTGTCAATTTGTGGACATCACTATTTACAAAATTCGTGACAGGAAGGGCCGATTCTATCATATTCTCGCCGCCTGCAAGCAAGCCGCAACACGGTTTCGGGTCTGAAACAAGGGCCTGATGAAGTAGTTGTTGCATGCAGTGGCGTTGAATAAATATCTCTTTGCCGGGTGAAATCGATGGATTCATCGGCCAAGGATAAAAGCTTAACTGAGACAGTCAATTAGAGCATTTTAGTTGACTGGTCGTTGAAGGGCGGCACTACAGGTAAGTTGGTAAAGCATGGGGGCTTTTTGCAAAAACTGAAAAAACAGCTGGTCTTCTCCGCCTCTTCGACAGGTCGGATCTTTGGTGTTGTGTTCAGCCGTAAGGTTGCTGTGGCGGGAATCTCTCTGATCTCTGCTGCACTGCTGTTTGGTGGCTGGGGTGCTTATAGCCTTTCGCAAACATCTCAGTTGAAACTTGCCCTTAAACAGACACAGGTGGCACTCGATTATGCGCAGTTAAACAAAGCGCAGGAGCTGGCCTCTCTGCAGTTGAAGCTGGATGCCGATCAGCAGAAGATGGCTGTCTACGCGCGCACCTTGGGCCAGATGCAGGCACGCATCTCCCGTCTTGATCAGTTGGGCAGCAAACTTGTGGATGTTGCCTCCCTCGACAAATCCGAATTTGATTTTGGACTTGAGCCCGCTTTTGGCGGCCCCCGCGAGCAGAAGTCTGAATCGCTAAATATCGAAGCAGGTTTGCACGAAACGATGGCACAACTTGATGGCCGTCTGAGCCAGCTTGGTGCCCAGCTTACCGCTGTAGATTATATGCTTGAGAAGAAACGTGACGCACAGAGTGCCCGCCCGCATGCATGGCCAACCGAAGGTGGCTGGATCAGCTCCCATTTCGGGCCACGTATCAATCCGTTCAGTGGTAACCCTTCAAAGCACTATGGCGTGGATATTGCCAACCGTTACGGCGCTCCGATTCTGGCAGCCAGCCGTGGCGTTGTGACCTTTGCCGGTAAAATGCCCGATTTCGGTTATGTGGTGGATATTGAACATGGTCACGGTTACAAAACACGGTATGGTCATATGGGTAGCTTGTCGGTCAAGATCGGCGATGTGGTAGAGCATAGTCATCTGCTCGGACGTATCGGCTCCACTGGTCACTCCACTGGCCCGCACCTGCATTACGAAGTGCGCCGTCATGGCAAACTGATCAACCCCCGCTCATTCCTGCCTCGCGGCTGAATATCTAACTAAGCATTTATAATAAAGCGGCCACATCTTGTGATGGGCCGCTTTTTTTGTGTGTTAGATGAGAAGGGCACATCAGCAAAAATGGTCTACACTCACCTAAATGAGAGTCTGCTTCCGGCCACAAGCGGTCATTCAAAGCATTATAAATCTAGCACTCCGTACTTTTTATTGAGTTGGCAACATATTGATCCATCTTATCCACAAACTCCACTGGAAGCTTAGTATTACCAGTCAAGATAGCTACCTCCACTCCTGCAAGTAGGGCCATTGAATTCACAAACCCTGCAATTTGGATGACGTCATTGTCACTATAATTTGGCTCTATATATTCATCAGTCACTCGCCGGGATAGTTGGTTGAAGCCTGAGTGAGTAAAGCTGCATAACAATGACCAACCTGAAGCTTTTACAGTTGATAGCACGCCTTCAGAATAACCATCCAGTTCCTCAACATCTGATATTAACTTACCCAAACTGGGATTTAGTGTTTCATTCATAAACTTTCTAAACTGGTCATCAGAAGCACATTTATTTAGCCATATTCCCCTGATGTATGCTTCAAATGCAGATCGAGCCAGCACAAAGGCCGACCCGTACAGCTTATTATCAATCAGGATTGTGAAAGCCTGCTGGTGTTCAAAGACAACATCAAAACAGCTCGCGGAAGCTCTGCCTTTCTCATGCCCAGGTACTGATAAACCATCAATCTTATTATGAAGCCAACTTGCTATCTCTTTAGATTCGGCAACTATTTCACTTTTAATCATCACAAAACCTTACCGAATTCATTAGATAAAGTCCTCTGATATGGAACGTCCGCTTGTGGCCGTTAGCAGCTATTCGCTAAGCTTCTGCACTGAATAAAAAAGGCGACCACATCTTGCGTTGGGTCGCCTTTTTTATGTGGTTGTTACTGAGCCGCTTAAGCGTCGTCAGCTTCGCGGGCGGCGGCGATTGCAGCCATATGGACAATATCATCCACGCTGGCACCGGTCTGCAGTACATGCGCCTGATAGGGCAGGCCAAGCAGGATAGGGCCGATAGCGGTACCGCCACCAAGTTCTCGTAGCAGTTTATAGGAGATATTACCTGCCTGCATGGTCGGGAATACCAGAATATTGGCTGGTTCTTTAAGTTTGCTGAACGGATAATGTTTCATAATCGCTGCATTAACAGCGGTATCAGCCTGCATTTCACCATCAACAACCAGATCAGGGCAGCGCTCATGTAGAATGCGCGTGGCCTCTGCAACCTTGAGGGTTTCGGGATGTTCAGCACTGCCGAAGTTGGAGAATGAGAGCATGCCGACGCGCGCCTCACAGCCCAGAGAAACCGCGGTTTCAGCGGCCAGTTCGGCGAGTCTGGCCAGCTGTTCGGCATCCATATCCACATTGACCGTGCAGTCAGCCATGAAGTAGGCACCGTTCTCCATGATCATGATATACATGCCATAGACATGATGATGGTGACCTGTGGTGTCGTGCCCGAGCACCTTCAGCAGCGGGCGCAGTACCGCAGGGTAGTGGGCAGTACGACCGGAGAGCATGCCGTCTGCAAAACCCTGACGCACCAGCATGGAGCCGAAGATGTTGATATCACCACGTAGTGTTATGGCTGCATCATCATGAAGAATGCCGTGGCGTTTGCGATCAAAATAGTAGGCATCAGCAAGATTTGAGAAGCGGGCATCCTCAACAAGAGGATCGATCACCTCAATGCCATCGAGATCGAGCTGCGCATGCTGGCAGAGCGCATCCATCTGTGTTTTACGACCAATCAGAATCGGCGTGGCGATGCCAAGCTCTTGCATCTCAATAGCCGCGCGTACGATGGTCTCATCTTCGCCTTCAGGCAGGACAAGACGAAGTGGGTTGGCTCTGGCTTTATCCATAATCATACGCATAAACAGGCGTGAAGAGTCAATGCGGCCAGCCAGCTCCTGGGCATAAGCTGCCGGATCTGTCAGCGGCTTGCGGGCCACACCGGTTTCGGTGGCTGCCAGGGCCACTGCGACAGGCACGACTTCGATCAGGCGGGGATCAAACGGCTTGGGAAGAATATATTCAGGGCCAAAGCGTAGCTCTTTGACACCATAAGCTTTAAGCACGGATGCAGGCACATCCTGACGGGCAAGATCAGCCAGCGCACGCACGGCTGCCATCTTCATCTCTTCGTTAAAAGCGGTGGCTCTGGCATCCAGTGCGCCACGGAAGAGGAAAGGGAAACCCAGTACATTATTCACCTGATTCGGATGATCGGAGCGGCCGGTGGCCATAATCAGATCTTTGCGGGCACTCATGGCAAGATCGTAATCAATCTCAGGATCGGGATTGGCCATGGCAAATACAATCGGTTTGGCGGCCATCGACTGAAGCATTTCAACCGTCACCATATTGCCCTGTGAGAGGCCGACAAAGGCATCGGCACCACTCATCGCCTCTTCCAGTGTGCGCTCGGCCCGTTCTGAAGCGAAATAGGCTTTGTGCGGCGGTAGATCTTCGTCACGGTCTTTAGTGATGACACCTTTACGATCGAGAAAGAGGATGTTTTCGCGTTTGGCACCGAGCTGCTCGATCAGCTTCATGCAGGCAAAACCGGCAGCGCCGGCACCGAGGCAGACGATCTTCACATCTTCGATGGCTTTGTTTTGCAGGATCAGGGCGTTGAGGAAGGCGGCAGCAGTGATTACCGCTGTGCCGTGCTGATCATCATGCAGAACAGGGATGTTCATGCGTTTCTTCAGCTCTTCTTCAATAATGAAACACTCAGGTGCTTTGATATCTTCAAGGTTGATGCCGCCGAAGGTGGGCTCCATGCGTGCCACGGTATCGACAAACTTCTGTGGGTCGAGTTCAT
Source organism: Mariprofundus sp. NF (assembly GCF_013387455.1). Classification (NCBI taxonomy): domain Bacteria; kingdom Pseudomonadati; phylum Pseudomonadota; class Candidatius Mariprofundia; order Mariprofundales; family Mariprofundaceae; genus Mariprofundus; species Mariprofundus sp. NF. The sequence continues at coordinate 153,722 of NZ_VWNC01000001.1, forward strand.
CCAGCTCAATATCGAAGACATCGATATCAGCAAAACGTTTGAACAGTACGCCCTTACCTTCCATTACCGGTTTACCGGCCAGTGCGCCGATATTACCCAGCCCCAGTACAGCGGTGCCGTTACTGATCACACCAACGAGGTTGGCACGCGATGTATACTCATCGGCCAGTTCAGGGTTATCTGCAATAGCCAGGCAGGGTTCTGCCACGCCCGGGCTATAGGCCAGCGCCAGATCACGCTGGGTCAGGCACGGTTTGGTCGGTTTTACACATATTTTTCCGGGAGTGGGCGAGCGATGATACTCTAAGGCTTCTTTTTTCATCGCATCTTTTGGCATGGTGGGCTCCTGTGGTGTAATCTCGTTGCAGTGCGGCATTATAGCGGCGGATTGAGAAGGAATCGCTGAATAAATTCAGCGATTCTGTGCGGTTCATGGACGAACCGCCAAACCGAAAACGCAAGTGGCCGGTTTGTAAGCAGAAACAAAACGACGTTTTATTTCTGCGGCTTGATTTTTGGCATGATGCCATAAATCAACATCTCATTAAACAGTCATGGAGGGAGTTTGAGAGTTGTCTTTGCAGGAGCCGGGGCAGTGGGTTGTCACTACGGTAGTCGGCTACAACAGGCTGGAAACAGTGTGCGTTTTCTGGCCCGTGGTGCTCACCTGAATGCGCTGCAGCAGCACGGTCTGCTGCATGAATCAGAAGGGAAATCAGTACGCTTGCATGTAGAGACCATTGATCATGGCGCTGAAATTGCTGATACGGATGTGTTGATCTTATGCTGTAAAATGACTGCGCTCATGCCGATGCTTGAAAGTCTGAGCGGGAAAATCGGAGCTGAGACGCTGCTTGTCACATTGCAGAATGGTGTGGAGGCCGTGGACTGGGTCGCCAGAGGGTTTCCGAAGCATGCGGTAGCTGCCGGCACGGCCTTTATTGGTGCAAGGCTTGAAGCGCCGGGCCATGTGATCCACTCGGCAGCCGGAGGCGTTCGCTTGGGATTGTGGCAAGCAGGTGCGGGGGAGCGGTTTCTGCCTGAATTGATTGCGCAGTTTAAGGCTGGTGGTGTGCCTGCGCGTCTGGAGGCTGATCCTGCGCTGATGCTGTGGCGCAAATTGCTCTGGAATACGGGTTTTAATGCCATCACTGCGATCAACCGACGCTTTGCCAGCCAGATGTGTGAGCAGCCCGAAACGCTCTCTATTGTGCGCGCTGCCATGCAGGAGACGGTGGCGGTGGCTCAGGCTGAAGGGATCAAGCTTGGTGAGGAGGATATTCAGGGCCATGTCGATGTGACGCTCTCCATGGGGCCTGTCAAAACCAGTATGTGGCAGGATATTGAGGCGGGTCATACAACCGAGGTGGAGTATCTCAATGGCCTTGTTGTGCGCCTTGGTAAGCTACACGGCATCGCCACACCGGTGAATCGTATGCTTGTCGCGCAGATCCATGCCATCGAATCTGCATGAGAGCCCCTATGCCAGTGCTGTTGGTGCCTCAAACAGGTAACCCTGCATGGCATTGATGCCGAGACTCTGCAGTGACTCCCGATCTGCATCGGACTCCACATGTTCAGCAATCACCTGAATATCCAGGCCGTGTGCGATATCGATGATGGTTTGCAGGAAGAATCGGTTATCGCTGTTCTCTGAGATATTGCGCACATAACTGCCATCGAGTTTGATATAATCGAGTTTCAGCTGACTTAAGGTCTGGAAGGCGCTGAGTTTGCGTCCGAAATGCTCCATCACCACTTTACCGCCAGCAGCATGGATCAGACCGATCAGCTGCTCGCTGATATCGAGTCGCTCCAGCATGGCATGTTCACTGATCTCGAAAAGCATGTTTGATGCTGCAGTGGGGTGCGCTTGCAGGTGTGACTCAAGCCAGCCTATAAATGCACGATGGTGTACCGAGCGGGTGGAGAGGTTGATGGCCAGAGGTTGGGTCTGTCTGCCTGATTCAAGCAGATCAGTAACCCGCTTAATCACGTGGCAATCCAGATCCCTGTTGAGCGCCAGCCGATCCGCCATGGCGGCAAATGTTCCCGGCGCAATCTCCTGTCCACCCTCATCCTGAATTCTGATCACCGTTTCCCGATACAGAGGCGAGTTATCACTGTTCATAATGGGCTGACTTAACAGGCGGATAGTGTTGTTCTCCATAGCGCTGTTGATCAGTCTCTCCCACGCTTGGCTACTGCCAGCATCGCTATCGTTGGCACTACAGAAATAGCTATTAAGCCCCTGGTGCAGCGCCGATGCCAGTGCTGTATCAGCATGAGAGAGAAGTGAAGGGATCGACTCATCATGTTGAAAGGGAACCAGGCCGATATGTGCGATGCCATCAACACCAAGCGAGGCTGAAAGCTCTGTCAGAGCACTGCTGCACTGCTCTGCGAATTCGACGGCGTCTTCTGTGATGGCCATTGGCAGCATCACACTGAATTCAGCGCCTTTGCTGCGCGCTGTCGTGGCATTGAGGTAGGGGGCAGAGAGGGTGTTGATCAGTGATGCTACCGCAATCAACAGATCATCACCGCCCTGAAATCCGTGCTGTTTGTTGTAATCGGAGAAATGGCTAAGGCGGATCAACAGCAGTGCCCCGCAGCCTGTATGTTCCCTGTCTTTGAGATTGTGTTCGAGTGAAGCAAGGAACCCCCGGCGGTTCATCAATCCGGTTAGATCATCGAAGTTCGCCTCTCTGCGCATGATTTCGGCACGCTCTGTCAGGCTGTTGATACTGCTTTTCACCTTGATTGATAAACGATTCATCGCTTCGACAACACGTCGCAATTCGCGCGTGCCGGGAACCCGCTCTACGATAGGGAATTCACGATTACATATGGCATCAGCTTGCCGCTCCACATCATCCAGCGGTTTCAGGATGGTGCGGAGAATCAGAGTCGTGCCGATCAGGGCGATCATGAAAGCGATCATCGACCACCAGAAAATCTCAAGCGTGGTTTGCCACAGCTTCTGATAGGCAAAACCGGGATGTGCGACCAGCTGCAGTCGTCCTGCCTGACTCCAGCCTGTGGTGATCATGGTCTCTGCTGAAGCGGCCTGCAGAGGCAGTCGGTTGATAAACCACTCGGGGACACCGGCGATCATGCGGTTGTTCTGGCGCTGAATCAGAACTTCTCCGGAGATTGAAGTGATGCTGAGCGACTGGTAGTAACCACTGTCAAACAGGGCATTGACCATGGTATTCATGGTTGCGATATCCTTTTTCTTCATATGCGGAATCAGCGAAACGCCCAGTGAGCTGGCACTGTTCTGAGTCTGAGTGGCGAGTTGATCCATCAGATAGGAGCGGGTGTTCTCCACGCTTATCCAGAAGGTTCCCGAGAAGATAAGTAGAAATACAGTCAGAATCAGTGTGATAAGTTGGCGTGATAGTGTCATGGGACACTCCTTTGTAGCGTTGGACTGGTTTCAGTATCGCGGCCGTATTCCCGCTCCTGCCGGATGCGGATATTTAGGTCGCGCCAGAGATTAATGCGCTGTGAACCACCGAGAATGCCACGGCCACGCTCTTTGGACATCCAGAGGTAGTTACCGTTAAAGCTGTAGACAGGAATCAGATCAGAACGTTGCGAAGCAGGTTTTATTTTATCGATCAGATTATCGAGGATCAGGGGTTCACTTTCAGGGGTTTCGTAGTAGGCCAGCACCATGTGCGCCTGATTCAGTTCAACTGCCGTGACATAGGTGATACGAAGTTTTTCATCGGGGATGCCCAGTTCACGAAGCGTGAAATATTTGGCGATGGAGAAATCTTCGCAATCACCGCCATTGGTTGAGAGCATCTCAACCGGTGTAGCCCAGAAATCACGATCTCCCCAGTGCTGTTCATCGGAGATAAAACGGATGCGGTTAAAGAACCGGTTTACCTTGCGCAACGTCTGCCTGTCACTCTGCTCCGTATGTTCTTCAATCAGTGCCTGCCAGTTGATGACCCGCGTTTTGGCCTCAGTGCCAAACTGTTGGGCTATCTTGTTGAGAAATTCGGGGGAAAAACCGACGTTCCCTGCTACGGTCAGGGTAACCGCAAACATGATCCAGATCAGCAGTGGCAGCTTGATGACGGCAGGTTTCAGCAGGGGCTCCTTGTATGCATGAATAGTAGTGAGAGCCAAGCACGAAACAGGCCATTTGACCAGTATTTCAACAGGCAATAAAAAAGGCAGGAGAGAAACTCTCCTGCCTTTTTGAGGATGCTATTTAGCGATTAACGCTTAACCTGCATCAGTGATGAGAGCATCTGATCCGTGGTGAGAATGGTTTTTGAGTTGGCCTCATAACCACGCTGTACAATGATCAGTTTTACGAACTCATTGGCCAGATCCACGTTGGACTGCTCAAGTGCGTATGGCGAGATGGTTCCCATACCACCTGATCCGGGCAGACTCAGTACAGGTGAACCCGATGAGATGGTCTCAGCCAACTGGTTGGCACCCACGTGGCTAAGTACCGCATCATTGGGGAACTTGGCTAGTGCAACCTGATAGATGGCACGGCGCTGACCGTTGGTGAATACGCCGAAGATTTTACCGGCTGAGTCGGTCTCCAGTTTATCCAGGAAGCCGGCAGGGAAACCGTCACGGGTCATCTGACGGGTAGCAAATGCACCTGCCATCTGCACAGTGCCATCCAGACCTGTACCGGTAATGCCCTGCGCATCGGTTGTGGTTGCATTACCATAGTTAATGCTGATTACACTTGGGGCTGCGTTTGCCCAGCTGATCGTTAGATTTGGTGAGACCTCTGTTATCAGTTCACCGGTTGAACCAAACACGATGGACTGTGTGCCTGGAACCCAGGCTCCTGCTACTAATGTTGAAGCTGTAGGTGCACTGACCTCAGTAGGCGTGCCCGGGGTACCAACGGTGAGTTCGCCACCATCAACAGAGGCGTGCCAGTCCCAGACGATGTTGCCGGTTGCATCCAGTCCCATCTTGGTGAACTGCAAACTGACTGGGTGTGTCTGGCCGAGGGCATCAAAAACATTCACCTCGGCTTTATAGTGGAATGTGGCTGGATCGGCCGGGTCGAAGACTGTTCCTGTTGCCAGAACCGTGGAGTTGGAATCGAGTGTGATACCCGCAGTAACGCCCGTAGTTGCCTGAGCCTGAGCTGCCAGATTGGCGAAGGTGATGTCGGTAACATTACCGATCGCTCGACCGGTCACATCATCAACGGCAAAACCCTGCACCACATTACCCTGCGCATTGATGAGATTAAAATCCTTATCGAGAATGAATGCGCCGGCACGTGAGTAGACCAGTGAGTCGGTGGCCGGATCGCGCATGGCGAACAGGCCGTTACCGTTGATGGCCATATCGGTCGGACTGGTGGTGTTCTGCAACGAACCCTGAGCCTGATCTCGAATGATCGAGCCGATACGTACACCGTTACCTACCTGGTTGGCGATGTTGGATCGGGTCACACCCACGGTTTGTGAGAGTACATCCGAAAAGTTTACGTTCTGACTTTTAAAGCCGAGTGAGTTGACGTTGGCGATGTTGTCACCAACCACACGTACAGCCTCACCGAATGATGAAAGACCGGAGGCGCCGATGAAAAGTGCATTATAAATACCCATGTTATTTCTCCTTTAATTCTTTTGTTTTTTGCCGCTTAGATGCGGAGTTCTATGACGTCTGCGAGCGGTACTGCTTTACCACCCACGATTAATTCTGTGCCACCAGCGCCGAACCGGACGCCTTCAACAAGACCTGAAAGTTGAACTGAAGATCCAACCTCGTTGCCACTAACATCAAGTGCACTGACACCTATTAAATAGCTGCCTGCCGAGGCTTTCGCGCCGGAATCGCTCATGCCATCCCAGGTGAGAGCGTTGTCGCCAGCATTCAGGTTGCCCTGCATGGTGCGAACCACGTTGCCGTTGGTGTCGTAGATGAAGACGAGTGAATCAGTGGCTGTGGCATCCATAGCGACATTAAATTTCTGCGTAGTTACGCCGTCGAAGTTGATGGTGCTCTGATCCACAGTTACCGTGTGTCCCAGATAACCGGCCGCGCTTGCAGTGCTTACTGCGCCGCTGCTACCACTACCGTTGGCATCTACCAGCTGTTGTAGCAGTTTGTTGGTGCTGGTCTGTTGTTCGACCATATTAAACTGCGCTAACTGCTGCGACATAGCCGTGGCATCCTGCGGTTTCATCGGATCCTGGTACTGCATCTGGGCAACCAGAAGTTTGAGGAAGATGTCCTTCTGACCGATATCGCTATTAGAGGCTGGAGCCTTATATGCTGCAGTGTTGACGGTTGAGGCATCTGTTGTTGTTAAAGCCATAGTATCCTCCTAAACCCGAATGCTCAGGCCGCTTTCTGCGGTGCGAACTGACTGCTGCATCGATTGGGCGGTCTGGGTCTCTTTGTCGCTATTTTCACCAGCTTTGGCAAACGTGTTTCCGGAACCACTCTCTCCGGAGCCAAAACCACTCTCCTGACTTTGTGAGCCCATGGAGAAGCCGGATAGATCAAAGCCTTGCTGTGCAAGGGCTGCCCTCAAGGCTGGCAACTGCTGGTCGATTGCTGCACGAGTGGTGCCCTGATCGACAACCATATGAACCTGTAGCTGTTTGCTGGCGTCGGTCTGCAGAGTGATCTGAATTTTTCCGAGATGAGCGGGATCGAGTTGAATTTCCAGTTTTGTCTGACCATTGCTGGCTGACTGGGCAATATGTTGCATGCTGTCAAACACGGTCATGACCGGGGCAGATTTGCCGGTCAGGTAGCTCTGAAACTGTGTGTTACCAGTTGAAGAGGTTGCACCGGAACGGGTGTCGCCACTCATGGCTGACATGGCACGGCCATCTTGCGCGCCCCTGTCTGATGCGTGGTTACCGGCATCAGAGGTGGATGCGTCGGATATGGTGCTCTGTGCAACTGTGGCGGTAGCACTGGCTTGAGCTGCGGTCTGTTGAGGCTGTCCATGCGCATTTTTGCCCTGCATGTGGTTTTGTACAGCGGCAGCAAATGCAGCGCCATTCGTAGTTTTACCTAAAGCTGGCTCTTTGGCCTCAGTTTTCATTGCTGTGGCTACATTGGTGGCGATGGTTTTTGCATCACTACCTGCGGCAACGTTAGCGGCAGCTTTTTGCCTTGATAGCTGACCATCTTTCATTAAACCTGAAACAGCCGCTTCCGCTTTTGCCGAGTTCAGATCTTTTGTCAGCTGGGCCGCTACCTCTGGCTTGGCAATGCTGAACTCCGCCTTCTCACCTTTGCTAAGCTGAGCCGATGTCTCTGGTTTGGCGATGCTGAACTCTGCCTTCTCACCTTTGCTCAGCTGAGCCGATGTCTCTGGCTTGGCGATGCTGAACTCCGCCTTCTCACCTTTGCTCAGCTGAGCCGATGTCTCTGGCTTGGCGATGCTGAACTCCGCCTTCTCACCTTTGGTCAGCTGAGCCGATGCATCTGGCTTGCCGATAGTGAACTCTGCCTTCTCACCTTTGCTCAGCTGAGCCGATGCATCTGGTTTACCTATGCTGAACTCTGCCTTCTCACCTTTGCTCAGCTGGGCTGAAACATCTGGCTTGCCAATGGTGAACTGTGTCTGCTCGCCTTTTTTCTTCTGAGTCGATGCTTCCGGATTGCCGATGATGAACTCTGCCTTCTCACCTTTGACAAGTTTGGTCGCAGCTTCAACTTTTTCACCTGCAAACAGGACAGTGGCGACAGGTGTGCCACTTTCCGCTGCTTTCTTTTTAGTGAGAGGATCCTGTTCGGCCATTTTGGCTACGAACTTACCTTTCTTGAGTGCCAGCGCGTCTGGTTCCGTGGCAGTAAACAGCCCTTTGCCTTTGCCCTGACCCTGCTTATCCAGCATTGCCATCAGCTTGGCGAAGAGGCCACCTTTTGCCGACTTCCCTGATTTCCCTAAGATGCCGGATAGGCCGGTTCCATTTATTTGTTCGATCATGCCAACCATTGAGCATTTTTGAGGCCAGATAGAAAACTGTTTAAAAACAGATGTTTAGGTGTGGTGTGGAAGTTTTGTCCGGGCAATGTTTGCCTGTTGCTGGAAAAACTTTCCTTATGCCGCAGAGGCGGCGGCAATCTTTCCCAGCCTCAGATGTTGATCAAAAACTATCTCCAGGCTGCCCATTGCGAGGCATGTGAATCCTGTCGTTTATCTGAATACCGGAAAGTTTGATCATCCGGGAACGTCTGCTAACGGCGCCAAAAGCGGACATTCGGATTCACTTTCTTTGCCCTCCAAGTGAGAGTTGGAAGAATAATTCCTCATCTAATGTTACGGTTTAATATTTCTTGTCTATAATGACAGTCGGGGGATGAACAGCACGGACAAGTTAGAAACAATCAAAAGCCTGAGCGTTGAATTTGTAGTTCTGTTCGCAGTGAAATCATGAGTTACCACTTTTTCTTATTTTCACTCTTAATGTATTCAGTGAGCTTAGCTCTTAAATATGAGGCCTGTCGGCCAGGCTTGGAATACCGACCAAGCTTCAATGAAGTTCGGGCATATCGTATTAAAGATGAAAAAGAACGAAGAAATGCAAGAGCATTTAAAATTCTAGCTATATTTCTTGCCGTCTTTGCAACTATAGCTTTGCCCTTAAACCCTAGTCTCCCAAATCTATTAAATGATAGAGAATTTGTATCTGTATTGCTGCGAATGATTTTAGGTTTTATTCTGTTTTCTAATTTTTTCGCTCGGAACACTCTCTATAAAGAAGAGTACTCGGAAGGATTGATGTATTCTTTCCCATTGATGGGGATTCTTGATGTTTATATAAAAACTGGATGGTTCGTAAAAGGCTCGGACTTCATCTCGTTGGTGGTAAATTTAACCACTGCAATGGCGATAAGTGGGGTGGTGTTATTTCTATATTACATTTGACCGCGAATGACTGCTTCCGACCGTTTGAACCGAAGACCCAAAGCAGACATTCAGATTTTGCTATAATTCTTTCTCAATGGAGGGGGAGTTAACGGTGTTAGAGTCAGTTGTTCATAATCTATTCGGAGCAACAATCAGCTTCTTTCTGATTTTCAGACCTTTGTCTGTTGCTGGATTCATGGGCTATATTTACTGGCAAATGTTAAACTCACCCCCATGGGTGGCAATGAAGAGATGAAAAATCATTTCTTTGGAACAAACCCATTTTGGTTCAGGTTGCTAGGCGTAATGTATGCGGTACTTTGGCTATATCCATTGGTAGTTGCTGAATGACCGCCGCCGAAAGCGGACATTCGATGAGTTGCTTCAGTTAGCGTTTATAGGTTGTGATTGAATGAAAAGTGGCCACGAGTTTTGCAACTGGCGGCCACGGGTTGGGCAGTTTAATGCAAGTGGCTTGCACGTAGCGATAACATGGTTAGTTAATCGTCTTTGTGTTCACCAATCAGAATCAGTTCGGCAATGTTATGATTGAACTTGGTCCATGAGTAGCGGGAGACCGGATTTCCGAATGGGTTGAGAATGATCTGGTGCTGACGAAGACAGGCGTAGTCCTCTTCACGCGGGAAGAGTTTGCGGATGGTGTTCTGCAGAGGATCATTCCATATAAAACTCTCTTTCAGGCGATAGCCAATCCAGACGTAACCATCAGCCAGCAGACTGGCAAACAGCGCTTCAGCATCTTCCGGCAGCGGTGCAGTCACAGTCAGGGTCAGGATATCCATCTCATCAACATCACCGACATCACCCATCAGGTCATCAATGGTGTGGCGCAGGGTGCGCTGCAGTTCATAAGCAGCAGGGTTTTCAGAGCGATACATGTGGTAACTCGTGTGTGCAACATAGGTGCCATAAAAGGCATTCGGCACGGTGACGTGAATCTCGTGTGGCAGATTGAAACGTTCCAGCTCCTCCTGCAGTAGCAATGCCTGGTCACGATTCTCAAGCACAGGGTAGATATCAGGATGGACACCCAGCTCATTCACGATAGTGACCAGATGTGAGAGTACTGTGGCGATACTGGCATAGGGGTGCGCTTTCAGATGAGGGGCACGTGAAAGCAGGATTTTATCGGCATCTTTCACATAGGGGCGCAGGAAATTCATGTTGGCATAATTCCAGCGAACCAGATCAATACTGATTTGATTATCATCACTGCCGGTGCGGCGTTGCAGGTAGGCCAACTGATCTGCGCACTCCTCTTTGCTCATATCATCAATCAGGGTGACATGGATGCTGTCAAAATCATCGAGCAGGCGTTTGAGCAGCAGTGGCAGGCTGCCGACCCATCCGGTGATCAGAAGATTAAGATCTTTCTTGAGTTTGGTTTTGATCAGTCCCTGAGGGGGTTCAGCCAATACCGGGCATGGTCTGTCATGTAGGCGTTTGATGGCAAACAGTGTTTCAGAATAGAGTGCATTAGGGCTGATGGAGATGCCCAGAATGGATGGGATCTGCATCGGCAGCTCTAGTGCGTCAGCCTTATAGAGCGGGTGTGCACGTCCCGATGCATCGGTCAGGCCAAGGAGTGTAACCCCGCGCATCAATAACTGGGCAGCAAGCCTGTTCAGTGGCATCGACTGCTTGTTATCGGGCAGGCTAAGCGTGAGTTCACCATCTTCAAGCTGCAGTGTGCCGTCCCATTCAGAGATCTGCAGAGAGGAGTCCTCTGTGCGATCAGGGATCATCAACCGTTCCATCACCTGATCAAAATCTTTATAGACCAGAATGTTGCGGAATAGATTGGCGCGAACGTCTGCCTGTGAAAGGACGACGGTCGGTTTATTATAAAAGCCGGACGTATCCCAACCCACCTGCAACATATGCTGATGAGAGTCCAGATGCGGGGTTGCCATGCCGGGCGTGGAGACATTGATATAAATTTCCGGATTGACCCGGCGCACGGCAATCAGGGAGTAGGTGGCATGGGCCAGATCATCAGCGCCAGTGTGACCATCGGGAAGATTGATCACCGCCTGTCTGGCGTGGCCCAGATTGATGCGCTGCAGCGATTTTGTCTCTTCCACTTCACCCCAACGGTAGGATACCCAGCTGTGTTCGATGAGTGAATCAGGCATCTTTTCACTGTTGTTGAGGATCACCAGTTTTAATTTGGAGAAGTTGCGTTCTGATACGACTTTCAGCTGTTCAACGATAAATGGTGCAACTTTAGACCATCCCAGCATCACCATGTGGTTGGTAATGTTCAGACGTTCGTTACGTAGTTTGGCCATCAGGCCGGAGACGATGTGGGCACCGATACCGATGAAGAAGGCGAAGATGAATACGCCGACGATGACTGCCAGTACCGAGAAGACGACAATTGAGGTCTCCTCGGGATAGGTCACGGTATTGCCGGGATCGGTAAACATGCGGAAGGCGAACCAGATGGGGGCAAACATGCCTTGATCCTGTGCATTGACCACGCCATCCTGGCTGTAGTCGAAATTAGGGAAGGAGTAGTGGCCGATAACGCCGCCACCGATGGAGAGTACAGCCAGCAAGAGCACGATCAGATTGATCTCCTGCATGAACTGACCTTCGCGCATCACCTCTTTGAGGTTTCTGATAATGACCATCCACGGGCGCAACAGGCGCACCAGTCGCAACATACGTAGCGCGCCACCATAAGGAATGAAGGCAAAGGCAGGGATCATCACAATCGTGGCAATGGTATCGATCCACCAGTAAGTCCATTCAGCTATTTTGTCTTTTCGCGATTCATAATTCATGTGTCGCATAATCAGCAGGCGAATCGCCAGCTCGACAGCGAAGAAGATAATGATAATCCACATCAGGGTGTCTTCGGCAAAGAACGAGAGCAGAATAATCAGTGAGATCAACATGCCATAGGTCGGTGAATACATGGCACTCTGCAGGTCCAGATAGCGGAACATGCGCAGTGTACGCAGCAGGTAGAAGGCACGAATCAGACGGGCTGCCGCAGCGTTTTCGGCATCAATGGGGATATCAAATACGGTAATCAGCAGAGAGAGGATGCCGATGACATCCAGTACTAAAAAGAGCGCGTCAATTTTTTGATTCAGAGAGGAGCGATAGGGGTTGGTTTGGCGTTTGTTGATCATGATGGCAAGACGCATGGAGAGCTCGCCGACAAAGAATATAAAAAGAACTGCAGCCAGAATTTGACTATGGGTGAAGGAGAGTGCAATCAGTGCCATCATCAGGAAACCAAAACGTGGATGCATCAGGATCCACTCCATGTGATGGTAGAAAAGCGGCCGGTCACTGAATACCGATTGCATATTATTATTCTTCATGGTTCAGGCTCACTGTTGTGTGTAGTGGTGAAATAGTATCAATGCCAAATCGAGGTGTCTCATTTTACTGTGCTGATCTGGCGGGTCAGCGCCTGACTGATGGTCACTGCCTTATCCGCCGGCATAAACGAGAGAATCTTACCTACCTTCTTCTCATCCATGAGCAGAAATACTTTGATAACATCTGCAAGCTCCATCTTGGCAATCACCGGTGCCGCCTTCTCGGGTTTCATGCCTTCAAATACAGCCGTCAGTCGTTTTACCTTTTTGCTCTTGATCTTCTTCTCATCATCAAGGCGCTGTTTGATGCTGGTCTCAAGCTGTTCCAGCTCGGTGATTCTCCGCCGTACCTGCTCATCGGCCTCATTGATCGATTTTTCCCGCTCATCGAGTTGTTTGGCGCGGCTGTCCAGGTTCTCTTTGTAGGACCTTAGCTCAGAGAGTGTCTCATCATCGTGACGGGAAGAGGAGCCGCTTCTCGCGGCTTGAGCGGGAGCGGCTGCTTCAGCCCGGGGGATAATATAGGCCTCAAGCATGGCCAGCGACTGGTCGATCGTTGGCTGTTCAGCTGGTCCGCTGGCAGGAATGCTTGGTGTCACAGTCGTTTCAGATGCAGTTGCTGTGTAGATGGCGGCATCGGTAGTTGAGGTGGCAGGCCATAGTGTAAAGCCGAGCTTGCCGCCGAGTAGAATGCCGATAACGATAAAGATTCGAATAGATAGTTTATGGGGTGTCATAGTGTCATACCGATGAGGAGGATCTTCTGGATGCAACCATATCATCCATCTGACGCTGAGCTTTCAGGTCATCCTTCCTGTTCTGTTTTTTTGTCTCTTTCTGATGCATGCTGTCGTAGGTGTAGTGGGTGCGCTGGGCCTTGGCCAGCCGCTCGAATATATCCTTCTTCTCCACTTCCATGGCTTTGATGCCAGCCTTGATTGAGGTGAGTCTGTTCTGCTGCTCGCGAAATGCGGTATCAAAGACCTGCAGCAGCGATGCGGAGTGACGCTTACGCATGGCCTGGTCACGCTGCTGGTTCAACTGCTTGATATGTGCTTCAGAATTGAGGAACTGCTGTTCTAGCGTATGTTTGCGATCATTGAGCTCTGCCAGTTGCGTTTCAACCTTATTGCGCTCTTGCTCGCTGAGCCGCGTTAAAAGTTTGGACGTTTCTAGTTTCATTCAGGCTCTCCTCATTGGTCATGCTACTAACCAGCTGTAGCAATCCCTGTGCCGATTCTTCACGACGGCTTGAAGATTTGAGTTCCTGCTGTAAAAAACTGCGAATTGCTGGAATAACTTCGATCACCTGATCGAGTTCCGGGTTGGTTCCCGACTCATAAGCACCGATAGAGATCATGTCCTCCATATGCTCGTACTGGGACATTTTCTTACGGAAAGCACGCACAGCCTTCATCTGAACGCTGCTCAGTAGCTGGTTATCCAGACGGCTGACACTTCTTAATACATTGATGGCAGGAAAGTGCCCCTGCTCAGCAAGTTTGCGATCCAGAATGACATGGCCATCGAGAATGGCCATGGCGGCATCGGCAACCGGGTCTGCTTGCAGATCGTCACCTTCAATCAGTACCGTATAAAAAGCACTGATATCACCCTTCTTGACGCCCGGACCAGAACGTTCAAGCAGTTCAGCCATGAGTGAAAAGCATGACGGTGTATAACCTTTACTGGCTGGTGGCTCACCCAGCATCAGCCCGATCTCACGCTGGGCCTGGGCAATACGGGTCAGACTGTCGACCATCAGCAGGACATCTTTGCCATCTTCCCGGAATGACTCGGCAATGGTGGTGGCAATATAGGCAGCCCTTACCCTGAGTACCGGCGGCATATCTGAGGTGACCACCACCACGACACTGTTTTGCAGCGCTTCAGCACCGAGTGAGACATCAAGAAACTCACGCACTTCACGACTGCGCTCGCCAATCAGGGCGATAACATTGATTTCGGCATCCGAGTTTCGGGCCAGCATGCCCATCAGCGAGCTTTTACCGATACCGGCTCCGGCAAACAGTCCCATGCGCTGGCCCCAGCCCATAGGCAGACAGGCATCCATCGCCTTGACTCCCAGCTGCATCGGCCTGTCAATGATATGACGATCAAAGGGGTTGAGTTTAATGCCCTGAATATTGCGTACTCTGCCTGTAGCGGGTAGTGGTTTGTTATCCATCGGTTTGCCCATGCCATCAAGTACGCGGCCCAGCAGATGATTGCCGACGCGAATGCTGGGAAGTCCTGAGAGGGGGCGAATCGGGTCACCCGGGGCAATGCCTACAGTTCGGCCTACCGGCATCAGCAGGGTATATTCGGCCCGAAATCCGACCACTTCAGCCTCAAGCGTATGACCGGTAGCGCAGTTGATTTCACAGACATGGCCGACACTTGATTTGAGTCCGGTCGCTTCAAGCATGGGGCCAAGCACCTTGTAGACCTTGCCACGCACCGGGAAAACATTGTGGCACTGCTGCTCAGAAAGAACCTCTTCTCTCTGCTTTTTATCCCAGAGTGGTATGGAGGTTTTAGGCTTGGGGTCCATCGTTGCTTTCCGGTGTAACTACTGTTTCGGTGAGCAGTTCAGGGCGCAACTGATCCATATAGTTGGCTACCGCAGCGACAGGATCAATCAGGATATCCTCTTGAATGGAGATGATGCGGCATGTTGCAGGTTGAATGGCATCATCACTGGTAAGTATGGCCATCAATTCGCTCTCATCGAGCAGCCGTTTAAAGATGGCGTGATCTGCGGGTGCGACAGCGATGCGAAGTCCACTGGTGTCGGGAAGATGTTCTGCAGCCTGCTCTGCAATTTGCCAGAGTTTTGATCTGTCGGTATCCAGTGTTTCAGCGATAATCTTCTCGGCAATATGCTGGGCAACATCCAGTGCTGTTTCGGCAAAGGCCAACTTGACCTCATCAATCGACTTTTCAGCGCCCTGGAGTGTCTCCTGAATCGATTCAAGGAGTTGTTCAGCCCTCTTCTGTCCCAGTGCCATGCCTGCCTTCTCTCCGGCGAGATAAGCGTTGTCATAGGCCTCTTTCTCGATCACCTCAGCTCTGCCTTGCGCCTCCTGCAGCATCTTCTCCAGCTGCTTCATGCGATCAACACCAGCCAGCGGCTGTGCCTCTGCAGCTCGACCCGTATCGGTTACTGTTCTGTAGGGGAAAGCCCCCTTGTCGGTGATGTTCGGGTTAATCTCTTCCCGGAAAGAGAGCGGATTGA
The DNA here is from genome assembly GCF_013387455.1 of Mariprofundus sp. NF. Classification (NCBI taxonomy): domain Bacteria; kingdom Pseudomonadati; phylum Pseudomonadota; class Candidatius Mariprofundia; order Mariprofundales; family Mariprofundaceae; genus Mariprofundus; species Mariprofundus sp. NF. The sequence continues at coordinate 169,200 of NZ_VWNC01000001.1, forward strand.
TCGTATTCATGGGGATCAGACCATGTCATCGGCTGTGCTGAGTGCAATAGCACCATCATCATCGAGCTTGCGGATCACCTTGAGTACGCCCTGCTGAGCCTCTTCAACATCCGAGAGCTTCATTGGCCCCATCACCTCCATGTCCTCGCGCATGATCTCAGCAGCACGCTGTGACATATTGCCAAAGAAACGCTCACCAATTTCATCAGAGGCACCCTTGAGTGCTTTGACCAGATCATCAGAGGAGATATGTTTGAGAATGGTCTGGATATCACGGTCGGAGAGATCTTTCAGATCTTCAAAGACAAGCAGCATACGGTCCACCTGGGTAAACAGATCCTCATCTTTATCGCGCAACTGATCGAGAATCGGACGTGCCACCTCTTTCTCCAGCCCTTTGAGAATATCCACCACACTGATCATACCATCAAAGCTGATGCCGGAGTCACCCTGCATATCCGCCAACTCTTTCTCGAGTGTCTCCTCAATATCTTTAACCAGCTCTCTGGGCACACTTTCAATCTTGGACATGCGCATGACCACTGAGAGCTGCATCTCCTCCGGCAGCAGTGCAATAACACGACTGGCGACCGAGGAGTCGATGTTGCCCAGAATCAGCGCGATCGTCTGCGGATGTTCATCCTTAATATAGGAGGCGATCATGTCGGGTTTCAGACGTGAAAGTTTTTCCCAGATATCAAGCGACTTGGGTGCCGAGAGTTCATTGAGAAGACGGTCTGCCCGCTCATGTTCAATGGCATAACGAAACAGTGAAACGACATCTTTCTGGGAGGAGCGCATGAGCGGATCTTCAGAGCGGTGCAGTTCCAGATACTCTTTGGTTACAGCATCGAGAACTTCTGTATCAATCTTACCCAGTTCCGCCATTCTTCGGCCCAGACGACTGAGTGTTTTGTCATCCATATGCTGTACAAGCGGAGCTGATGCTTCCGGCCCAAGGGCAAACAGAAGAATGGCAGCTTTATCTTCACCGCTTAGCTGAGTTTTCCCCTTCATACCGGATCCACCCATTCGCGCATGACTTTATTGGCTCGATCAGGCTCTGTTACCACGCTCTGCCTGACCTGTTCCATATTGGCCAGACGCGCATAGGCTTCGCCGGACAGCTGATGCTGACCAAGCACACCTTCAGGGCCTTTTCTGGCCGCCTGCTGTTGCTCTGCAGACTCCTGAATACGGCGGGCAAGAGGTCTGAGTACAAACCATCCGAGCAGTAACAGCGCCAGCCCGGCAAGGCTGTAGCGCACAATCTGCATGTAGAAGACTCTGTTTTCGGATGAGGCGAGCGCCTCACCATCAACAACGCTGGAGATATCGATCAGTGGCATGCTCTGCACATCAACTGAATCACCACGATCTTCATTGAAGCCCATGGCACGTTCAACCAGCGCCTGGATGCTGGATAACTCCTCTTTGCTGCGTGGGGCGAAGCTCGTTTCACCATTTTCACCGGTCTGGGTTGCACCGCCGACAATGACGGCTACGGAGAGTTTGTTGATGCTGCCAAAGGGCACAATGCGATGCTCATTGATGGTGCTGATTTCGTAGTTGTTTACATCCTCATTACGGCTTGCGCTGTCACTGGGTTGTGCCCCTGTAGTGCCGGTTGCCGGATTGGCACCGGGGGTATTAGAGGCCAGACCGGGAACGCCGAGGGCAGCACCCTCATTGGACTGGCGATTCTCCGAAATGCTCTTGCGACTGCGCAGTACCTGTTCATCAGGGTTATAACGGGTGTTTTTCTGTTCGATAAACTCGCGGTTGATGTCGGCTGAGACACGAACAACAGCCTGGCTTACACCAACAATCTGCTCAAGCATACCTGTCAGTCGCTCTTCCATGCGCTGCTCAAGTTTACCCTGATACTCCTGCAGCGTTTGACCCTCGCTCATCGGAGCCTCTTTTTCGTTGGCTGAGAGTAGTGAACCTGATGCATCGACAACGGTGACATCACTCTGGTCCATCTCAGCCACACTGGCGGCAACCAGATTCTGAATCGCAATGACTGATCTCTTGGGCAGACGCTGTCCACCGGAGAGTTGCAACATCACCGAAGCTGTAGCTTTGCGGTCACGATCTGCAAATGCTGACTCTTTCGGCAGTACCAGATGTATACGTGCGGCGCTGATTTGCGGCATCACTTCAATGGTGCGTGCAAGCTCACCCTGCAGCGCACGTTGCAGATTGATTTTGCGGGTGAAATCACTAAGGCCGAACTCGTTGCTTTGATCAAAAATTTCAAAGCCGGTTTTACCCGAAGGGGTAACACCCTGACCGGCCAGATTCAGGCGAACCTGATAAACCTGATCCTCTGGAACCATGACGGTACCACCGCCCTCCAGACGGTAGGGGATATGCTCTTTCTGAAGCATTTCTACCACTGTAGCGGCATCTTTTTCCGCCATGCCGGCATAAATGGCCCGATATGGTTTCTCTGATGACCAGAGAACAAGGCCAAGAAAACCGGTCAGCATCAGACTTGCTGCGGCAAAGAGAAGAATTTTTCTGTATTTTGCCAGCACCTGTGGAACCTGGATTGTGGCGCCCGGCGCCGTTGCACCTGCCTCCTGCGAGGTGGCATCAATGGGATTGGTCGCCATGTTCATCGGTGTCTGCGGCATCAGTGAGTCAGCCATGATTTAAATCCCCTATACCTGCATGCGGATGATTTCGCGGTATGCATCCACCAGTTTATTGCGTACGCCAAGCATCATCTGAAACGAAAGGTCAGCCTTCTGAATGGCCATAAGGGTTTCGGAGGTGTTGACACTTTCACCTGTCGCCAGTGCCACCGATGCGCTGGCTGCAGCTTTTTTATCATGGTTCATCTGCTCGGTGTATGCCTTGAGCATTTCGCCGAAATTATCTGCTTTGCCGGCGGTTGATCTGTCACCAACCTGCAGACTGTTGCTGCCGGTAAGGCCAGTTGTGGGTCCAATGCCTTGAATACTCATGACAATCTCCTATTTCAGCAGTTCGAGTGATTTAAGAAACATCCGTTTGGATGCCTCCATGGTGGATACATTGGCTTCAAAACTTCTTGCCGCCGAATTCATGTCCACCATCTCTTCCACCGGATTTACATTCGGCATGCGCACGACACCTTTGCCATCGGCATCAGGATGCGAGGGATCAAAAACCTCACGAAACGGGGTGGGATCCTGCGCTACATGCGAAGCTCTTACCGATTGATGGCGATCTTTTGCAAAACTGCTGTTAAATACATTTGAGAATGACTGGGTTGCAGGTGTGGCCTCAAAAACAGCCTGTCTGCGACGGTAGGGGCCACCATCAGGGGTGCGGGTTGATTCGGCATTGGCGATATTTTCCGCCACAATGTCCATGCGAGAGCGCTGTGCAGTCATGCCTGCTGCACTGATGTGCATGGAGGAGAGAAGATCATTAGCCATTAGCGATTACCCTCCTTGATGGCATTGAGCAGTCCGCTGATGCGACCTTTGGCCAGTCGCATGGAGAGCTCATGCATCAGCTGGTTTTCACTCATGCGCGCCATCTCTTTCTGAATATCCACAGTGTTGCCATCCATTCTGCGGGCCGGACTGTAATCGAAAACGGAGCTGCTGCTCAAACGTCCACTGCCACTATCACTGATATGGCCGGCGTGTGTGGCGGCAGGTTTGCCTGCCCCTTTGTGTTGTTGCCTTTCGCTGAGGAAGTCAGCAAACGAGCGGTTGTCCGCCCGATAGTTAGGTGTGTCGGCATTGGCAATGTTGCTGGAGGTGACGCTCTGCGCTTTTTCTCTGGCGATCAGAGAGGATTCAATGCGCTGGAATCCGTCGCCTAACATATCAATCATGATTTACACCTCCTCTTGCCTTAGCCGCCAATTATTTATCACAGGTAAGAACTACCCAGCAAGTGACATGCCAGACTCATAACCCTGCAGCTTGTTGCGTAGTGTGCGGATGCTGATGCCTAGCAGTTGGGCGGCCTCGGTACGGTTGCCCTGCACATGCACAAGCGTTTTCTCGATCAGTGTGCGTTCCATGTCACGGATGGTGACACCCGCCTGCATCGCATCCTCGCCGCTCTCTGTATTTGCACCCATGTTTGCAGGGGCAGGATCGAGAAAGAGATGTTCAGGATGAATGGTATCACCCTCAGCCATGAGGAAGGCGCGATGCATGCAGTTTTCAAGTTCACGTGCATTACCTGGCCACGGGTGTGATGTAAGGTGGTGAACGGTTGGCCCGGTCAGTTTTGGTGCCGGTTTGCTGTACATGGTGCTGAAGCGACCAAGGAAGTGAATGGCCAGCGGCAAAATGTCACCCTTACGTTCTCTGAGTGGGGGAAGCTGAATCGTAACGACATTCAGGCGGTAGTAGAGGTCCTGACGAAAATCGCCATTTTGAACTGCATGGACGATGTCCCTGTTGCTGGTAGCAATAACCCGAACATCAATTTTCACAGGTTTGCTGCCACCAAGCCGGTCTACTTCACCCTCCTGTAGAACACGAAGCAACTTGGCCTGCAGATGCACCGGCATTTCGGTGATCTCATCCAGTAGAAGTGTGCCCTCATGGGCCAGCTCAAATTTTCCCGGACGGGCTGAAGTGGCGCCGGTAAATGCACCTTTCTCATGGCCGAACAGCTCCGCTTCAAGAACCCCTTCCGGAATCGCAGCGCAGTTGATGGCGATAAAATTATTGTCACGGCGGTTGGAGCAGGCATGAACGTAACGGGAGAGGCGCTCTTTACCGGTGCCTGACTCGCCAATGACCAGTACAGATGCACAGCTCGGAGCCACCAGTGCTACACGATCAAGCAGGCGACGTGTCTCAACATCCTCAGTGACAAAAATATCCTGCTGTTTCATGCGGGCCGGACGTTGTTGTTCGCTGGCCTGTTGTGCCAGTGCACTCTGGTGGCCGCTTTTACGAATATATATTTCGAGAATATCGTCAGGCAGAGGTATCAGGCGGTAATCAATGATGCCCATATGCATCAGATCGGCTGCACGGTCGGCCTGACCGTTGTTAGTAAGGATAACCAGGTTGGCCTGTGGATTGTGGTCAAACAGACGTCGGACAATCGAAGGTGAAGTGACCGTGTCCCAGATAAAAACAAGGGCATCATTGTCACACACGTACTCATGGGTCTGGCTGGGTATCGATTCGATAGCGGTTTGCGGCAGTAGCCTGCCAAGCTGAACGCGTAGCTCAGCCTCTTCGTGCTGAGGAAATCCAACCAGTGCTACATTGGAAAGGCTCATTGTTTTTCCCCCAATAGCTGTCCCGCCTGCTGATCTGCCAGTGCCAGTTTGGCCAGTGCAGCATAGGTTCCTGCATCTTTTCTTAGTGTCAGTGCCTGCAGACGCTGCTCGCCCTGTTGGGTTTCACCGCTATGGATCTGACAGACGCCTACATAGTATTCCCATGCGCCATCACGATCCTCTTCAGGTGTCTCCATATAGAGTTTTCGGGCCTGTGCGTATTCACGGGCAGTAAACAGGCTCTTGGCTTGATTAAGCAGGCCCATGCGGGCATTGGCACCCTGACTCAGCCGGTAGTTACCCCAGGCCTTGGCAGCAGTGTGCCACTGCCCAAGCGTTGCGGAGACCTCTGCACTGGTGAGCCAGAAGTTGGCTCGGGACTCCAGGGCCAGGTCTGAGGCGCGCACTGCATTGAGTGTCTGACGTGCCGCTTGCGCCTGTTTCTGATTGATCTGCATGCGCGCGACTACAGCGAGAATCTCCGGGCGATAGATAGTGAACTCATTGCGGTTAAGCCAGCGCATCACTTTTTCTACGCCATCGGAGTCCTGACGATCCATCCACAGCTTGGAGAGTTCAACCATAACGCGCTGGCCGCGAATGCTGGCCTTGTTGCGCTTATAGAGATCAGTGAGCAGTTTTTCTGCGCCATCAAAGAGCATCAGCAGGCGCATGGCGTGGCCAATGCCCAGTCGAAGCTCCTGCGACAACCTGAGTTTGGGGCGAAGCTGGGGATACTGTTTCCAGATTGTCACCGCTTTCAACCACTGCTCCTGCTTGAGCATGGTGTTAAGGCTTGCCTGCAGCCATACCGCCCCCTCTTTCTGTGCCCGTTGAGCAATGCGTCGATCTGCTGACGTTGCTGCCCTGGCATAGGCGTGCAGAGCAGGGGAGTCTGCTCGTCCTTCGCCACTCTCTTTTTCTGCGGCCAGAGAGGTCTGCTCAATGCGTGCCCAGAATCGCGCAAGCCCCAGCATGGCCTCATCTTCGATAAGAGAGAGTTGATTGGAGTCGGCAATTTTTTTCAGTGAGACCATGGCGGGAAGAAGTTTCTCTTTCTCCGTTTCATCTTTGAATTCCAGCATCAGTTTGCGGATGAATGCCTTGCGCCCGATGGTGGTTTCAGCCTGGTTGGCGGCCAGGATGCCGTACTCTTTTATGGCCGCAGCTGTTTTGTTGTTGTCAGCAATGATGTCGGCATGGATCAGGCGCACAGCGGGAGCCTGGATGGTTCTGATATAACGACGGATAAAATCTTCTGAAAGCTGAAGTGTCTTGTTGTTTCCATTCTCATGCAGCAACTGAATAAAGTTGGCATAGAGAATCGGTTCATCCGTGATGATCTCCGGCCAGTTTTTGTGTACGCCCTGTAGGCTTTTGTAGGCAACTTCAGGGCGTTTTTCTCCCTGATCGACAATGCCCATCCATGCCATGCCTATGGCCTGTCGGTAGCTGTCGCTGCCAATTTGCAGGCTGTATTGAAGCAGGTCACTGCGGGCATAGGCAAACTGCTCCTGCTCAATGTGGATGCGCGCCATCAGCAGCCATGCCCGACGCAGGTTTTGCGGCTGTTGATCTTTGGTGATGATTTCACGCGCGGCTGTCACTGCTTTTTTGTCATCTCCTGCTTTCCAGCGTAACCATGCCTTTTGCCAGCGCAGTTCGGAGGCTTGCGGGTTTTCAGGGAACTCTTTCAGGGATGCATCAATGGCACGAACTGCCAGCGAGATGTTTTCAAAATGTTTATGTGTGGCACGCATGATTTCTGCATCGGCGATCAGGTTTAAGAGCTCTTGACGCTCATCGCGTGTGACCTTCTGACTCTTGAGTACTTTCTCGGCTGTACGTACCGCCTGCACCGGATTGCCGTTGTTCAGGAAGATGCGCACGGTGCGCACGCGCTCGCTTTCCAGCGCGTAGCTGGCAGAAGGTATGACCAGGATAAGTGCAATGACGATGATGATAGAGCGGAGCATGTCCCGTTATCGCAAGATTCATGCCGAAGAGGACAGGGCTGGTTTTTTTCTGCCTATGGATTGGAAAAGTACTGTCTAAACATGGCTTTGGATGACATTAATAGTCACCGTTGCAGGTGCTGCGGGATTGCATATGAGGGGATTTCTGACGGCTGTCAGCTGAGTGTCAGAGTCGCTTAGCTTTCAGCGGGCTGTAACCCCTTCTTTTTGATTTTTTCGACCAGCGTTGTCCGGTTCATAGCCAAAAAATTGGCAGCACGGTTTTTGTTCCAGTTGAAACGTTTCAGGGCTGAGAGGATCAGGTGGCTTTCAAACTCGTCCACTGTGGCCTTCAGATCGATCTGCTCTGCGGCTGTCACATCCATCTGGAAGCTCTGCAGTACGCGCTCTTTGTCGCTGATCATGCGCGAGGGAAGATCTTCGACTTCAACGATGCCATCACGTTTGAGTGTGGTGACCCGCTCGATCAGGTTTTGCAGTTCGCGGACATTACCTGGCCAAGCGTAAGAGAGCATAGAGCGTTTGGCTTCATCTGAAAAGCCGGTGATAGAGGACTCTTTTTCTTTGTTGAAGTGCGAAATAAAGTGATCAGCAAGCAGCAGAATATCATCGCCGCGATCCTTAAGTGGTGCCAGATAGAGTGGAATGACATTGAGCCTGTAGTAGAGGTCTTCTCTGAAACGGCCGGCCATGATCTCTTCTTCAAGATCGCGATGGGTTGCTGCAATAACACGCACATCAACATGGATGCTCTGCTGGCTTCCTACCGGTTCAAAGCAGCGCTCCTGAAGGACGCGCAGAAGTTTAACCTGCAGTTTCGGGCTCATATCGCCTATCTCATCAAGAAAGATAGTGCCGCCATTGGCGATCTCGAAGCGGCCCGGGCGGGCCCGAATGGCACCGGTAAATGCGCCCTTTACGTGGCCGAACAGTTCAGATTCAAGGAGCTCTTCAGGGATGGCGCCACAGTTGATGGAGACCATCGGCTTACCGGAGCGGGAGCCTGATTTATGCAGTGCTTTGGCCAGCACCTCTTTGCCACAGCCGGACTCGCCGCTGATAAGTACCGTACTGTCAGAATTGGCCAGCAGTTTAATGGTCTCCTGGAGTTTGCGAATCGACTCACAGTGACCAATCAGCCCCTCTCTGCTGGTTTGGCTGCGGATCTGCTCGCGCAGGGAGAGGTTATCTTTTTTCAGCTGCCTGGTTTTCATCAGTTCGCTGATACGCACCAGCATCTCATCAATGTCGAATGGTTTTTTCAGAAAATCATTGGCGCCAAGGCGGACTGCATCGACAGCAGTGTCTACTTCGGCGTAGCCAGTCATGATAATAATGCCCATGTCAGGGTCGGACTGACGGAATTCACGCATTAGCTCAATGCCGTTACCATCGGGGAGGCGAACGTCGAGGATAGTCAGATCAAATTTGCCAATAGACATCGCCTCCTGTGCACGGGTGGCATTGGCTGCTGCGGTTACATGATAACCTGTGGCTTCAAGCGCCTCCTGCAGGATGCATCTGAAGTCATCGTTATCTTCAACCAGCAGGATAAATGCAGATTGTTTCACGGTTTTTGCTCCCCTTTTTGCGGCGCCGTCATTGATCAAAGTCAAAATAATGACGGGGCAACAGGTAAAAGCAAGCATTCTCTGTTTCCATATTGGGTTGTCGGGGTGGATTTGGGACGGACGTAGTCAAAAAACCACGGTTTGGTTGTTGTGTTGTCGTGAGAAAGTTTCTTAACCTGCTTAATTGTAAGGGGAAATATTACAATAATAGTGGCTGGTATTGACTGTTTTTGAGCCGATTTATTTTTGACGTTTATGGATTGTTAAAGTTGCGAACAGATTGCCCGATATGTACTGATGTACTGGTAATGTCTGCCTGCAGATCATGTGCAGCAGAGGAGGTGAGGTCACATGGCGATGAATGTTCAGCCCGTAGATGGTTTAATCCACAGGCTTCTTCAGCAGAATGCCAAGCCCTCTTCTGTCCCGGATCGGCAGCAGGGTGGCGCGAAACCAACGACCGATCGTGTCAGCCTCTCTTCTGATGCGCAGCCCTCTCATGCCGGGCACTCAGCGTTACCACAGCCGGAGCTTCCGGCAAGGCCCGGAGAAAAAGCATTGGAATCACACTTGCTAAACCTTTATCGTTCGAATGATAAGTTTGGAGGGTAAGTGTGAAACGCCCCAGGTTGTTGCTGGCCGAAGACGATGAGGCTTTGGCTTCACTATTAGAAGAGTATCTACTCGAAGCGAATTACGATGTAACCCTGCATCGTCGTGGCGATACGGCATTGGAGGCGTTAAAACAGGATCGCTTCGATCTTGTGCTTACCGACATCGTCATGCCTGGCGCCGATGGTTTGACCCTTCTTCGTCATGTCGTTCATGATGAGCTTAGCGATACCCTTGTTATCCTGATGACCGGTTACTCCGGAATCGAAAATGCCCTGCATGCCGTTGAGCAGGGCGCCTATGACTTTGTAAGTAAACCTTTCCAACTTCCTGAAATCCGTGTTCGACTCGACAACGCCTCCCGTTATCAGCAGCTGCTGCGCAGTTGGAATGAGATCACTGGCGAAAACAGTGCAGCTGGTGAGGCTGTGCAGCCTTCAGGTCATGCCGTGGTCAAGGCCTATGGCCAAAGCTTAAAGGGTGGTTACTGATGTTGAACCTTCTTATTATTGAAGATCAGCCTGCTGTGCGCGAGGTGGTCGCTGAAATTGCCGGTGAATTAAGTGAAGAGGTAAGAGTTGCTCAGGTTGGTAGCCTTGAAGAGGCTAGGGCTGTGTTGGTTTCTGAAGAGTGGAACGGCCTTATCACTGATATGAGTCTTGGTGATGGCAATGCACTTGAACTGATTGCATCACTCAAAGAGGAGGGCGTGAAGATGCCCCCAACCATTCTGATGAGTGGCTTTTTGACATCAGCCAGAATGGCGCAGGCGCTGCAGCTGGGCATCGAACATGTGCTGGCCAAGCCCTTTGCACCGGATGTGCTGCTTGATTGTCTGGAGAAGATGCTCAGCAGAGATGATGAGCATACCCCGGCTGCAGACAAGCCAAAGCGTCAGAAGCGCACCTCTGATCGTCTGCTTCCAGAAATGTTTGAGATGGATCGTCGCCTGGGCCTTGTCTATCGCATGTTCGATGAGATCCCCGCTCAGCACGATGTCTCATCTGTCTGCGCCAGCGCTTTGAATCTTGCCGTTGAAGTGGTGCATGCCAAGGGTGGTTACCTTGCATTCTTTGAGCGCAGGCACCACAAGCTTGTCATGGTCTCCTCTCAGGGTATGGGGGAAGTCGCGCCATCCTGTACGCTTGATGAGACCTCTTTTCAGCCTCTGGTTGCTGGCGATGAAGAGCTTATTCAATCCTTCCCTGATGCTCCGGGCATCTGCTGGCCGGGGGTGGAAGAGCCTCATCATGTCGCCATTCCTGTTCGTCTGCAGGGTGTTTCGATGGGTGTGTTATGCCTGCTTGATCCGGCATCGAGTGAGCCTCTGAAGAGTGAGACCCGTCAGATGCTGGGGTTGCTGGTCAAAGAGCTGGATACCCTGCTGGATAATCGTGCCGTGCATGCGGCACTGGCTGATAATATGCGTGAGACTTTGATTGCGCTGGTGCGCTCGCTTGAGGCGCGTGACCGTTATACCCGGGACCACTCCGGGCGGGTGGGTTCACTTTCTGCCGTGCTGGCTGAGGATATGGGGCTGGATCAGGATCGTGTCGATCTCATTCGCACCGGTGGGCTGCTGCATGATATCGGCAAGTGTGGTATTCCTGATGCGGTTCTGCTTAAACCAGACCGGTATACTGAGAATGAGTTCGCCATCATGAAGGCGCATCCTGCGATCGGGGACAATATCCTGAAGAACATGGATACCATGATCAGGGAGCGGCTGATGCTACGTCACCATCACGAACGTTTTGATGGCCTTGGTTACCCGGACCAACTGGCCGGTGAGGATATTCCTCTTGAAGCACGTATCGTCTGCGTGGCTGATGCCATTGATGCGATGACCACGCATCGTGTTTATCGTATGGCAAGGCCCCTCTCTTTCTGTGTTGAGCAGCTGAAGGCAGGTTCTGGCACGCAATTTGATCCAGAGGTAGTCAAGGTAGCCCTTGCCGCGATAGAGCGCGGGGCGGTTAGTACGCAGGCAGATGAGCAACAGAACATTGAAGGTGTTATGCCCCTGTCAGCCCTGATATCTGTAAAAACTGAGGTTCGTAACTATGGCTGAAGCGAAAAATGATCATGGAAGGCAGGATTTTCGTGTCAACGATATGATCCCTATTAGCGACGAAAAAATGACGCAGGAAGCTTTCGAGATCAATAAAACCAAGGTAGGGATCAAGTCCCGGCAGAGTAGCATGCTGCAGGATATGGTCGGCCGTGATGTCTTCGCAGGTGAAGCCCATGAGGGCATGAACCCTGATGTTGCCAATATGTTGGAGTCACTTGATGCCAAACTGAACTATCTGATCGGTGTCAACGTGCTCAATGATGCCAGCCATAGTGAGCTGGAGGAGCGGGCTGTGAATTTGAGTGTGACAGGTGTGAGTTTTATCACCTCCAATCAATACTCCCCTGGTGATAACACAAAAATTATCTTGATGTTGCCATCATTTCCGCCTTCTACGCTGGAGTTGCTTGGCACTGTGCGAAGGGTGGAGTCCAGAGATGGCAAGCGCATCTGGATCGGTGTCCAGTTCTATTATCGCTGTGATGAAGAGGAGGATTCGATCTCAAAGTATGTTTATCGCAGGCATCGTGAAACGATCCGATCACGCAGCAGAAACAGAGATGGTTAATCTATTGCTGTAACAACAGATTTTATTGAAGAGGGCTGATTCAGCCCTCTTTTTTTATGCCTGTTGGGAGACTGTGATCTGATTGCGGCCGTTTCTTTTGGACTGGTAGAGCGCCTCATCGGCGGCTTTGAAGGTGTTGGCGTGGTCTGTGTTTGGCTGGTGTTCAGCGATACCGATGCTGGCAGTGATATCGATCATGCCAGCTGTAGTTCTGAATGATTTCATCTCAATGGAGTGGCGCAGTGTTTCAGCCAGATGGGTGCTGTTCTCCAGGTCTGTGTCGGGAAAGATGACGCAGAACTCTTCGCCGCCTACACGTGCGGCCAGGTCTGTGCTGCGTGTGCATGCATCCAGCATTTGCGCCATCTGCTGCAGCACCTCATCCCCGACATCGTGGCCATGGGTATCATTGATTTTTTTGAAGTGATCAATATCGACAACCAGAAAGCAGAATTTGGACTGGCCAAGTGTTTTCAAGTATTCCGCCAGGCGTCTGCGATTGGCCAGGCCTGTTAGCGGATCATTGCGGGCTTCAGACTCTGCCTCTTCGAGCTGTTTGGAGAGTGTTGATAGTTTTTCGACGTTGAGCTGGATCGATTCATGCAGCTTTTCACTGGCGCTGCTCAATTTGTTGCCGGCTGAAAGTATGCCCAAGCGCGCTTGTTGCAATACAGCTCGGGCCTGTTCAATGTCGTCAGGGAGCTCCTGCTCCAACAGCAGTTTGGCCTGTTTTAGCTCATCGGACTCTTCGCCTGCCTCTTCCAGTACATTTGAGATTGCCTGCAGGGAGGGGGCGATGGCATCGACCAGCTGCTCCAGCTCAGTACGCAGTGCCACATCGTGTTGCAGGTGCTTCTGCAGCAGCTGTTGCAGGTGGCGGGCAGCACGCTGCAGAGAGTCGCTTTTGGGCGCCTTTTCACCAATCATGCCGCTGGTGCTGTCGAGAAGGGCCCGGGTGACCGGGATATCCTGCAGGGCATGCATAATAAGCGCCTGCCTCTGTTCCACCTGAGCCTCTACTGCCGCTTTGGCATCGTCAGAGATCGTGCCGCTGTGGTTAGGGCGAAGCAGTGGGCCATGCTGAGCATCCAATAGCTTTGCAAACTGCTGGATGGCCCAGAGGTGAGTGTTGTTCGGAATGCCGGGGCTCTGCCTGATCTGCTCAAGGGCGGCGATCATGCGCCGCGTGGTTGCGCGAAGCTCGATATCATCGGGCATGGCGGCAAGGACAACAGGGCGAACCACGTCCATGTCATCGAGAAGTTTGTTGAGTAGTTCGACCTGGCTCATTGAATCAGGATTGCAGCGAGCGAATGCGTTCGGCTTCAACGGCAAGCAAGGTGTCAGCCTCTCGAAGCTCTTTGTTCTGGGTGTTGGCTGAAAGGTGCTGTTGAACCTGACCTCTCAGCTGCTCAATGTCTGAGATCATCTGAGCTGTAGGTGCGTTCCCGGATTCCAGGCACTGCATGGCCTGATCCAGCAGGATGACGCTTTCGTTCAGAGCCTGCCAGGCTCGCTTTTCAGGTTCATGCGTAGCTGCCTGATCTGCATTTTCAATCTCATGGCTATCTGAAACTTCAGCGTCAAACAGGGTCTGGAACACACCGGTTGCACTACTCTGTTTTGTTTTTCGAGTCGTTTGGCCGGATACCGGTAGGTTATTATGAATCTTCATCACGGGCTCCGTACTGGTTCATTGTTTCTATCATCAGAAAACAGCTCGCAAGAATCGGGCCAGATGTAGAGGTATGCACAAGCTGTTATCAGCTTGTGGTTGCTTCAGTCCTGATGCTGACAGCATGGATGGTGGCAGGGAAAAGAGGTTTTAAGGCCTGCATTACTTTTCTGTGGCTCTGCATGCGTGACAGACCATTGAAGCTGCTGGACTTTATCTGAACAGTGAAGTGTCCGCCGCCGCTCTCTTTTGCAGCTGCATGGCCTGCATGCTTCCAGGACTCATCTTCGATCTTTATCGACTCAGGGTTGAATTCGGCCTCAAGCGTACGCTGGATAAGTTCTGCCTTCTGACTCAAGAATCGGATTCCCGTTTGCGATAGAGGGTGCAGATTTTTCCGATATAGTTAACAATTTCTGCCCCTGTTTTTGCCGCCAGCGTTTCGCCTGCGGCCTTGCGTACGCTGCGGTCATCTTCGGCAATATGAACTTTAATCAGCTCGTGAATATTGAGCGCCAGTTCGGTCTCTGCAATGAGATTTTCAGTGATGCCTTTCTGACCGATTCTGATGACTGGCTTTAAGGGGTGGGCTTTGGTTTTCAGTGCTGCGATCTGTTTGTTATTAAGGGGCATATATATTCTCCGGCGGCGCATACTAGGGGTTGTTTGTGGATATGAAAATCAAACTCTTCATGCGCATGGGCAGAGCAGCGGCAAGCTGTTTGCAGATCATACGGAGAAGGGGTTACAAAAGTTCTTTGTGACGCTTTTTTTATCTCATTTTTTGGGTAGGGTGGCAGTTATGACGAATGTACTGAAAGAAGATCCGCACCGTGCCGTGATCCTTGGTGCCAGCAGCGGAGGCACTGCTATTCTTGAGATGCTGCTGGAAGAGGATCTGGTTGAAGTGATTGCCGTGGTGGATCGCAATGCGGATGCGCCGGGTCTGGCGCTGGCCAGAGAGCATGGCATCACTGTCTTCTCTGATCTGGAGGAGGCGCTGAAAAACAGCGTGCCGTGCGTGGTCTTTAACATGACCAACAATGAGATGGTTGAGGCGGTGGCCTCAGAGATTCTCGGCGCCGGTGGTGTGATTGGCGGCATGGAAGCCAAGCTGATTCTGCGTATTATCAATAATATGAAAAAGGCCAAGGCGGAGCTCCATTTTCAGGCCAGCCATGATCTGTTGACCGGTCTTTATAATCGCCGTTATATGATGGATCAGTTGCATCAGGGTGTATCGCAGGCGATTCGTTACCAACACAGTTATGCCGTTGCGATGATCGATCTGGATCACTTTAAACAGGTGAACGATCTGCACGGCCACGCGGCAGGTGATCTGGTGCTCTCACATATGGCGCGGGTGCTCAGGGAGTGCGTGCGTGAGTCCGATGTTCCCGGCCGTTGGGGTGGCGAAGAGTTTATCGTGCTGCTGCCGCACACCACGCTGCGAGGTGCCAAAAAGGCGGCGGATACCTGGCTGAATCATCTGAACGAATCTCCTGTTCGTCTGGAGAGCGGAGAGATTGTTACGGTTGGTTTCTCTGCCGGCATTGCCATGCTTGAAGGCAATGAAAAGGCTGATGTGAACACGCTGGTCAACCGCCTTCTGCATGTTGCCGATGGGCGCATGTACAGGGCTAAAGATCAGGGCCGCAACAGAGTTATGATTGAAGGTGATATCCCCGATGCCGTTCACAGTGAGGGCTCCTGAGGCCTCGAGTAAGGACTCTTTTCCAGCGTTGCTCCAATAGGGCGTTTGGATAGAGTGGAGCTGTGCAGACGGATGATTTAAACCCGCAGAAAACTTATCGAATCAGAGCTGAGTCCCTCATGGATGCAGTCAAAACCTATGTGCCACGTATTCCGATTCGCTGGCGATGGACGATGCTCGTTGGTTTTACCGTAGCGCTGGTCGTTGTTTTTCTTTTCTTTGTTATTCTGGATATTGAGCGCGATGCATGGCTTGAGAGTCAGGCAGCGCAGGCTGAACTGCAGGTGGATCGACTGACTGATGAGTTGAAGCTGCCTATGCTCTCGGGCAGTAGTGCCGAGACCGATCTTGTTGTGCAGGGGTTTCTGGAAAAGGTTCCGACAGTGCTCGGTATCTTGCTCAGGAAGTCCGATGGTAAAATTCATTCTTATGGCGATGTTGGCAGCAGTGGTGGTCCGATTGCGGCGATATCGGTGGCTAACAGTGTGAGCCGTCTGCCGGTGGAGGCGCTCTGGTATAGCAAAGGCGTGTTGTATGCAGATACGTCGCTGGGTGCAGTGGGCGTGCGTTTTTCCGAGCAGGCGTGGCAGGATATTGCCGGTAAGCTGGGGCAGAAGATATCGATTGCTGCGGTCATTGTTGTTCTCTTTTCAGCCCTGTGGGTCTACTGGCTTGCCGGACGCATGAGTAAACCTCTTGAGATGCTGGCTGATGCCGCCCGACAGGTGGCATCGGGTGATTACCATGTGGATATGCAGGTCTCCGGTAATGATGAGATTTCTGATGCGGTATCTCAGTTTAATGTGATGGCACGGGAGCTTGCCCATAAAGAGAAGCTGCGGGAAGAGTTTGGCCGTTATCTCAATCCAAAACTTGTAACCGATATGTTTGATGGCGGCTCGACCCGATTGGAGAATCATCGGCAGGAGGTCACGGTTCTGTTCGCTGATATGGTTCACTTCACCTCCTTCTCTGAATCCACCGATACCAGCGAAGTGGTCAATGTCCTTAATACCCATTTTGAGGTGTTTAACAGGATTATCGCTTACTATGGTGGCCATGTGGATAAATATATTGGTGATGCAGTGATGGCGGTATTTAATCACCCTTTTGCGGATAAGGATCATGCCCGGCATGCTGCCAAGGCGGGGCTGGCTATTGCCATTGCCTGCCAGGAGCTGGCTATAAAACGTTCAGATGGTGATCCGATCAGTTTCCGCATAGGCATGAACTGTGGTCAGGCGATTGCCGGTAATATCGGCGCTGCCAAACGGCTGGAGTATACTGTTATTGGTGATGCGGTGAATGTGGCATCACGCATGTCCGGCATCGGGCAGGGTGGTACGTTGGTGATGCCTCGGGCCACCTTTGAATCTCTGGGTCAGGGTTTTGTCTTTGAGAGTATCGGAGAGCGGGATATTAAGGGTGTGACTGTAGAGCTTGAACTGGGTGTGGTAAGTATAAAGAGCAAGCAGGTGGCACGAAATATCGAACATGTCGTTGGTCTGGCATTTGATCTTGATCTTCCCGAGGATGTGCGTCAGATGGCAGGGGAGATATAAGCCGATGAAACGTCTTCTGCTATTTGCCCTGCTGGCTCTGCTTCTCTCTGCCTGTGCTGCCACCAAAAGCAGTATGTTTGAAAAAGGTATGCGCTTCCAGGTGATGAATCCTTATGTGGAGATCAAGTATGATTTCGAGCGGGGCCGAATCATGCAGGCCCGGCTGCGGGTGCTGGCTCTGGATAAGAAGCATCAGGATTATGCTGTAGCACACAGGTATTTGAAAAAGACCATCGAACCGGCCCGCAGACGACTTTTTGTTCACTATCTGCGCACTGCCAAGCGGTTGGAGAGGGCGAAGCGCTGGGCTGATGCGATGGAGGCTTATGCTCAGGCCAAGTCGGTGACCATCAAACCTGAGGTGATGGAGAAAAAACGCTCTGAGATGGAGTTCAGGATGCGCCAGCTGCGTCTGGATCGGCTGCTGAAATTGCGCCGCAACGAGGATTCAGTATGGCTGGGTAACCTGCCGGCATATGAACCACCACATGGCTTGAGTGGCAAAGATGATGTCTATCAGCACCAGCGGGAGGTCTACCTTGAGGGGTTGGATGAACGTGCTGATGCCGCATATCAGGGCGCTAAATTCTATCTGCGCAGAGATCAGCCTGAAATTGCCTATGTCGAGGTCGAATCCCATCTGAGATTGCAGCCCGACTCAGGGCGAGGCAAAAGGATGTTGGCTGAGATCAGCAAAGAGATGCCGAAACAGATAACCATCCATGGTAATATCTATAAAAAGAGAACGAATAACAGCAGTAAGCGTGCTTCAACAGCCACAGCCGCTACAGCCGAGCAGATTCAAACAGCCATGAAGCGCGGTGATCTGCTGGAGGCGAGACGGCTGGCGCATAGCTATCGCCGTGGTGATGGCAAGGATGCAGAGAAGCTGTTGAGTCAGGTGCAGAAGAAGATCGAGGCGAAAGCGGCCGAAAAATTCACCGCAGGTAGCCAGGCCTTCCGCAAAGAGAAGCTGGATGAGGCGATCAGTTACTGGAGTGATAGTGTTGCCCTGATGCCGGAGCAGGCGGAATATGTCGAAGCGCTGCACCGCGTTCGGCAGTTGAAAGAGCGCTTGAACCTGCTTCGTGAGCAGAAAGATTCCGACCCGGTTCCAGAAGAGGAGTAAGATGCGCGATCAGATCGTAGCGAGCAGAAGAAAAACCAGAGAAATTGATGTTGGCGGTGTAAAGGTTGGTGGTGATGCACCGATCGCTGTGCAGTCGATGACCAATACACTGACCACTGATATTGATGCCACCGTGGCGCAGGTGCAGCGGCTGGAGAGTGCAGGTGCGGACATTGTGCGCATCTCTGTGCCCGATCCTGAGTCGGCCGCAGCGATGCCGGAGATTCTGTCCCAGACGAGTGTGCCGATCATCGCCGATATCCACTTCAGTTATAAGATGGCACTGGCCTCTCTGGAAGCTGGCGTGCATGGCCTGCGTCTGAATCCGGGCAATATCGGTTCACGTGATCGCGTGGAGCGGGTGGTGAAAGCTGCTGCTGAACGTAATATCTCGATTCGTATCGGAGTGAATGCCGGTTCGCTTGAGAAAGAGTTGAATGAGAAATATGGCGAGCCGTGTGCTGATGCCATGGTCGAATCTGCTCTGCGCCATATTCATATTCTTGAGGAGATGAACTTCTCCGATATCAAGGTCTCTCTGAAAGCGAGTAACATCCCGATGACCGTTGCGGCGTATCGTAAACTGGCAGCGCAGGTGGATTATCCACTGCATCTGGGCATCACTGAATCTGGCAGCCTGTTTGGCGGCACAGTGAAATCTTCAGTGGGTCTTGGCCTGCTACTGGCTGATGGTATCGGTGATACCATTCGTGTCTCACTGGCGGCGGAACCTGAAGAGGAGGTGAAGGTCGGTTTTGAGATCCTTAAATCACTCGGTCTTCGTCATCGTGGCGTGAATCTGATCGCCTGTCCAAGTTGCGCCCGTCAGAAGTTCAATGTGATTGAGACCGTGGCTGAGCTGGAGAAGCGCGTGGCGCATATCCATGAGAATATTGATGTCGCTGTGATTGGCTGTGTGGTCAATGGGCCGGGTGAGGCCAAAGAGGCTGAGGTGGGTATCACCGGTGGTTATCCGGTGCATATGCTCTACCGTGATGGTGAAAAGGCTGAAAAGATTAAGCAGGACAAGATCCTCGATATGCTGGTTGAGGATATTGAGAAGCGTGCTGCGGCCAAACGGGCTGAAATGGACGCAGATCAGGAGAAGAGTTAACCATGGCTGGAAAAAGTTTACAGAGTATTCGCGGCATCCATGATGGTCTGCCTGATGAGGTGAGGCGTTTTCAACGTGTAGAGCAGGCGGCACGTAAAACCTTCGCTACCTATGCCTGTTCAGAAGTGCGGCTGCCGATATTGGAACCGACTGAGCTGTTTGTACGTTCGATCGGTGAAGAGACCGATATCGTATCCAAAGAGATGTACAGTTTTATCGATCAGGGCAATGATAATATCTGTCTGCGTCCTGAGGGTACGGCCGGAGCGGTACGTGCCTATCTGCAGGGTGGATTGACCCGTGCCGGTGCCCAGCGCTGGTATTATGCCGGCCCGATGTTTCGCCGTGAGCGGCCACAGAAAGGACGCTTAAGGCAGTTCCAACAGATTGGTGTGGAGTGGTTTGGTGTTTCCGGCCCTGTTGAAGATGCTGAAGTGCTGGCTATGGCGCATGCCTTTCTTACTGAACTGGAAATTTCAGATCTCAGGCTTGAGGTGAACTCATTGGGTTGCAAGGAGTGCAGACCCGGTTATCGCGACAGACTGGTTACCTACCTGGATGCAAAAAAAGAGCAACTGTGTGAAACCTGTAACGCTCGTATCGCCAAAAATCCGATGCGTGTGCTCGATTGTAAGGTGGCTTCGTGCCAGGTCGCACTGAGAGATGCGCCGGAGATGGTGGATCATCTTTGCGAGGCGTGTGAATTCCATTTCGATGGTCTGAAACAGGGTTTAGCTGCTTTGGCTGTGCCGTACGTGATCAATGCCCGCATTGTGCGCGGTCTGGACTATTATAACCGCACGGCCTTCGAGTTTGTCACTGATAAACTCGGTGCACAGGGCACGGTTCTGGCCGGTGGTCGCTACGATGGTCTGGTTGAGAGCCTTGGTGGCCCGGCTACCCCTGCTATCGGTTTTGCTGCAGGTGTTGAGCGACTCTCCATGCTGCTGGATGACAAGGAAGAGAGAGGCATTGATGTTGCCGTAGTTGCGCTTGGTGCCGATGTATTGAGTTACTCGCTTACTCAGGCAGCAGGCCTGCGAGCAGCAGGGCTCTCCGTTGTGCATTGCGGTGGCGGGGCAGCCAAACGCCAGTTCAAGATGGCAGATCGTGAGTCGGCCCGTTTTGTTGCAGTGATTGGCGGTGATGAGATGGAATCCGGCAAGATCGCTTTGAAAAACATGGCCAATGGTGAGCAGCAGTTGCTTACACTTGATGAGGTTGTGCTGCTCATCTCAATCTAAGTTTCCCGGGAAGGGGAAAGAAAAAAGGAGCTGCAAATGCAGCTCCTTTTTTTTATGCGGTTAGACTTTCTCTGTTCTTAATACTTCTTGGGAACGAAGTGCTGATCATTGATGTCCGGGCGTTTGTAGTCCGGCTGCTCTTTTCTCGGGCGCAGCGGTTTCGGTGCAGGCATCACGTCCTTATATGGAACCGATGAGAGGATATGGCTCAGGCAGTTGAGTCGAGCCCGTTTTTTGTCATCTGAATTGACCACATTCCATGGCGCTTCATCGATGTCGGTATAGAAGAACATCTCATCCTTGGCTTTGGAGTACTCCATCCAGCGATCACGCGACTCCAGATCCATCGGGCTGAGTTTCCAGTGTTTGGTTTTGTCGGTGGCACGTTTCTGGAAGCGGCGTTCCTGCTCTTCATCACTGACTGAGAACCAGTACTTGATTAGGATAATGCCGGAGCGAACCAGCATACGTTCAAACTCAGGGCAGGAGCGCATAAACTCGCGGTACTCTTTGTCGGTACAGAAGCCCATCACATGCTCAACACCAGCGCGGTTGTACCAGCTGCGGTCAAAGACAGCGATCTCGCCTGCTGCCGGAAGATGTTCAACATAACGCTGGAAATACCACTGGGTTTTCTGGCGGTCGGAAGGGGCTGGAAGTGCAACCACATTACAGCCACGAGGATTCAAAGGTTCCATCAGGCGTTTGATGGTGCCGCCTTTGCCTGCGGCATCGCGGCCCTCAAATATCAGAACAACCTGTAGTCCCTGATCCTTGACCCAGTGCTGCCATTTCACCAGCTCCACATGGATATCTGCAAGGGCAGCATCATAATCTTTTGTAGCCAGTTTCTTAGGCTTGGCAGGCTTTTGTGCCTGCATGACTGGCTGTTTTACCTGTTCTGTCATAAACGTCTCCCTAAATAAGGGGGGCACTATAACACACGATCATGGGATTAAAAATAATAGAAACAGAACCGGGATAACTCAGCGTTCCGAGCTTGTTGTGAGCGATCCGGCTTGCGTAAGTCGGTTGCTCTTGTTGCTATCAGGAGCTTACCCAGAGGGTGACCAGGGCAGTGACGGCCAGGAGTGCAATAAGCACACCCAATGTGATGTTCTGGTATTTTACTTTTTTGATTTCGTCCTGCTCGTTCATGATCTCTCCTCTCTGATGCTGTTCGTGTTACGGAAGCAGAAACAGGATTATATAGTGTTAATAGCCTAAATGCCTTCAGCGTAAGTGACGCGATCACTGCCTGCAAATACAGGTGTGGAGAGGTACTTTTCTCCACCATCCGGGAAGATGGCCACTATTTCACCCGGCAGACTCTGCTCCGCCAGATTTTCTGCAACCTTCAGTGCAGCAGCCAGTGCACAACCGCATGACTGACCACAGAGAATGCCCTCTTCAGAGGCCAGTCGCTGGGTAAAGGTGTAGGCGACATCGGTGTCGATGCCGATCTTCTGATCGTAAACGCTGGCGTCATAAACCCCAGGTACAATACTTGATTCGATATGTTTCAGCCCCTCAATGCCATGGAACGGTGAGTCAGGCTCGGCAGCAATAATCTGAACACTACTGCTCATGCGTTTGAGGTAACGGCCGGTACCAACCAGCGTGCCGGAGGTGCCCATCGAAGCGATGAAGTGGGTCACCTTACCACCCGTATCGCGCCATATTTCAGGGCCGGTCGACTCTTCATGGGCACGAGGATTGGCCGGGTTGTTGTACTGATCCGGTTTGAAATAGTGATCAGGGTCGGCTTCATAGATGTTGCGCGCATCGATGATGGCACCGTCGGAGCCCTCCAGCGGATCGGAGAAGATCAATTCTGCACCAAAAGCGCGGCAGATGCGTTTGCGCTCATCGGAGACATTACCCGGCATCACCAGACGAACACGAAAGCCCATGCTTGCACCGATCATTGCCAGCGCGATGCCGGTATTGCCTGATGTGGAGTCGAGGATGACTTTGCTCTTGTCCAGCTTGCCGTTTTTCAACCCTTCACGGATCATCCACAAGGCAGGACGATCTTTGACCGAACCACCGGGGTTGAAGCGTTCAAGCTTGGCGTGAATACGGATATTAGCGGGAAGATGGCTGGTGATATGCTGTATCGTTGCCATGGGCGTATTGCCAATCAAATCTAATATTGAGTTCAAAATATCACCTTAGAAATCTGTTTCCATCTACAGTGAAGAGGCAAAGCCTCGTGCTGTGATGGCGGCCAATGATGGCATGGAATCAGCGCTTGCCAAGCAGGCGCAGGATTTCGCTGCTCTGGGTGCTGCTTTCCTGCTGCACAAACGGCCAGATCAGTTGCGGCAGAGCAAGCAGACAGCCCCTCAGTTTTTCCGGGTCAACACCCATGCCACGCAGACTTGCCAGCGTGGTTGCGCCATTGCGTTTAGCAAGCCGTTCACCACTGGTAGTATGAATCAGTGGATGGTGGATGTAGATCGGTTCGGGTAGTCCGAGCAGTTGCTGCAGCAGGCGGTGGATGCCGGTACTCGACTCAAGATCCTTGCCGCGAATGATATGAGTGATGCCTTGAATGGCATCATCAACCACGACCGAGAGGTGATAGCTGAAGGAGATGTCCTTTCGACCGATCACCTCATCATGATCAATGTCAGCCATGTGGGAGATTCCCTGATCATCGTGCCAGCAGAGTGGGGCATCTATCAATGCCATGGCCTTGATCGCATTCAGCCGCCAGGCAAATGGGGAGGTCTGCATGCGCCGCTCCTGTTCTTGATGGCAGAGGCCACGGCAGATGCCGGGATAGATATTGGCTGCATCCTCTGCGTGCGGCGCGATAGCCATGCGTTCGATCTCCTGCTGTATGCTTCTGCGGGTACAGAAACAGGGGTAGATCACCTCCAGTCTGCGCAGTTGATCGATGGCAGCGCGGTAATCCTGCAGATGAGAGCTCTGCAGGCGTACCGGTTCTGGCCAGCTTAGTCCAAGCCACTGCAGGTCTTCATAGATGCTATCAATAAAGTGAGGGCGGCAGCGGGTGTGATCAATGTCCTCAATTCTGAGCAGCAGTTCTGCGCAGTTGGCTTTGGCCCACTGGGCGCATAACAGTGCTGAATATGCGTTGCCGACATGCAGAAGCCCGGTCGGGCTGGGGGCAAATCTGCTGCGCAGTTGCATTGTATCTGTCAGGCGTCTGTTTTTACTTTCTTTGAGGGTGGAAGGATGAGGGCCTGTCCCTCTTCTGTACGTTCAGGGCGCATCAGCAGCTTGATCTCATCACCGGCTTCAAATATCAGGTTGTCATGAGGAATCAGGGTTTTGCCTTCACGCACGATAGCAATGGGCTGCACGCCATGCGGGATGCGTGCATCAACCATTTTTTCACCAATAAGTAGTGACTCCTGCTCGACAGTGCGAGCCTCATACAGCAGTCGTTTGCGGTAGGCCTGATCGTTCCAGTAGGTGAAGTTGTAGGGTTTGGCAAACAGTCTGCGCGCCTGCAGCTGGTGGATCAGGCTGGCATGTTTCTCAGCAGCATCCTCCTGCAGAGCAATGTAGATCTCAGGGGTATGATAGTTCTCATTGGCAAGGCTGGCGATCAGCAGGTTATGATCGGATGAGCCGGTCATCACAATCACCACACCGATCTCCTCGGCATGAATAATCTCCCAGTAGAGCGGATCCAGTGCATTGCCGCAGATGGCGGTATAATTTGATCGTTTCAAGCTGTTGATCACCTCTGCATTGAGATCAAGGAAGCGTACCTCGCGATCTTCGCCCAATGCGCGACCAAGCTCAGCGCCAATCTGACCGCCACCGATGATCAGTACAGAGCGTTCGTCACCACCATCAATGGAGAGCATGGTTTTCAAAGGGCGAGCAACAAGACTGTAGATCAGAATGGATGAGATAATAACGATATACACCAGTGCCATAAGCAGCTCGCTCTGAGGGTTGCCACTCTCCTGCAGAATAAGAACGAACAGTGAGGTGATGGCGGCTGCGACCACACCTCGCGGTGCCATGCCGGCCAGATAGAGACTTTCACTGGTATTCAGATGGCTACCCATGGTTGAAAAGAGTACGGCAAGCGGGCGCGCATAACAGGCGAGAATGACAAAGATTATCAGGCCCGGATAGAGATATTCGCGCATCACAGCCAGATTCATATTGGCAGCCAGCAGCACAAACAGTACCGAGATCAGCAGCATGGAGAGACTGCCTTTAAAGTGTTTCAGGCGTTGAATGTCGTGCACTTCCATACGCTGCAGTACCGCGCCCATCATCAGTACGGCCAGCAGTCCTGCCTGCTCACTGATGGAGTCGGAGAGCAGGAATACCCCCCATGCAGAGGAGAGGGTGAGGATGGTTCTGATCTCAACATCCTTGGCCCAGCTGCTTGAAAGCAGCATGGCAAGCAGGCGGCCACCTGCCAGTCCGATGAAAAAGCCGACAACAATTTTTAACAGGATATCCTCGGCAATGAGCATGCCGGACATCTCAGGTGTGAGCGCGACCTGCAGGAATACAATGGCAAGAATCGCACCAACCACATCAATCAACATCGCTTCAGCCGTTAAAATATGGCTGATATTGCGCCCCAACCGCATCTGACGGATGATAGGAAGAATCACAGTAGGGCCACCAACAGATACCAGTGCGCCAAACAGCAGGGCCAACGGCCAGTCGATACCGGTCATCATGTGCGCAGTTGTAGCTCCGATAGCGATGGTTAGTAGCGGCCCGAAAATGACCATGCGTCCGACCACCCAGCCATTGGCGCGCAGTTCTTTCAGATTCATGCTTAAGCCACCCTCAAAGAGGATAATGGCAAGGCCAAGTTCGATCAGGGTGTGCAGAGCGCCTTCCATCGACTCGACATGCATCACATGCAGGCCGAACGGGCCGAGTGCCATGCCGGCCAGCAGCCAGAGCAGGATCGGTGGAAAGCGAAAGCGATTGGCCAGCATCTGGGCTGCCGTCGCAATGAGAACGGCAACAACAAAGGTGGTGGTAGGTGTGGCAGTTTCAGGAAACATTGCGAAAAAGGCTGCCGTCGAGGGCGCGCACGGGCAAGTTAAGTTTTTACCCTTACGATAGTTAGGGTAATGGCGCGCTTATCCTGCATGCGTCCAGCCCGCTCTGGTGCTATCATGCCGCGCTGCTGTTTTGCAGCGGAAATAGTTGAGGTGTCGTCTTAAATGAATTCAGCCGAAAGAAGTAGTGTTTTTTCCATCGCGGGTATCTATGGCCTGCGTATGCTGGGACTATTCCTTATTCTTCCCGTTTTTGCGCTCTATGCCGAAGGGCTGGAGGGGGTAACACCTACCACAATCGGTTTGGCGTTGGGTATCTACGGCTTTACCATGGCGATGCTGCAGATTCCCTTTGGCTGGCTCTCTGATCGTATCGGCAGGAAACCGGTGATAGCCGGTGGGCTGCTTATTTTTGCCGTCGGTAGTGTGGTCGCGGCGATGGCTGACTCGATCTGGATGGTGATTCTCGGACGTGCCCTGCAGGGCTCAGGTGCGATTGCTGCTGCGATGATGGCGCTACTGGCTGATCTTACCCGTGAAGAGGTGCGCACCAAGGCGATGGCTGTGGTCGGCATGACCATCGGCATGTCCTTTACGGTGGCACTGATTGCCGGGCCTCTGCTCAGTGTATGGGTCGGTGTGGATGGCATTTTCTGGTTTACCGCTCTTTTTGCACTGCTCAGTATCGCCGTGCTCTATCTACTGGTTCCCGATCCTGATCATCTGAGTATGCACAGGGATGTTGAAGCAGTACCCGGTGAGTTCGGACGCATTCTCAAGGATGGCCAGCTGCTGCGCCTTGATTTCGGCATTATGATTCTGCACGGCATTATCATGTCACTGTTTATCGGCTTACCGTTTGTATTGCGCGATCATCTCGATATTGCAGCTGTTGATCACCCGTGGGTCTACCTGCCGGTGCTGCTGGTAGCTATTGTGTTTATGGTGCCACTGATCATCGTGGCCGAGAAGAAGGAGAAGATGAAACAGGTGTTTCTCTTCTCCATTAGCCTGATCGCGCTCTCCTGTATACTGCTCGGTCTCTGGCATGACTCGATGTTTTCCGTGATGGCAGCCCTGCTACTCTTCTTTATCGCCTACAATGTGCTGGAGGCGACACTGCCGTCGCTGATCTCGCGGATGGCTCCGATTGACGCCAAAGGGACCGCCATGGGCGTCTACTCCACATCGCAGTTTTTCGGTGCTTTTCTGGGTGGTGCTGTGGGTGGCTGGTGTTACGGCCAGTATGATGTGCAGGGGATCTTCTTTGGCGCCGGTTCACTGGCGCTGCTCTGGCTGCTGGTTGCATCGGGCATGACGATGCCTGTGATGCGCTCAAGTGTGATGGCGCACGTTGAGTCTGATGTGGATGCACTGGCGCTGGAGGTTTCGATTCTTAAGCTGGCGGGTGTCTTTGAGGCTAAAGTGGTGCCGGAAGAGAATGCGGCCTTTTTGAGGGTGGATAAAAAACTGTTTGATGCCAAAGCGCTGGATGCGTTGCTGAAGCCGGAGTCGGTCGGGCAGCCATCAGAGATAGAGGTCGGATAAGCCATGAGTAAGGAAACAGTAAAACCTGTATTGCTGATTGTGATGGATGGTTGGGGTATCGGCACTGGCGGTCCCGAGGATGCCATTGCGCAAGCCAACACGCCGGTGTTTGATCGTCTCTGGTCAGATTATGCACATACCACGCTAATGACCCACGGCCCCTATGTCGGTCTGCCTGCCAAAAATGATATGGGCGGCTCTGAAGTGGGGCACCTGACCATGGGGGCGGGAGAGATTCTCGATCAGGGGCCGACACGTATTAATAAGGCTGTTGCCGATGGCTCATTCCTTAAATCTGATGCGCTGCAGCAGGTGATGGCAGCTGGTGAAACCGGCGGAACGATTCATCTCATGGGGCTGCTCTCCGATGGCAACATTCACTCCCACATCAACAATTTCAAAGCGCTGATCAACG
Source organism: Mariprofundus sp. NF (assembly GCF_013387455.1). NCBI lineage: Bacteria > Pseudomonadati > Pseudomonadota > Candidatius Mariprofundia > Mariprofundales > Mariprofundaceae > Mariprofundus > Mariprofundus sp. NF. The sequence continues at coordinate 196,677 of NZ_VWNC01000001.1, forward strand.
CTTCTTTTGAGCGCGGTATTAAATCTTTACGGGTGCATGCGCTGCTCGATGGTCGCGATGTAGGTATCCAGACTGCGCAGAAATATGTTTGTGAGTTGGAAGAGGATTTCACCTTCATCAATAGCAGCGATGGTTTTGACTACTGTTTTGCCAGCGGTGGCGGCAGGGAACGTATCGTGATGGATCGTGATCGCGACTGGTCCAAGGTGGAACAGGGCTGGAATTTGATGGTGCATGGTCAGGGTGATCAGCGATTCCCTTCAATGATGGCGGCAATCGAGCATATGCGCGGAGAGAATCCGGACCTGATTGATCAGGATATGGATGGTTTTGTCATCGTGGATGATCATGACGAGCCGCGCGGTGCGATGCATGATGGTGATGCTGTGGTGATGGTTAACTTCCGCGGTGATCGCGCCATTGAGATCACTGAAGCCTTTGAGCTGGATGATTTTGACGGCTTTGATCGTGGCAGTCGTCCTGATGTGGTCTATGCCGGTATGATGGTTTACGACGAAGATCGCAATCTTCCTGAGTTGCAGTTGATGGGGCCAAGCAGTGTTGCCAATCCGTTTGGCAGACGCATTCTTGAGTTGGGTATCAAGCAGTTCCGTCTGACAGAGACGCAGAAATACCCGCATGTTACCTTCTTCTTTAATGGTGGTTACCGTCAGCCACTCGACGCCTCAATGGAAGATTATATTCTGATTCCATCGGATAAGGGTGTCTCCTTTTCCGACGCGCCTGAGATGAAGGCCAATGAGATTGCCGAGAAGGCGATCGAGCTGGTGAACTCGGGTGAATACGGTTTTGGTCTGATCAATATTGCCAATGCCGATATGGTTGGTCATTGCGGCATCATGGCGCCGGCGATACGTGCGATTGAGACAGTGGATGCAGCAGTTGGACGCATTATTGAAGCGCTGTCAGCAGTGGGTGGCTCAGCCCTGATTACTGCTGATCACGGCAATGCCGAAGAGATGATGGTGTTTGCCAAAGACGGTGAGTCTGAAGCCTGCACCAAACACTCGATTAACCCGGTACCATGCATCCTGTTTGATCCGGCTTATGACGGCTCCTACAGCCTGCGTCAGCCGGATGATGAGCAGACCATACTGACTCAGCCCGGCCTCGCCCATCTGGCAGGCACGCTGTTTGAGGCGATGGGATTACCGGTTCCCGATGATATCTACCCTTCACTGATCGAGCGGAATTAAGCCCTTTTCAGCCCGTTCGGGGTAGAGGTTGGGGTAGAGATTCCCCCCGCATCGAACAATAAACCGTTGCAGGTCTAGCCGGTATTAGGGATCATGGCTCTAAACCTTGATGATTGAACAGGAGTGTAGCCATGGAACAGCTTGATCAGGTCGCAGCGATACTCGCCATGACAATGGGCGCAGCCTGGGCCAGTGGCATCAATCTCTATGCCGCGATTCTGGTGCTTGGCCTGATGGGCTCGACCGGCAATGTCGATCTTCCTCCGGGCCTTGAAATACTCTCTGATCCACTGGTGCTCTTTGCTGCCGGTGCGATGTACTGCGTTGAATTCTTTGCCGATAAGATTCCCGGAGTCGATACCGGTTGGGATATGATGCACACCTTTGTACGTATTCCGGCAGGTGCGATGATGGCCATGGGAGCGGTTGGTGAGGTGGATCCGGTTGTCGGACTTGCCGCAGGTATTATGGGTGGTGGCCTTGCTGCCACGACACATGCCGCCAAAACGGGGTCGCGAGCTATTATCAACACCTCCCCCGAACCTTTTACCAACTGGACCGCTTCGGTGGCAGAGGATGTGGCTGTGGTGGCCGGTCTGTGGACTGCACTGAACCATCCTGTGCTCTTCCTTGTGCTGATGGTGCTGTTTATTGTGCTGATGATCTGGATGCTGCCCAAGTTGTGGCGTGGTATTAAACGGGTGGTCGCGAAGCTGCGCTCTCTCTTTGGTGGTAAAGAGGTGCCTCCCGAACCGGAACCGGTGGTGCCGGCCAGTGTCACAGCAGAAGCTGTTGACCCTGAACCCAAAGAACCACCTGACAAATCAGCAGGAGCAAGCAGCGGCGATACCGCTGCGCGATAGGCCTTTATCGATAGTCGCCCGTAGGGTAAGGAGTAGGGATGACCCGAATCACAATCCGGCAGGATAGCCGGATTGGACGAGCTTGAACTTGCCCTTCGGGTGAGGGTCATGGATGCCCCGAATCACAATCCGGCAGGATAGCCGGATTGGACGAGCTTCAGCTTGCCCTTTGGGTGAGGGTCATGGATGCCCCGAATCACAAATCTACAGGACAGTAGATTTGGACGAGCTTTAGCTCGCCCGTAGGGTGAGACCCATGGATGCCCCGAATCACAAATCTACAGGACAGTAGATTTGGACGAGCTTTAGCTCGCCCGTAGGGTGAGACCCATGGATGGGTCGAATCACCATTAGGCAGGATCGGCAATCCGAACCGGAGCAAGTGGCACTTCAAAAGCCATCTGCCCAACTCTGTTGTTCCCGCTAACCCTCGATAAGCCAATCAAAGGCCATCGTGATAGTGGTCTTTCAATTTTATATATTTAAAACGCTATTTTCAGAGTGTTACTCTGATTGATAGCTAAAAGCGAAGGTTACTGATTGATGCCGAGAAGGCGGAAGGTGCCCTGGTTGTTCTCACGCAGGTGGGCGATTTTGGCATTGGAGAGCTGGAATCGACCTTCAGGCTCTAACCCCTGCAGGATTTCGATCAGTCGACCACCTGAGTGGTAGTGGGAAACAATCAGGATGTTTTTGCCACTGCCACCAAACATGCGGGTCACTTTATCGGATGATTTGAAGATCATCAGTACACCGTCAGAAAATGAGGTTGGCATATAGACACGCTCAGATTCTTTATCAGGGAAGATGAAGTAGGGGCGCATGGCGGACTCAATCTTGATCATTTCACCGCGCTCAATGCGGAACGCATAGTTGGAGTCTCTCTTCTTCTGCCAGCAGCACTCATCCAGCTCAGGCCAGATTTCGGCTTTAAGATTATTCTTTTTCAGATAGGGGAAGATGGTATTCATTGCCCGGTATTTGGGGCTGACCAGGATTCTGTCAAAACGGGTGCGTTCGAGTTTCTGTGTTAACTCGGCCACCTGCTGCTCTCCTTTTTTTGAAAAGGTGCGGTCATTTTCAGCGCTATGGTTGCCAGTTGTATTACCCAATGTTTCGCCATGGCGCACGATATAGATATTAAGGGGGGAGAAATCCTCTGCAAAAACAGGAGCAGAAAGCTGTGGTAGCAGGCTGACGATAAAGGTGATCAGGATGGCAGCTCTGAAAATCATAATTCTCCTCCATACGCGTCTACAGATGCGCTGATATAACGTACCATATCCTAGTGAAACAGACTCTGCAAAAAGAGGATATATTTCACAGCTATTATGTTTCGTCATGCATGGCATGCGAGGTGAAAACTGCCAGCCAGATTGTCTTCTCTTGCGGGGCAGTCCAACTGATGCGGTGCTTTCTGTGCGCAGGGATCAGGGTATAATCTCCGGCTAAGAGTTTCAGTTCAGAACCATCACCTTCAAATTGCAGCGTTGCTGCCCCCTGCAGAAGTATCACCCACTCATCCTCATGTTGATCGTACCAGAACCCCTCTGGCGAGACCTGCCCCTCAGAGACGATTCTCTCAATGCGAAGATTACTGTTGTCGGCAAGGGTAGAGGTCATCTCATCAGGCAGGTCGATCGGGATATCTGCAAAAATATTTTGCGACTGCATGAGGCTATTCGGTATAGAGCTCGACACTGGCACACTCCGGGTACTCTGCGCATACCCAGAAGAGCATGCCTGTATGTGGCCCGGCACTGGCGCGTTTGAGCACCATCGGAGACTTACATTTTTTGCACTGGCGGAAGGCTTTTGTTGAGATAGTGGCAATCATCTCATCGGGCGTGGCTACCGGTTTCTCAAGGTAGCTATCAAGTAGCTGCCTTATACTGGAGATCGAGTAGCTGCTTTTGCGGGGCAGCCTGTAAAGTCTGATGCCAGCCTTCAGCAGAGCCTGCTCAGCAGAAGATTCATCACGCTGGGTAACCGATTGCAGCTGGATAACGCAGGCCGCTTTGCTGCTCTCTTTACTGAACAGCACAAAATCCAGAAGTTTCTGAGAATCCTTTTTATGGCTGGTGGCAACTGCGCAGAGTGCTACCTTGCTGCGGATATGATACTCCTCTCCGGCAACCTGCTGCAGAGTTTGCAAGCAGCACTGCTCAACCACGCTGAGCTCTCCTGCAGTAGCCTGCATCATCGGTAGCATATCAGCTTGAACACCTTTGTTACTGCCTTTTTTCTTGCGTAAAAGCTGTATTAATACCGCTGCGACAAGCGCGGCGAGAATGATGGCAACAATGGCAGCCTGATCAGGCATATATATTCTCCCTAAAGTTGATGGGCATCATACCAACTGCTGCCCATGCCAATATCAACAATCAGCGGCACATGCAGTTGCACGGCAGATTCCATCGTCTCTTTCATGATTGTAGCAACTTTTTCTGCTTCTGCAGCAGGAGCCTCAACAATCAGTTCATCGTGCACCTGTAGTGTGATCGTTGCTGCGGGCATCTCATCAAGCAGACGCCGGTGCAGGTTAATCATCGCTACCTTGATAATATCAGCCGCCGAACCCTGCAGTGGCGCATTAATCGCTGTACGCTCCGCATAAGCACGATGCATGCCATTTTTTCCATTAATTTCAGGCACATAAACACGGTGACCGAGCAGTGTCTCAACATACCCTAACTGGCGTGCGCTCTCCAGTGTATCGTCCATAAAGGCACGTACGGTAGGGTAGCGGGCAAAGTAGGTTTCAATGAAGGTCTGGGATTCGGACCGGCTGATGCCGAGCTGTTTGGCCAGGCCAAAGGCGCTCATGCCGTAGAGAATGCCGAAGTTGATCACTTTGGCGCGCCTGCGCATCTCACCAGTCACATCAGCAAGATCGATATCGTTCACCGCAGCGGCCGTGGCGGCATGGATATCCTCACCCTTGGCAAAGGCACTGCACAGGGCTGCATCCTGAGAGTAGTGGGCCATCAGTCTGAGCTCAATCTGTGAATAGTCGGCAGCAATCAGTAGATTACCCGGCTCGGCAATAAAGGCTTTGCGAATCTCACGCCCCTCACTGCTGCGGATGGGGATATTCTGTAGATTCGGATCGGAGGAGGAGAGGCGACCTGTGGTGGTGATCGCCTGATTAAAAGAGGTGTGAACACGGCCACTGTCTCGATGGATCAGTTTTGGCAGAGCATCGGAGTAGGTCGATTTGAGTTTGGAGAGTTGGCGCACCTCAAGAATCAGGCGTGGCACCTCATGCTCATCAGCCAGTTTTTCCAGCACATCCTGACCTGTAGCCCACTGTCCCGACTTGGTTTTCTTGCCACCGGTTATGCCAAGCTTGTCGAACAGCAGTTCACCCAGCTGTTTGGGCGACTGGATATTGAACTCCTCACCTGCGGCAGCATGGATCTCGCTCTGCAGTTCACTGATGCGATCACCGAAACGACTTGAGAGTTCAGCCAGTTTAACTGCATCGATACGTGTGCCGCGCCACTCCATATCGGCCAGTACCCGAGATAGTGGCAGTTCAATCTCATCATGGCGGTTTAGTCGTGACTCATCATTCAGTTTCTCGCTCAGCAGTCGGCTAAGGCGCAGGCTGATATCGGCATCTTCGCAGGCGTAGGGGATGGCCGTTTGCAGCGGCACCAGATCAAAACAGATCTGTTTGGCCCCTTTACCAGCCACATCTTCAAAACTGATGCAGTTGTAACCGAGATAATCTGCAGCCACGGCATCCATCTTCGGCGCATATTTGGCCGGGTAGAGGCAGTATGCGAGCAGCATCGAATCGGCCTTGATTCCGGCCAGTTCAATGCCGGCCCGGCGCAGCACCTGCGCATCATATTTCAGGTTATGGCCGCACTTGGCTCTGCTGGCATCCTCAAGAATCGGTCGCAGTGCTGAGAGTACAGTTGCCAGTGGCAGCTGCTGGGGTGCGGGTTCGAGCAGATCGGCTGCGCGATGGCCGACAGGGATATAAAAGGCTTCCCCCTCTTTGACTGCAAAAGAGAGACCGACCAGCTCAGCATCATGGGTGCGCAGTGATGTGGTCTCTGTATCCATGGCAATCAGTTCGGCACTGCTTAGTGCCTGAATGAGTTGATCCAGTTTCTGCGTATCATCCACGACGATATCGGTGCGGTTAACGACCAGAGGTTCTACAGGTTTATCTTCAGCAGTATGAACCTCTTCAGAGGTCACTGCTGCTGTCGCGGGTTCGTTGCCATCATCAAATTCAGCCAGCAGGCGACGGAACTCCAGACGGGTGAACAGTTCGGTGAGCCGCTGCCGGTCAGGGCCAGCTATCGCAAGGTCATCGAGTTTCACATCAACAGGTGTTTCATAATCGAGTGCCACCAGCCGGTAGGAGAGGCGGGCATCTTCAGCAAATTCAATCAGATTTTCACGGCGTTTATTCTGTTTGATTTCAGGGGCATGGCTGAGTACACCTTCAAGATCACCATAGGCCTCCAGCAGCTGCACTGCAGTTTTCGGGCCGATGCCGGGCACACCGGGGATGTTATCGGCCGAGTCACCGGCCAGGGCCAGCAGATCCTGAATGCGATCAGGGCCTACGCCCCACTTCTCTTTCACCTCATCCGCGCCGTACTCCACCCGTTTCATGGTATCGAGCATCCAGACCTTGTCGCTGACCAGCTGCATCAGATCCTTATCGGTGGAGACAATAGTCACATCCCAGCCTTTGGCTTCGGCCTGCTTGGCCAGTGTGGCGATGACATCATCGGCCTCGTAGTTCTCGATGCAGATACGGTTGAGTTTGAAGGCGTCGGTAACCTCATGTACCCACGGCCACTGTGCCGCCAGCTCCTCCGGCATCGGAGGACGATGTGCCTTGTAGTCGGCATACATCTGGTTGCGGAAGGTGCCACCTTTGGGATCGAAAGCGACCGCCACATGCGTAGGGCCAAGATCCTTAAGAATGCTGCGTAGCATCTGCACATAACCGAATACGGCATTGGTCGGTTCACCTTTGGAGTTGGTGAGATTATGGCGCACAGCATGAAAAGCGCGGAATACGTAATTGGGTCCGTCGATGAGAACTAAATGAGGCATATGCGCAGCATGCCCTACAATCGCCGCCGGTCAATTTGTGTTTTCAGCATCAGGCAAGTCTTCTATGAATTTCTCGCAAGCACTATCATTTCAGAAGGCTTTTAACGGCGGCAAAATCCCGGTCGAGCAGTTCATCAGGCGCATTCGGATCAAACAACTCGGCAAGTTGATTGGCCACGGGCAGTGAAATGCCGGATTGCTGTGCCTCTTCCACGACATACTGCATATCTTTGGCCATGTGCCGGAAAGGGAACTGCGGCGGATAACTGTCTGTAATCAGCATCTGCTCTTTGATCTTGAACAGTGGGCAGGCCAGCGCACCTGCACTCACCACCTCCAGAAAAGTTTCAGTCGCCAGTCCTGAAGCTTCAGCCAGATGTGTTGCTTCAGCCAGCCCCTCCATCATGGTGCCAAGTAGCAGATTGATCGCCAGCTTCATGCTTGAACCTGTGCCTGCTTCACCACAATAGATCACGCGGCTGCCCATGCTCAGCAGCAGCGGTTCAAGTTGTTTGATCGCTGTTTCATCGCCACCGGCCAGAATCACCAACGTTCCGAGCTCTGCTGGTATCTTTGAGCCTGAGACAGGGGCGTCGATAACAGTGATGCCGTGAGCCCCCAGTTGTTGCGCCAGTTCACGCGAGTAGGCCGGTGGTACGGTGCTCATGTTGATAATGGTTTTACCTTTGCAATCTGCGGAAAGCAGGCCGTTTCCTCCACCAAGAATGGCATCCACAGCCTCAGGGCCGGTTAGCATCAGAATGATGATCTCACAACGTTCAGCCAGCTCTTTTGGCGAGAGCGCAACCGTGGCACCGGCAGTAGCTAAAGCTGCTGCCTTGTGGCTTGAACGGTTATAAACCGTCAGCTCATATCCCGCCTTGAGAATATTGCCTGCCATAGCCTGACCCATAATGCCGAGTCCGATAAATCCGATGTGTTGCTGCATATCCTTCTCCTTTACATGAAAGAGCAAGGTTAGCTCCGTGAGCTGTTTTAGCGACCATGAAAGCTAAATTCTGTTCAGCGATGAACAGAGAGAGATGTGGTCGAAACTCTGGCGATCTGATGTTCATGACTTTCCATCAAGAGGAAAAAAATCTAGGCTGTCATTCTGCTTTCGCTTCTGTTGCGAGGCAGTTGAGGGAGGGGCCTTCATTTATGCCATTGGTTGAGCATACAGCACTACCTGCATTCGAGAAGCTGCGTCAGCGCGGCGAGAAGGTGCTGACACTGAAGCAGGCGTTGCATCAGGATATTCGCGAGTTGCATGTCGGTCTCTTAAACATGATGCCCGATGCCGCCCTGATCGCCACTGAAATTCAGTTCATGCGTCTGGTGGGCAGCTGCAATCAGATCGTTCAGTTTTATGTGCACCCTTTCACGGTTGAGGGGCTGCCGCGCAGTGAAGAGAGTCAGGAGTACATCGATCACTACTACAACACTTTTGCAGAGATCAAAGCCATGGGGCTGGATGCGCTGATTGTTACCGGTGCCAATGTCTCCAATCCATCACTGGACCGGGAACCTTTCTGGGAGCCACTCAAAGAGGTGGTTGAATGGGCGCAGGATCATGTCACCTCCGTGCTCTGCTCCTGCCTGGCCACGCATGCACTGGTCAAACAGCTCTACCATATTGATCGCCAGCCGATGGCTGGCAAGTTGTGGGGTGTCTATCCGCATCGTATCAAACACCAGGAGCATCCGCTGTTGCGTGATATCAATACCCGCTTTGATGTGCCGCACTCGCGTTTTAATGCCATCCACAAAGAGCCGCTGGAGCGTGCCGGTCTGACCATTCTGATTGAGAGTGATGTGGCAGGAGTGCATATGGCTGTCAGTCCGGATCAGTTCAGCCTTGTCTATTTCCAGGGGCATCCTGAATATGACACCAACAGCCTGCTCAAAGAGTACAAACGAGAGGTGTGCCGTTTCAAATTGGGGCAGCGCCAAGATTATCCACCACTGCCTGAAGCCTATTTCTGTGATGATGCCATCGCGATTACACAGCGCCATCAGCAGGAGATTCTTGATGCGCTGGCGCAGGGCGTTGAACCACCTGCTTTCCCTGAGGCGCACCTTGAGCCGCTGCTGGATAACACCTGGCGCGATACTGCCAAGTCGATTGTAAACAACTGGCTGGGGCTGGTGTATGAGAAGACCAATTTTGAGCGGCAACGCTCGCAAAACAGATCTGCCTGATGCAGGCAACATGTGAGGAGAGAAGATGAAAACTGAAACTATTGCTATCCACGCCGGTTACGAAACCGACCCGACCACCAAATCCGTAGCTGTGCCGATCTATCAGACGGTGGCTTATGAATTTGATAATGCCCAGCACGGTGCTGACCTTTTCAATCTTGCCGTGCCCGGTAATATCTATACTCGCATCATGAATCCTACCAACGACGTGTTGGAGAAACGCTGTGCGGAACTTGATGGCGGCATTGCCGGTCTTGCCGTCAGCTCAGGTAGTGCAGCGATCACCTATGCGATTCAGACCATCGCCAAAGCGGGCAACAATATTGTCACCATTCCGATGCTCTATGGCGGCACCTACACCCTGTTTGCACATATGTTGCCAAGTCAGGGCATTGATGTGCGTTTTGCCGAGGACGATAGCCCGGCAGCACTCGAAGCGCTGATCGATGATAAAACATCGGCGATCTACTGCGAGTCGATCGGTAATCCGGCCGGTAATATCGTCGATATTGAAGCGATCTGTGCGATGGCTGACAAACACGGCATTCCGGTGATTGTCGATAATACGGTAGCCCCATCACTGATCCGCCCGATCGATTACGGTGCATCGATTGTGGTCTATTCGTTGACCAAATATATGGGCGGTCACGGTAACTCGCTCGGCGGCATGATTGTCGATTCAGGTAAGTTCCCGTGGGCAGAGCATGCCGATCGCTTCCCGATGCTCAATGAGCCTGAGGCGGCCTATCATGGCGTGGTCTATACTGATGCGCTTGGCCCTGCAGCCTTTATCGGACGCGCGCGCACCGTGCCGCTGCGTAATACCGGTTCTGCATTGAGCCCGATGAACGCATTTCTACTTCTGCAGGGTATTGAGACGTTGACCCTGCGTATGGAGCGTCACTGTGATAATGCCATTGTAGTTGCCAAGCATCTGCAGGCACATCCGGATGTAGCCTGGGTGCAGTATGGTGGTCTGTCCGATTCGCCTTATCACGAGCTGGCACAGAAATATACCAATGGCCGACCTTCAGCGCTGCTAACCTTCGGAGTTAAGGGTGGTTTTGAGGTGGCTGAGAAGTTCTATGATGCACTCGGCCTGTTCAAGCGACTGGTGAATATCGGTGATACCAAATCACTGGCTGCACATCCTGCCTCCACCACGCATCGTCAGCTTAGTGAGGATGAGCTGGTCTCCGCCGGTGTAACTCCGGATATGCTGCGTCTCTGCATCGGTATCGAGCATATTGATGATATCCTTGCCGATATCGATCAGGCACTGGCTGCAGCAACTGCTTAATCGGCTGACTGTTGAATCAAAAGGGCGTAGCGAAAGCTGCGCCCTTTTCTGTTTGGAGGGGGCTTTTCAAAAAAACATAAAATCGAACCACGAATGCACGCGAATTAACACGAATAGGAGTTGTAGTGCTGCCTGAAGCGGATAATAAGAGAAATCGGAACATCGAACACTTTTAGCTCTTCAGAGTCAGATGACCAGTTTTCGAGGATAAAGTGCTCTATGTGAAATAGTTCACGAAAGTTTCAAGCTACTTACATCTATACTCCCCACCAATTGATGAGGCGGAAACGAGATGGGTATTGATATAGAGCCACCAGAAGAGACGAAAGGAATTGAGAACTGCAAGTTCAGGGCTTCAAATGATCAATGCTGTTATGCACTTAATCCACTGCGGCCGCATCTGTGCAATAGATATTGTTCAGAGAGACTTTATACGTGGTTGAAAACTACACATCCGGAACTTGATGAAGTATCCAGGCTGGATGTGATTATTGAACTGACAAAGGTAGAGCTTGAATCTCCTGCTTAAAGCAGAGGTGATTCAGTAGCTTCTCTTAGCGGGTAAATACGAACTCGTTGCTCGATGAGAGCTCTTCATTAAAAGCGTAATCGGCAACATCAAATGATTTAAGCGCTTCAGGGTCAGATAACCTGTTCTCGATGATAAACCGACTCATATAACCACGAGCCTTTTTGGCGTTGAAGCTGATGATGCGATAACTCCCTTTGCGCAGCTCTTTGAATACAGGCGTGATAATGGACCCTTTGATATTGGCCGTTTTTACCGCACTGAAATATTCAGTGGAGGCGAGGTTGATCAGAATATCATCACCCTGTTCGGCCAGTGCTTTATTCAGGCTCTCTGTAATAATGTTGCCCCAGAACTCGTAGAGATTGCGTCCGCGTTCATTGGCAAGGCGTGTTCCCATCTCAAGCCGGTAGGGCTGCATCAGATCAAGCGGGCGCAGTGTGCCGTAGAGGCCGGAGAGGATGCGCAGGTGCTGCTGTAGAAAGGCAGTTGCATCACCATCCAGTGTGCCTGCATCCAGTCCCTGATAAACATCACCGGTAAAGGCAAAGATCGCCTGTTTGGCATTATCCGGGGTAAAGGGGGTGTGCCACTGTTGGAAGCGCTCCATATTCAGATCAGCCAGATTCATCGATAGCTTCATCAGATCGGCAATCTCAAAGCTGTCCTTCTCCTGCATCACCGCGATCAGTTCAGCGGCATGGTCAAGATGATCCGGCTGCGTGAAATCACTGACAGGCGCAGCGCTTTTGAAGTCGAGTTTCTTGGCAGGGGAGATAACAATCAGCATAGGGCGACTATAAAGATGGTGATAAAAAGATGCACCCCTTCAGCCACACAGGTTTTTCGACTTGATTTGGAAAAAGGAAAAGATCATTCTCATCGGATGCTGACGGAACTTGAGCGCACCCATCACGAAATCTTTATGAAGCAGGCAATTAAACTGGCCCGCCGTGGTATCGGCTCCACACACCCTAATCCGCGTGTCGGTGCGGTGGTGGTCAAAAACGGTCTTATTGTCGGTGAAGGGTGGCATGAGTTTCCCGGTGGCCCGCATGCCGAGGCGATGGCCATTGAGAAGGCCGGTGAGAAGGCCAAAGATGCCACCCTTTATGTAACGCTGGAGCCGTGTGCCGCCCATGGCCGGACACCGGCCTGCACCGATGCCATCCGCAGCTCCGGTATCGCGCATGTGATCTACGCATCCTCTGATCCCAATCCGAAAATGGCCGGTGGTGCTAAGGTGTTAACAGCTTCCCATATCGATGTGATTGGTGGTTTTATGGCAGAAGAGGCCGATAAGTTGAATCTGCCTTTTTTCCACTATATGCGTACCGGACGCCCCTATGTCACTGCCAAGGCGGCGATCTCTCTTGATGGCAAACTGGCTACGCGCACCCACAATTCACAGTGGATCAGTGGTGGAGAGTCACGTATGCATGCCCAGGGCATCAGAGCGCAGGTGGATGCCATTGTGGTTGGAGCTGGCACCCTGCAATATGATAACCCATCGCTGACTGTTCGTGATGTTGAGATCAAGGGCAAGCCACCTTTGAGGGTGGTTCTCTGTTTTGAAACACCGCGTTTTAATGCCGATAGCAAACTTCTCACAGGCGATGCCGTAACCCGTTTTTATGTGCGTAGCAGTAACGAACATACCGAGAAGTGGCAGCAGGCTGGTGTTGAGATTGAGCAGTTGAGTTCTCTGGATGCGATCCTCAAGCATCTGGCTGAAGATGGTTATCTGCATCTGCTGCTGGAGGGTGGTGGTTATCTGCACGCCTCATTCTTTGAGGGTCACTTCACTGATGAGCTGGTGCTCTATCAGGCACCGATCCTGATCGGTGGCCGTGATGCCATCTGCCTCTGGAACGGATTGGGTGTGGAGAGCGTTGGTCAAGCCCTGCATCTTGCAGACATCAAACGCCGCGTACTCGGCGATGATGTCATGATCCGAGGTCGGGTTGTTTACTTCGAAGATTAAGCGCCAGTCATTGTTTGTGTCGTAAACCGGCCCAGAGTGTTAGTTAAATATCAATTGAATCTGACACCATTGAAACTCTATGCGTTGAGTTGTTTGTTGATGGCATGACTAAGTTCATCAATGTTATATGGTTTAGTAAGAACTGTGGGATTGATTGAATTGGTTTTAGTCAGGACAGCTTTTTTGTCATAGCCAGTAGAATAGATAACTTTCGTATCAGGCTTAATTTGATGAATTTGATCCATAGCTTTCACACCACCAAACCTTGGCATGACCAAATCCATAATGATGAGGGAGATGACATTCTTGTGGGCAGTAAATTTATCAATGGCTTCTATGCCGTCTGATGCTTCCAGAACTCGATAGCCCAGTGACTCAAGCACTTGTTTTCCTGTTGAGAGGATATGTTTCTCATCATCAACAAGTAAGATTGTTTCTCCATGCCCTTTAACAATTCCTTTACCCTGTTTTTCTACTAACGTAACAGCCTCTTCAGTCAAAGGGATATAAATGTGAAAGGTGGAACCTTCGTCCACGTTGCTTTCCACTTCCACATAACCATTGTGAGTTTTTATTGACCCAAAGACCATGGCTAAACCAAGGCCTGTTCCTTTGCCCTGCTCTTTAGTGGTATAGAACGGTTCAAATAGATGTTTGATTTGATCTTCAGGGATTCCATGTCCGTTATCTTCAACACTAAGGTGAGCATAGAGAGCAGCTGTAGAGTCCGGGTGTCGGGCAAGGAACCCATCATCCACGTTATACGACTCAAGCATAATATTGATAAATGGCTCATCAACATTTTCAACTGCATCGTGAGCATTGCTGATTAAGTTAACTAGAACTTGATGGATTTGGGCCGCATCCCCATTTACCGGTAAAGGTTGGCTGCATAATTTAGAGTTCAGAGAAATGTTTTCAGGAATTCCTGTGCGGACAAGTTTAAGTGTCTCCTTGATATAAGGGGTTAATGGGAATGATTTCATTTTAACTATGCCTTTTCGAGCAAAGGTAAGCAGCTGTTGAATTAAACTGGCAGCACGAAATGAGAGGTTTTCAATGCTAGTTAGATGTTGAACTGTATCTGGGTTGTCGCGAGCACTTATTTTGGCCAGGTAAATGTTGCCGGTTATGCCTGCCAAAGTGTTGTTGAAGTCATGGGCAATGCCTCCAACCAGCGTTCCTAATGCTTCCATTTTTTGTGCCTGATTGACTTGCTGGATCAGACTCAGTTGTTTCGCCAGATCAGATCTGCGGCGATTATCAAAATAGACAAAGCCAATAAGAATAATGATGGCAATCACGCTGAAGCTCACAATGAGTGTGATTGAAATAAAATCATACCATTTTTGATCCCTGGCAATTGTTGAAAGAAGCTCTGTTTCTACTTTGTCTGCTTGCTCAATCATTGCATTAAATGATTCATCAAATTTTTGATCCAGTTGACTTCCAATGCCACTTTCATTGGTGTTATTCAGCCGGTCATTACCTGCTTTTCTTAAGGCGGCAATCTTCTTAAGAGTCTCTATGACTTCTATACGAAGCTCCGGATTCGCTAAAGGAATATATGTGCCTTCTGCATTCTTACCACCGAATAGCATTGCTTTTGCATACCATTCACTGGCGTCAAGATATGACCAGACGTCTTGAGCATTGATAGATGAATCACCCTGAATAAGCTCTTCGAGCCAAAGGTGGTGCATGGTGGCGTTGAGTTTCACTTCCATACTTGCATCGACAAGTGGGGATTGCTGCTTAGCCATTTTATGGCCAATATTGCTAAGGAAACCTAATGCTGCAAGGAAACTTAAGAGTAAGAAGGTAATGGAAATGAATGGTACAATACGTACCTTCTCATGTAGTACTTTAGGCAAGAACCCCATTAACCCTCCTATTCATGCAGGTATTATAGCAACATTTAACCCAAATGCTGAATATTCGTTAGCAAGCGTTATGAATGACTGATGCGTCACACTCGGCTTGTTGGGCAGTGGACGTTAAAACCGTCTATGATCTGATTAAGATGGAAGGAAACGTTTTCGATGTTCGGCGATTGCCGTTGCTCTGGCCTGTCGTGGTATGGGCTGTGGGGCTGGCACTGGTGCGAACTGATCTGTTTGCGCCAATGATTGCTGCAATCACTCTCTCTGCTCTTCTTGTTCTGCTTTTGGTTCTCAGGAAAAAAACACTGGCTGCTATTCTTCTGGTTGCCGCGCTTTGGGGTGGTGCTGATCTACTGATTGATGCGCGGCATGTGGCAGTAGGTGAGCCTTGGTTAAGCGGCAATGTTCATTTTAGTGCCTCGGTTGAGAAGGTGGAGAAAACAGGCATATCCACGCGACTGCTGCTGGATTCCCCTGTCCGGGATGATGGGCAATCTATCTCCGGCAAGGTGCTGCTCTACAGTTATGGCAAACAGGAAACGATGCCCGTGGCAGGTCAGAGGATTGAGGCCACGGCGCGCTGGCGTCTTCCCCGCAACTATCGCAATCCCGGATCATTTAATTACAAGGCGTGGTGCTTTGATCAACAGATCGCGCTGATTGGTTCTGTGCGTGGTGAGATTAGCACTGTCGATGCAAACATCCCGTGGCTGGAGGTCGCGCGACAGCGCATTCGTACAGCAATCAGCTTTGCCGACAAAGATGAGCAAGGGGTGTTATCGGCACTGCTTCTGGCAGAGCGTTATCGGGTGAGTGAAGC
Organism: Mariprofundus sp. NF; assembly: GCF_013387455.1. Lineage (NCBI taxonomy): Bacteria > Pseudomonadati > Pseudomonadota > Candidatius Mariprofundia > Mariprofundales > Mariprofundaceae > Mariprofundus > Mariprofundus sp. NF. The sequence goes on from NZ_VWNC01000001.1 coordinate 212,563, forward strand.
GGTGAATCGTGCCTTTTCTGCGACAGGCACAGCGCATCTGCTGGCCATATCAGGTATGCATGTCGGCATGGCGGCGGCATGGATGTTTGCACTGCTCTGGTGGCTGTTGACCCGACGTGAGGCCTGGATTGTGAATCTTCCGATTCGATCCATTGCTTTGAGTGGTGGTTTTGTCGCTGCTTTTGCTTATGCGATGATGGCGGGCTGGCCTGTACCGGCTATTCGGGCGGCGGTGATGCTGGCCGCTGCTGTGCTGGCATGGCAGCTCTCAACACGTCATGAGCCGATCAATATCCTGCTGGCAGCCTTGGGCCTGATTCTGCTGGTTGATCCGGCTGCCATTGCATCACTCTCGCTCTGGCTCTCTTTTGTTGCGACTGCAGCACTGCTGTTGTGGGGCGTTCACGCATCAACGGCGGTCGAATCGTCATGGTCTGATCGTTTGCGCAGGTCACTGCGGCTGCTGCTCTGGAGTTCACTGCTGGCGATGCTGGCCACGCTACCAATGGTGGTGACTACATTCGGCTCGCTACCGGTCTATGGCCTACCCGCCAATCTGGTATTAGTGCCGCTGTTTGGAATGTTTGTGCTGCCTGTGGCGCTGCTGGGTGAACTTGCTGCACTGATCGGATTTGAGTCACTGGCCTCACTGCTGATGCAGGCCAGTGGTTGGGGCGCAGGTTTCGGGGTGAAGATCATCACTGCGATATCAGAGCTGCCTGCCGGGTCACTTAAAACGGTGGTGCCGCAGTTGTGGCTGTCGCTGCTCTATGGTGTCGGACTTACTATTGCAGGTGTGCTCTGGTGGCAGAAGAAAAGGGTTCTCTCGGCAGTTGTCGTGTCATTGTTGCTTGCCGCTTATCTGACGGCACTGCTGCATGAGTCGGATGTGAATCAACCAACCTGGGTGGTGTGGGATGTCGGACAGGGGGCCTCCTCGACACTGCTGTTGCCGGGCAAGCAGGTCATGGTGATCGATGCGCCGGGGCGGGCGGGCAGTCGCTTTAATGGCGGTACAACAGTAGCTGAGGGATTGCGGGCAATGGGTGTGACCCATGTTGATCGGCTGGTCTTATCACATGCGCAGTCTGATCATCTCGGTGGCGCTCTCTCATTGATCGACAGGCTGAACGGTGTAGGGGAGGTCTGGTTGCCCGACGTTCCATCGGCACGTCAGCACAGGCTTGTGCGCAGGATAGTTGAGCAGGGGAAGATTCCGATCCGCTGGCTTGCCCTTGCAGATCGGATTGAGGGCGATGGTTATGCGGTGGAGGTGCTGTGGCCACCGCGAGGTTTCACACCGAAAAACCGCAACAACTCATCACTGGTCTTAAGAGTGACGCTGGCTGGCGGCAAGTCGTTGCTGCTGCCGGGTGATATTGAGCAGGAGGTTGAGCACGAACTGCTGCAGGGGCCTGAACCTGTTGATCTCATGCTGATGCCACATCACGGCAGTCGCTCATCCAGCTCTGCTGCCTTTGTGCAAGCGCTGCAGCCGGATATGGCCATTGCCCAGACAGGGGTGGGCAATCGCTACGGTTTTCCTGATGCCAGGGTGCTGTCGCGCTATCGCGAAATCGGTGCAGAGATAGCCAATACAGCCGATGGAGCAGTGCTGGTTGGATTCTCTGAAACGATGCAGTGGCAGCAGTGGGGTTTCGGTGGCGAGAGTCGCCGCGAGATGGCGCTGGAGTGGTGGCAGAAGCAGTGAAAAAAGGTGATCACAGGCGGTTTAACTGTTATCAACGCAGAAACTGATACTTTTTTCTCCTGTGGTGGGTGACTTCTGCCTCTAGCCTCACCATAATTGCCGCCACTCTGCAGATGGGCTGAGTCGAAATGTCTATCCATTGTTGTGCATGTTGTTCGATCTTGATGAGATCGCAGGCGCAGTTTCATTGGCAGAAAAGAGAGATGCTGCAGCAGTATTGATTGTTTGCGCATGGAGGCTTGAGTGATTGAATTTATCCAGCAGGGCGGCGTTGTTATGTACTTCCTGCTTGCGGCATCTGTGCTGTCGTTGACCATTATTATCGAGCGCGGCTGGAGCCTGCGCCGTTCCGTGGTGATTCCGCTGGGCGAAGTGAAAAAGATTGAGACAGCTGTGCGCTCAGGTGATGTGAAGGCTGCGATGCAGACTTGTCAGGGCCATAACACGGCCATGAGTCGTATCCTCTGGGTGGCGCTGGCCAATCGCGGTGTGCACCGCTCTGTGATCAAGGAGATTCTTGAGGAGTCCGGTCGTCAGGAGGTGGCGCACATGGATCGCTTTATCGGCGTATTGGGTGTGATCGCTGCAGTTTCACCGCTGCTTGGTCTGCTCGGTACGGTGATCGGCATGATCGAAGTGTTCCAGCAGATCTCACTGGTGGGTGTCGGTAAAGCTGACGTGCTGGCCGGTGGTATCTCCAAGGCTTTGAACACCACGGCATTCGGCCTCTCGGTAGCGATTCCGTCACTGGTGGCCTACCGCTTTTACGAATCCCGCGTGGACAGATTTGTACTGGAGATCGAGCAGCATGCGCTGCGCTTTGTTGAGCTGTTGAAAGGCGAACGTGCATGAAGCTTCGCCAGAAATCACGGGCCGATTACCTGGTGGATATCACGCCACTGGTCGACGTGGTGTTTTTGATGCTGATCTTTTTCATGGTTTCCACCAGTTTCAATCTCTCATCCAGTCTCAAGCTTGATCTGCCTACCAGCAAGGCCACTGCCGCACAGAGTGAGTCCAAACAGGTGACCATCGCCATCAATGCCAAAGGTCAACTCTATGTTCAGGATGAGGCGGTGGATGATAAGGATCTGCGCAAACGCATTCTTAATGTGTCCAAGGGTGACCCGAATATGCGGGTGGTGCTGCGGGCTGATTCGGATGCAAGGCATAAACGGGTAGTGCTCGTGCTGGATACCCTGCGCGAGCTTGAGATGACAAAGGTCGGTATTGCAACAGTTGCAGCCGATGATGCGGAGACGCACTGATGCGTATTGTACAGAAATATGGCGGAACCTCGGTCGGTAGTGTTGATCGTATCCGCAGCACTGCAGATATTATTGAGGGCGAACTAAAACGCGGTAATCAGGTCGCCGTGGTTGTTTCGGCTATGAGTGGTGAGACCAATCGGCTACTGGCACTGGCTGGAGAGATCTCCAGTGATCCGGCCTGTCGTGAGCTTGATGCGCTGGTGGCAACCGGTGAGCAGGTGAGTGCAGCGCTGCTGGCAATGGAGCTACAGAAGCGCGGTGTTGCCGCCTACTCCTTTACAGGCGCTCAGGCTGGCGTCAAAACTGATAGCAGTTATGCCCGAGCACGCATTACCGATGTGCAGAGCGATCATCTGATTGAACATCTGGAACGTTTTGAGGTGCCGGTAGTGACCGGTTTCCAGGGTACGGATGAAGCTGGCAACATCACCACGCTGGGACGCGGTGGCTCCGATACCTCAGCGGTGGCTTTGGCCATCGCTGTGAAAGCTGATGTCTGCGATATCTATACCGATGTTGATGGTATCTATACCACCGATCCGCGCATTGAGAGCAAGGCGAGCAAGATGGATCATATCTCCTATGAGGAGATGCTGGAGTTTGCCTCACTGGGTGCCAAGGTGCTGCAGACCCGCTCTGTTGAGCTGGCCATGCGTTATGATATGCCGATTCATCTGCGCTCCAGCTTTGATCTGGTGCAGGGAACAATGGTTTCGAAAGAGGATGATACGATGGAAAGAGCTGCTATTTCAGGCGTAGCCTACAATCGCGACGAAGCGAAAATTACCATTATGGAGATTCCCGATCATCCGGGCATTGCCAGCAATGTCTTCGGCCCTGTTGCCGCGGCGGGCATCAATGTCGATGTGATCGTGCAGAACGTCAGTGAAGAGGGTCATACCGACATCACCTTTACCGTGCCGCGCAGCGATTACGCACCAACCATGAAGATCATGGCCGACCTCTGCAAAGAGCTGGGCGCCAGCGGTTACAAGGGTGATAACACCGTTGCCAAGGTGTCGGTGATCGGTGTTGGTATGCGCTCACATGCCGGTGTGGCGCAGAAGATGTTTCAGGCGCTGGCAGCTGAGCGTGTGAACATTCAGATGATCACCACCAGTGAGATCAAAATCACAGTTGTCATCGAAGAGAAGTATGTCGAGCTGGCGGTGCGTTCTCTGCATGCGGCCTTTGAGCTGGAGAGTGTCTCCGGCGATTGCTGATTAATCCCAACCTTGCGCTTTCCGATATATTAGTCTATTAAAGTAAGCAGAGGAGAACCCATGCTTATATTGACACGAAAAAAAGGCGAATCGATTGCGATCGGGGATAACATTCAGATTCAGGTGCTGAACGTGAAGGGCGGACAGGTGCGCATTGGCATTGAAGCTCCACGTGAAGTCAGGGTCAATCGCGAAGAGCGCGTTGAAGCTTCCGGAAGCGAAAATCTCGTATCTGCTGCATAACAGAGATCGAATATCTGCTCTCCGCGCTGATGGCTGCGGCAGGGTGAACTGTATCTAAAATATGCAGAGATTTTCTCTCTCTGTAGCTCCCACGTTTAACCTTACAAGATCATCATCATAGCCCATTTCCATCTTTTGTAGATGGGTGGTGAGAACTGTCGACTGAGATGGTGCACCTCAGGGCTATCTGAATGGTGGAAGCGCCGCTATCCTTCAGCGCATGCGTTATTCAAGACTGTTCGTCCCCACTCTCCGAGATGATCCGGCCGATGCCGAGGTGATCTCGCATAAACTGCTGCTGCGTGCCGGTTTTATCCGCCGCGTCACCTCCGGTATTTACGACTATCTTCCCGTTGGTCTGCGTGTGTTGCGCAAGATCGAGGCTGTGGTGCGTGATGAGATGAACCGCGCCGGTGCTCAGGAGCTGCTGATGCCGATGGTGCAGCCGGGTGAACTGTGGGAAAAATCGGGGCGCATGGAGAAGTATGGCCCTGAACTGCTGAAGTTTGAGGATCGCCACGGTCACCAGTCATGTCTGGGCCCGACCCATGAAGAGGTGATCTGTGATCTGGTAAGTCGTGAGTTGCGCTCCTATAAACAGCTGCCGATGAACCTCTACCAGGTTCAGGCCAAGTTCCGTGATGAGATCAGACCGCGTTTCGGTCTGATGCGTGGGCGTGAGTTCATTATGAAGGATGGCTACTCGTTCCATGCTGATGATGAGTCTCTGACAGCCGAGTATCAAAATATGTTTGAGGCTTACAATCGCATCTTCACACGTCTGGGTCTTAAATTCCGTCCGGTTGAAGCCGATACAGGCTCGATCGGTGGCAACAATTCACACGAGTTCCACGTATTGGCTGAGTCAGGTGAAGATCTGATTGCCCATTGTTCGGCCTGTGATTATGCAGCCAATGTTGAGAAGGCAGAATCTTCGCGCATTCTGCCTGAGGGAGCTGCGGCTGAACTGACTGAAGTAGACACACCGAATGTGACCAGTGCTGAAGATGTGGCCGGCTTCCTCTCTATCGATATTGCACAGCTGGTGAAAACGCTGGTCTATCGTGCTGTCGGTGGCGACTCCGATGGTGAGATCGTAGCGGCCTGTGTGCGCGGTGATGATCAGGTGCAGGAGATCAAACTGGCCCATGCTGTGGATGCGGATGGGCTGGAGCTGGCAACAGATGATGAGATCAAAGCAGTTGGCGGCGTGACCGGTTTTGTCGGCCCGAAAGGGTTGAACTGCAAAGTGGTTGTCGACAGCTCTCTCACAGACGCAGTCGGGCTGGTGGCTGGGGCCAACCGTCGCGACAGCCATCTGAGTGGTCTGGATATGCAACGTGATCTGGAAAATGTCGTGTTTGCTGATCTGCGTGAAACCCGTGCCGGTGATCTTTGTGGTCGCTGTGGTGGCAGCATTGAACTATCGCGTGGTATTGAAGTGGGACACATTTTTGAGCTGGGCAGACGTTACTCCGAGCCTATGGAGGTGATGTTCCAGGATCCCAATGGCCGACGTGCCGTAGCCACCATGGGCTGTTACGGTATTGGAATATCACGGTTGATGGCTGCGATTGTTGAGCAGTGTAATGATGATTCGGGCATAAAATGGCCTGTTGATATGGCACCATTTCATGTTGCCCTGATCACCATGGGTAAATCTGATGAGGTGAACGAAGCGTCTGAATCGGTCTATCGCCAATTGCAGGATGCCGGTATCGATGTGCTCTGGGATGAGCGCAAAGTCAGTCCGGGTGTGAAATTTAAGGATGCTGAGCTGATCGGCTTGCCACTGCAGGTGGTGGTCGCAGATCGAGGTTTGGCTGATGGCGTTGCCGAGATTGGCCTGCGCGGTGGTGATCGCATTACAGTAAAACTAAGCGATACAGTCACGCAAACCATCGAGATGTTGAACAGCGTCAGGGCGCAGGGAGCCTCTAGCTGAACTCTGATGGCCTGAAACGCTTGCTGGGCGGGGTCTCCCCTAAAGCCCTGCTTGCCGGTGTGATGGTTGCATGTTTTCTGGTCTCTATTCCGATCTGGCTGACCAGTAGCCCGGAAGATAAGCAGCATCTGGCCCAGACCGCCGTGAAGAAGATGGTAGAGACGAATGTTGATCTGCTCGACTTCAAACCGGAAGAGAAAGAGGAGCTGCGCAACATGCTCAAGCCGGAAGAGCCGGCCAAGCAGCCGGACTTTGAGCAGACGGTATGGGTAAAAGATATCATTCAGACCATTCAACCATGGGTCTCTGATGAGAGTGAGGCCGAAGCGATTGCCCGCTGGGTTTATGTCTACAGTAAACGCTCTAACCTCTCTCCTGAGCTGGTATTGGGTGTGATTGCTGTAGAGTCGCGCTTTGACCATTTTGCCGTGAGTAATGTCGGTGCCATCGGTTTGATGCAGGTGATGCCCTTCTGGAAAGATGAGCTGGGTCAGCAGAAAGATAACCTGCTGGAGATCGAAACCAACATCCGCTACGGCTGTGCCATTCTCCGCATCTACATCAATCGCTACAAAACACTTAGCCGCGCACTGGGTGCCTACAACGGCTCTCTCGGCAGGATGAAATATCCGAATAAAGTTTTCGCCGCCATGAAAAGATTCAAAGCCACCGATTACGGCATCTAGCTCTCCGTTTTCAAGTTGCCTTTATACGATTGAATTCGGAAATGCTGATACTGGCTTCTATAGCGAATATCTGCCTGTTCGAGAGAGCATTTGTAGCAAATATCTGCTAAACTAATCACATAGGTAAAGGGGGTGACTGCTATGGAAGTGTCGCCATGGAGAATTGAGTGGTCAGATGAGCTGAGCATGTCGAATTCAGAGATTGATGCTGAACACCGGAACTTCATTAGATTGGTCAACGAGCTAAATAACGAAATCATGAGCCAGCAGCGTGATAAAGCTGTTGTTGTGCGCATCTTGAACCAGATATTGGATGATGCCATTGCCCACTTCGCGCATGAGGAGCGGCTGTTTATCGAAAAATCGTACCCTGCCAGAGAGGAGCATGCACAACTTCATGCCGAACTGATCAGCAAGTTCAAGCAGGCTCTTAAAGATATTCACGCAACCGAGTATGGCCGCATATGGATTGCAACAGGGCTGGAGATCAGGAGCCTGCTGGTTAACCATGTACTGTTTGAGGATACGCAATACATTGAATATCTACGAACTGAGTAAGCAAAAGTACTTCGATTGTTTCTAACTGTTAACGGATAGCCTGTTTTAGAACGTCGCTGAACATCTCTGGAGTCAGGCGTCTGGTCTGGGTGTTGTAGCGGGAGCAGTGGTAGGAGTCGATCAGCCATCTGCCATCGGGAAGGGTGTGGTTTGCGGCGTGTCCGAATTTCAGTGCAGATAGCTTTAATCCGTATGCACGCAGTACAGCATCGTGTGCAAGTTTTCCCAGAGCAAGAAGGTTGCACGATTCCGGCAGGTTTTTGATTTCATCAACAAGATAGGGGAGACAGTTCTTAACCTCTTCGGTTGTCGGGGCATTCTGCGGCGGTAGACATTTCACGGCATTGGTGATGCGAACGCCGAAGAGTTGTAGACCGTCATCTGCATCTTTTGATTCAGGCGCAGAAGCCAGCCCGAGATCAAACAGGGTTTGAAAGAGCAGTTCGCCGGAAGCATCACCTGTAAACGGTCGGCCGGTTTTGTTGGCGCCATGCAGGCCCGGCGCAAGTCCGACGATGAGTAGCTTTGGATTAGCATCCCCGAAGGAGGGGACAGGTGCGGCATGATAAGTCGGTTGTTCTCTCTTTGTTTGCTTTAGGTAGGAGGCAAGCCGGGGGCATGTTCTGCATCCGGCATTGAACTCAGACACGGTTTTTGAGTCGTTCTGCCATTGCGCGCAGGGCGCGACCACGATGGGATACCGATGCTTTCTCTTCAGGTGTGGAATCCGCAAAGGCTTTGCCTAGTTCAGGGCAGTAGAAAAGCGGGTCATATCCGAAACCTGTGTTGCCTGATAGTTCACGAAGAATGGAGCCATCAACACTCCCTTCTGCTGTTAAGGGAGACGAGGAGTCAGGGAAGGCAAGGTGAAGGGCGCAGACGAAATGGGCGCTGCGCTCTTCTGTGCCGTTCAGATCAGCGAGCAGTTTTATGTTGTTATCGGCATCAGTGGCATTTTCACCAGCAAAGCGGGCGGAGTAGATGCCCGGTGCACCATTTAAGACATCAACACAGAGGCCTGAATCATCGGCCAGTGCCGGTGTGCCATTAGCTTTTGCAAAGGCGTCGGCTTTTTTTTTGGCATTACCAGCGAAGCTATCGGCATCCTCAACTACTTCGACGGAGATGGTCTGCTCTGGTGAAACAAGTTCGATACCTAAAGCACCCAGAATAGCCTGGATTTCAGCGCGTTTCTTTTTGTTGTTGCTGGCAACGACGATTTTCATCGGTAGTCGCTCATCAGGCGTTTGCTACAGCCTGTTTCTGGATCTCGGCCAGATCAGAGATGCCCTTATCGGCCAGAACCTTCAGCTGCATGAACTGATCCCAGTGCAGGGGTTTATCTTCAGCTGTGGCCTGTACCTCGATCACACCACCGATTGGTGTCATGATAAAGTTGGCATCCATCTCAGCTTGTGAATCTTCCGAATACTGAAGATCGAGAAGTGCCTGCCCCTCCACAAAACCGCAGCTTACCGCTGCCAGCTGATCCATCACCGGATCCTCTGTAAGTGTGCCATCGGCAAGTAGTTTGTTTACAGCGATACGCATGGCGACCCATGAACCGGTAATGGCTGCTGTGCGTGTGCCACCATCAGCCTGCAGTACATCACAGTCGATGCTGATAGAGCGGGGGCCAAGCAGATCAAGATCGACAACTGCGCGCAGCGAGCGGCCAATCAGGCGCTGGATCTCGACGGTACGACCACCCTGTTTGCCACGAGCGGCTTCACGCCCGCCACGGGTATGGGTAGCGCGTGGCAGCATGCCATATTCAGCAGTGGCCCAGCCCTTGTCGGTGTTTCTCAGAAAGGGGGGCTGCTTCTCCTCCACACTGGCTGTGCATAATACGCGGGTATGGCCGAATGAGATCAGGGCGCAACCCTCTGCATAGCGGTTGAATGATGTGTCGATGGAGACGGGGCGAAGTTCATCCGCCTGGCGAGTGTCGCGCATATTTGATCCTTGTAATCGTTATCTGTTTTCCAGCCACTTCTTGATATCAGCAGCGGCTTTACCACCGGCAACCATGCGGCCATCACCGGCGATCAGGGCAGGTGTGCCGTTGATATTCAGTTTCTTGGCCAGAGCCGCGATCGCATCAAGTGGTGTGTCGCAGGTGGCTGCTTCAGGGGTGAAGTTTTCCAGCATCACCTTCTGCAGCATTTCATGCTGATCTTTGCTGCACCAGATCGATGCTGACTTGGCACGGGCATTGGGATGCAGCTGTACCAGCGGATAGAGGAAGGTGTAGACCTTAACGCCTTCCAATATTTTCAACTCCTCTTCCAGCTTGCGGCAGTAGGGGCAATCAGGGTCGGTGAAGATAGCCAGCTTCAGCTTGGCGTTTTTGTCACCGGATAGCACAGCTTTTTCCAGCGGCAGGCTGGACCAGTCGATACGATTGATCTCCTCTTTACGTGCACTGGTCAGGTTCTTTTTGGCAGCGGTGTCAATGATGCTGGCGCCGAGTACAAAGTAGTCACCTTTGGCGTCGGAGTAGTAGATGTTTCTGCCACTGCGTACCTCAAAGAGTCCCTTGATCGGGGTCTTGCGTACCTCATCCACCTGCTCAACACGCAGTAGTTCAGCAGAATGTTTTGTGATGGCTTCGATATCAGCCTTGGATGAACCGGCAGAAGCCAGGGTTGGCATCACCAGTAAGAGTAGAATAAGAATTGATCGCATAAAACCTCCGGAAATTTCAACTGTATGAATCATGATTTGTTAACGCTGAGCGTGAAGGGGGGCGTTTTGCGCCTCGGGGAGCAGGCTTTTAAGTAGCTGATCCGAATAAGCTTTGCTGCTCCAGTCGCGCGGCCCTCTGTGCAGCTGGCTGACTTCACCATCGGCATCAATAATGATGGTGGTGGGCAGGGCCTGAGCGCCGAGCTTGCGTGCCTGATTCTCATCAGTAAGCAGAAGCGGCATGTCGATGCCGGCCTCTTGCAGAAAAGCTGTGGCGTTGGCTGCTTTTTGATCCAGCGTTACGGATATTGTCTTGATTTGCGGGTGATTGCTTACCCACTGCGCAAAGGCGGGCATCTCTGCACGGCATGAGGGGCACCATGAGGCCCAGAAGTGGACCAGTGCAGGTTTCCCTTTGAGTGAATCCAGCGTGTAGGTCGTGCCACTCTCATCCATCCATTTGAATTCGGCAGTATGGGCTGGAGTCCATGCCAACAGTGTAATGATCAACACTGTAATCCAACGAATCATAAGGCTCTCCTCTTCTGTAGCAGTTGTTACAAGCGCCCGAATCTTGCAGATAACGTTGCACTACGCCATCATTCCGCGCCATGCGAAAAGTACTTGCTCTGTTTCTGACTGCAACACTGTTGTGTGTCAGCTCTGTTCCTGCGTTAGCGGAAGCTGCAAGTTGTGCTGGACCTGAACTTGCCGTCAGCCTGGCGATGGGCGATGAACATGCTTCTCACCATGATGACGGGCTTGAAGAGGCCCATCTTGGTCATGATCATCACAGAGGTCTGCAGGATGATTGGCAGAAAGAGCGTATTGAGTGCGGCTGCGGCTGTCACAATAGCATCGACTCGCTACCGCATCTTCTCGCCCCGCATAATATCGACACCGCTGTTTTTCATATGGGTGTCGACTCGCTGGCTGCCGCAGTGAGGTTTGAACCGGTGTTCTTTTACCGCGCTGCCCGCATCCCAGTCCCGCCTCCACAACTCATCTCCTGATTTCTTAAATTCTGAACGCCATCTTTTTTGATGGTCTGCTTGCGTATGCTGTCGGATATTCTATCTCCGTTCAGTTGCGCCATACCTGTATTGATTATGATTGCTGTTAAACATGGCTTCGAGCACTCTCTTGGCAACTGTTTGTGAACAGAACGCCGTCTTAGAGATCGTGACGATTGATGCATCATACAGGTTAGAGATGATGAAAATTAATTTGGAGAGAACATGAAAATCGCAAAATCTTTGGCCATCGCGAGCGCGCTGGTTTTATCAACTGCAGGTATGGTGCAGCAATCTGAAGCCAGTGAGTGTGGCCTCTCATGCTGTATTGCTGCCGGTGTTGACGGTGTCGGTTCGGCAACCGGTCTGACCGTCTCACTGCAGTACGACACCATGCTGATGAAAACCAACAGACAGGGGACATCAAAAATCAGCCCGCAGCAGATTATCATTAATAATCTTGCAGCACGCGGATTTGGATCGATGTATGCCGTATCCACCAAAATGACCATGCAGAAGATTGTTGCCAACATGGCTTATCGCATGGATGAGGATAATGTCTTCATGCTGACTGTACCGTATATCATCAACGATATGGAGATGATGATGGGCATGAAAACTCCGGCAGGCATCCGTTACTCTAGCAATACTATGGATACCATTCAGGGACTTGGCGATGTGACTGCGATGTATCTGCGTGATGTGTATAAAGATACCGATATCCGTACTCGTGAGCGTCTGACCCTCGGTCTGGGTATTAAAGCGCCTACCGGCAAATCCAAAGCGCGCAACGGAAGGGGTGATCTGGTACATATGATGATGCAGGCAGGTACCGATTCATGGGATGCGTTCCTGGTAGCCAACGGTACATTTGCCTTTGGTGAGCATGAAGATGGTGGTGCGCAGTGGATGCTCTCACCTTCTGCAAGTTACCATGCCACTACGCGCAACAGCCTGGGTTATAAAGTGGGCGACCGTCTGAATGCCGACATTTCTGCCCGTTACCGCATCACCTCCAAATTTAATGTGAAACTGGATGTGAATAGTGTCTACTCACAGAAGGATGACACCGATGGCACCATTGATCCTACCTCAGGAAAAATCGCTTATCAGAATGTAAATGGCAATGTGCTCGATAATGTGGCCAACACCGGTCTGGCTTCCGTTTTCATCTCACCCGGCTTCCAGTGGATTGCTGCTGATGGACTGATTCTAAGTGGTGAGTACCGTATGCCTGTATATCAGAACGTAAGAGGCATTCAGCAGGTCACCGATCACTGGTTCTTCCTGCGCGCCACGACTTACTTCTAGGCTAAGGGGAATATAGATGAGTAACGATAACTTTTCTGAACAGCGCCGCAGTATGCTCAAAGGGGCAGGTGCGCTTGGTGCCACTGCCGTGGCAGCAACTGCTCTGGGTGGCAGTGCCATTGCGGCAGGTATGGATGCACACCATCACCATGCCGCTGGCGCAAAACATCTTGAGTTGGCCAAATCACTGCATCACTGCGTGGCAACTGCCGAGGCTTGTATTGACCACTGTCTTGATTCGTTCAAGACCGGGGATACAGTGCTGGCGGATTGCGCTATCAGTGTGCAGGAGACGATGGCTTTCTGTACGGCTCATGCCAAGCTGGCTTCGTATAACTCAAAACATCTGAAAGCCATGATTGAGCTGGGGATTCAGGTTTGTGCTGATTGTGAAAAGCAGTGTCGCAAACATGAAAAACATGCTTCGTGCAAAGCGTGTGCAGATGCGTGTGCAACATGCATCAAGGCGTGCAAAGCTTACACCGCATAAGAGAGGTAGAAGCGGGGTAGCCTCTTGGCTGCCCCGCTATTTTCGGAACACCGAGAGGATGATATGAGAATTAAAACGTTATTACTGACAGTTGCGATGATGATTGCGCCAGCATTGGCTGCGGCAGAGATCACTGTGGAAAATGCCTGGGTGCGCATGCCGCCACCTGTTGCTGATACTGCAGCAGGTTACCTGACGCTGAAAAATAGTGGTGATGCAGATATCGAAGTGGTTGCAATTGAATCCTCAGCTGCCGCCAAACCTGAATTTCACAGCATGTCGATGCATGATGGTATGATGCATATGATGAAGATGGAGAAGGTGGTTGTGCCGGCCCATGGTGAGCTGCACTTTGCAACAGGTGGTAATCATCTGATGCTGACCGAGCTGACAGGCGCACTGAATGCCGGTGACCATGTGATGCTGACACTGAAAATGTCCGATGGCAGCTCAGTGATGGTACATGCAGAGGTGCGTGATATGCGTCAGCAGAGCTCGGGTGAGAATGAGTCGAATGGTGAGGGGCACGGTGGTCATCACGGTCACTGATATAAGCTGACCCTTTTATTATTGGCGCTACGGATAGATGGCGCAGATTACGATTTGATGTAATCTGCGCCATATCTGTTTATAGACTACTTTTTAGGCATGTTTTTCCAATATAGGGGGGCAATATGAGATTTGTGATACGGCTTGTGCTCTGCTTCTCTCTATTAAGCTTTACGGCCTGCGAGTTTGATCGCCATGAGATGCATCAGGCACGCCAGAACCTCTCCTATACGACCAAGCTGCATCACCTGCATATGCTGATGAACCACTCCCTGCAGATGGCCACACAGGGCGCAGATATGAATCTTCAGGGCATCGAACATGGCCCGGCGATGTTGGTCAAGTCTTCTGAACTGCTGAAACGCGCGATGAGTGGGCCTGAGATGGCACGCATGCATAAATATGGCAGTGGTAACAAGCCCTTGATGAAGATGACCCAGGAGCTTGCCGATAAAGCTTCTGTACTGATTGAAGCGATGAAAGCGATCTCAACCAAAAGCGAGGATAAAAACGCCATCCGCATGCTCAATCACGCGGTTGAGGTGGCAGCTACCGGCAGCAGCCTGATTATGCTGGGTCAGCAGGGTATGGCCGGAGATATTGATGCGGTGATGGTGAACCATGGCCAGTTGATGCTTGGCGAAGCTTCAGGGCTTCTGCATGACACCACCGGAGCCCCGGAGTACCGGTTGCTGGTCAGTGGTGTGGTACAGATGCTGATCGGGATTCCCGATATGCCGGTGGATAGTGAAGATGACGAAAGTAAGTAAAGGTTTCAGGGAGTAAATCATGACTTCGTTCTTTTCCAGACTAAAAAATGGTCTCTCCCGTAGTCGTGATGCGCTCTCGCAACTGGTGCCCGGAGGTTCAGTTGATGCGCTCTCGGAAGAGGAGTGGCTCGATATCGAAGATGGGCTGATTATGGCCGATTGCGGCGGTGAGCTGGCCGGTGAGCTTGTACACAAAGCAAGAAAGCGTCGCGGTGGTTCAGTGCAGGCACTGAAAGAGTCGATGATCTCCATGCTGCCTGAGGTTGAGCCGGTAAATATGCCTGCCGGCGGGCCATTTGTACTGCTGGTGGTTGGTGTCAATGGCACCGGCAAAACCACAACCATTGGTAAGATTGCAACGATGTTCCGCCAGCAGGGCAAGTCGGTACTGGTGGGTGCGGCTGATACCTTCCGTGCGGCAGCGGTTGAGCAGCTGGCTGTATGGGTGGAACGTGCCGGTGCTGAGATGGTACGTCAGCACGAGGGCGCTGATCCGGCTGCTGTTGCCTTTGATACGATTCAGCGCGGTGTGGCGCGCAATTATGATGTGGTCATCATCGATACTGCCGGGCGTGTACAGACTGATCGTGGCCTGATGGATGAGTTGGCCAAGGTGCGTCGTGTGATCACCAAGGCATATCCGGAGGCTCCGCACGAGGTGTGGCAGGTTGTTGATGGCGGTACAGGCCAGAATGCTGTCATGCAGGTGGATAAGTTCCGTGAAGTGGCTGGCACTTCAGGTTTGATTGTCACCAAACTCGATGGATCGGGTAAGGGTGGCATTGTGCTGCAGCTCTCACACCGGTTCGGACTGCCAATCCGTTATGTCGGCGTGGGCGAAACACTTGAAGATCTGATGGAATTTGATGGCGAAGCATTCATCAATAGCCTGCTACCTGATCAACCCGAATAAATCAGACGATAAGCCCTTCATCAAAGGTGGCTGCGCGCAGCTCAATATTTCTGCTATGGTTTGCATATGAATGAAACTGTTACAAAAACCTGGTTGTCTCCCTCCAAAGTTCCTTCCGGTGATCGACTTATCCCGTTTATCTCGCGCGAAAAGTCTTTGATGATTCGCTTTCCGGCGATGTTTTCTGCGCGGCTGGTTGAAGACCATATCAACTGGTTAAAAGAGGAGGTGCCGGAGAATTACGAGGTTTTTGATGCAGGCTCCACCACTATGTTTCATCGCATCACCATTATCCAGCTTATCTCCGAAGAGGAGGTGATGGCTGTGGCCGATGATCTGATCGCAGCGGCCAGACGTTTTGCCAAAGATGCTACTCAGCTTGCTTATATGGTTGCTGAAGCCAATGGCATTGAGGCAGATACGCTGGCCAAGCATATGTTTACACTGGAGCAGAGCCCGGATGGCTGGGAGCTCTTTCCGCATGGTAAACATCTTCGCTGCACCGATCTTGAAAGTGGACAGGAGATCGAAATTTCTCTGGCCGGAAACGGTTTCGCCATGCTCGATGCAGAGTTTTTCTGCCGTTATCTGGAGAGCACACCCGATCTGGAGTTGCCCGATACATTCGTAGAGCCGCAAGCTGATATGGCGCGTGCATTTGATATCCTTGAACACAATGGAAAATTCAGAGGCGGCTGATCGATAGCTAGCTAACGGCCTTGTTTAGGGCCGTAAGGCGAGCATCTGCTAAGAAGCGTTGAGTAAGCGAATCTCATCCAGTGACATGTTTTTATCGATTAGCGTTGAGCTGGCATCCAGATCGACCTGTATATCGAACTCCTGATCGAGCATCGCCTCGAGATATTCGTTGTCGATCTCTCTGTCGGTAGTGACAACTTTGACCCCTTTGTCATTACTACCATATCGAGGTGGCAGATAGATCGAACCATTATTGAAATCAACAGCAAATGCGATGAGACCGGGCACAATGAAAAATAGCAGGCCAATACCGTCGGCTACGGCAATTTTAATGTCCACCTCATTGGAGTGGCGCTGCCCGATACGTTCAGGATAAAAGAGCGTGCCGCAGGCGGTAAGGTTGATGATTAGCGCCAGGAGAATGAGTTTGCTTGTGATCTTTTTCATGGCTGCCCTCCCACCGAACAGTTGTTAACTGATAGTTAAGGCCTAAAGAGCAGAATGGTCAAGTCGGAGTTGATTTTCGCCACTATAACAAAGAACCCCGCACCAAGGCGGGGTTCCTGTCGCTACAGTTAAGGTTTCTTCGAATCAGCTGGAAGCGAGTTGACGCAGTACGTAGTGCAGGATGCCGCCGTGCTGGTAGTACTCGACCTCTTTCGGGGTGTCGATGCGGACATCAACGATGAAAGATTTGATCGAACCATCAGCAGCAGTAGCAGTAACACTCAGCTCTTTGGCAGAACCATCGCCAATACCAGAGAAGTCGTAAGACTCCTGACCAGTTAAGCCCAGTGATTCGGCTGATTCGCCTGCTTTGAACTGTAGAGGCAGAATGCCCATGCCAACCAGATTAGAGCGGTGAATGCGCTCATAGGTCTCAGCAATCACAGCCTGTACACCCTGCAGGCGTGGGCCTTTGGCTGCCCAGTCACGTGAGGAGCCGGAACCATACTCTTTACCTGCGAGAATGATGCTGGCTACGCCTTCATCTTTGTACATCATGGCTGCATCATAGATACTCATCTTAAGTCCCGATGGCTGATGCAGGGTTACACCGCCCTCAGTACCCGGCGCCAGTTTGTTACGCAGACGAATGTTGGCGAAGGTGCCGCGCATCATGATCTCATGGTTACCACGACGTGAGCCGTAGGAGTTGAAATCTTTAGCCTCAACACCGCGCTCCTGCAAGAAGCGACCGGCCGGAGAGTCAGCTTTGATCGCACCGGCTGGTGAGATGTGGTCTGTGGTGACCGAATCACCCAGCAGTGCCAGTACACGTGCACCTTTGATATCGCTGATGGTGTCCAGATCGAAGGTCATGCCTTCGAAATATGGCGGATGCTGGATATAGGTGGAATCAGCATCCCATGCAAAACGGTCGCCGGTTGGTGCCTCAAGGTTCTGCCAGTTGGCGTCCCCTGCATAGACGTTGCCATAAGAGGCTTCGAACTGCTCAGCGGTTACACATGATGCGACCACATCGGCCACCTCTTTCTGGGTTGGCCAGATATCTTTCAGGAACACATCATTACCATCACGATCCTGACCAATCGGGTCGTTGTAGAGATCGATATTCATCGTGCCTGCAATGGCGTAAGCCACAACCAGTGGTGGAGATGCGAGATAGTTCATGCGCACTTCGGCATGCACACGACCTTCAAAGTTGCGGTTACCCGAGAGTACGGATGTGACTGCGAGATTACCTTCAGCAATGGCAGCCGATACTTCCGCAGGCAGTGGGCCTGAGTTGCCAATACAGGTGGTGCAGCCGTAACCGACAGTGTTAAAACCGAGTGCATTCAGATCCTGAGAGAGGCCGGCTTTATCGAGATATTCTGTGACCACCTTTGAACCGGGACCCAGTGATGTCTTCACCCAGGGTGCAGCAGTCAGGCCAAGGGCTGCTGCTTTTCTGGCCACTAAGCCAGCACCCAGCATCACTGACGGGTTGGAGGTGTTGGTACAGGAGGTGATGGCAGCGATGACAACTGCGCCGTCATCAATGGTGACCTCTTCGCCGTTGATTACAGTGTTTACAGCTTTGGTGCTGATGCCTGCTTCAGCTTTCACTGCCTCTACAGTTTTCTGGTAGATCGCTTTTGATTCAGTCAGTGCGATACGATCCTGAGGGCGTTTATGACCGGCCAGTGATGGCACCACGGTGGACATATCAAGTGAGAGATTCTCGCTGTAGATCGCTTCAGGGGAGCCCGCTTCGCGGAACATGCCCTGGGCTTTGGCGTAGGCTTCAACCAGTGCGATATTCTCTTCGCTTCTATTGGAGAGACGCAGGTAGTTCAGGGTCTCTTCATCAATCGGGAAGATGCCGCAGGTGGCGCCATATTCAGGTGCCATGTTGGCGATGGTGGCACGATCCGCCAGCGGCAGTGAATCCAGACCTGAACCATGGAACTCAACAAATTTACCAACCACACCGTGGCTGCGCAGCATCTCAACGATAGTCAGCACAAGGTCAGTGGCGGTAGCTCCTTCAGGAATCTCTCCTGTCAGTTTAAAACCGACCACTTTAGGAACCAGCATGGATACCGGCTGACCGAGCATCGCTGCTTCAGCTTCAATACCACCCACGCCCCAGCCCAGTACACCAAGGCCATTGATCATGGTGGTGTGAGAGTCGGTGCCGACCAGTGTGTCGGGATAGGCTACGCCCTCATCATTAACGAATACGGTTCGGGCCAGGAACTCGAGGTTGACCTGATGCACAATGCCGCAGCCCGGAGGGACTGCCTTGAATGTTTCAAAGGCATTTTGTCCCCATTTGAGGAAGTTGTAACGCTCGCGGTTGCGCTGAAACTCAATCTCGGTGTTTTTGGCGGCTGAATCGGCATGGCCGAAGTTATCCACCTGTACAGAGTGGTCGATCACCAGTTCTGCAGGGGCCAGCGGCTCAATCTTGCGGGTATCACCACCAAGGGCTGCCATCGCATCGCGCATGGCAGCCAGATCAACGACGGCAGGTACACCGGTGAAATCCTGCATAAGCACACGCGCAGGCATGTAGGCGATCTCGTGACTGGGTTCAGCTTTCTCATCCCAGTTGGCCAGGAAATTGATATCATCAGCAGTAACATTGATGCCATCTTCGCGGCGCAGTTGGTTTTCCAGCAGCACCTTCATCGAGTAGGGCAGGCGGCTTACATCACCCGCCGCATCCAATCGATAGTAGGTGTAGGCCTTGTCGCCAACCTGTAAAGAACTCTTCGCATCAAAACTATTACTCACTGGGCACTCCTGCTTGCTTGATCACTTTAACTCAAAAAAGAGGCCGCAACCTAGCGCCTGCGACCTGATTTCTAAAGCAGTATGGCTTTTTTTCTGCGGCAGGCAGCAGTAGCGTCGTGCCACTGGCTTTGCGGAGGGGAATAATGGATGTGCTGATTGCCTATCATTCTGACTATGGAAACACGAAAAAGATGGCCGATGCCATTGCTGCAGGCATGAAGGTGGCCAATCCGGCTGTCGCGGCAAAGTTGCAGACGGCAGAGGCGACATCACTTGATGATCTGGTTGCTGCGGATGTGATTGTCTTTGGTGCCCCGGTGCATATGGGATCGATGGCGTGGCAGATGAAAGAGCTGATAGATCGGGCTGGAAAACTCTGGATGGAGGGTGCGCTGGAAGGCAAGGTCGGCGGCGTGTTTGCTACCGGTGGCGGTTTCGGAGGTGCCGGTGGTGGTGTTGAGACAACGATGATCGCGCTGCACTCCAACTTTATGGAGCACGGACTGATTACGGTCGGTTTCCCTAAATCGCTACCCGGTTATGCCGATGGCGGATTGCAGTGGGGGCCATACGGCCGCAGTGGTAATCACGAAGGAATGCCGGGCTCGGTCTCAGAAGGTGCACTGGCTGCGGCGCGCAGCTACGGCGCGCATCTGGCTGAAGTGGCGGAGAAGTTTCTCGATTAAAGTATCTTTCAGTCAATCTTTAGACACAGATTGACGCAGATAAACACAGATAAACACAGATAAACACAGATAAACACAGATAAACACAGATAAACACAGATAAACACAGATAAACACAGATAAACACAGATAAACACTTTCTTTGTAGTTCGCTACTGGATCAGGAACAGTTTTCCGAATGTTGGCAAGGCATGTTCAAAACTATTCAGAATCTGCGTTCACAAGGTGAATTGCGCTGGCGCAAGAGAGGGTGCCTTGGGGCATTTGCGTCAATTTCTGGTTTCAATGGTTGATCAACGTTTTGCCTCATAGATGCGCACGGGGATCGCCTCACCGAAGATTCTGGCAGGCATGCCGACAGCCACCATTCTGCGGCCTTTGTTGCGATAGAGCTGGCTGATCTGCTGTTTGGCATCGACCAGATCGGCATAGGATTTTCCTGCGCCGATATAGGGCTGTAAGCGTTTCTGGATCGCCTCTGTGGTCACCAGAGAATTGCCGTAAACCTCAAAGCTGCTGATGTTGAATGTGCCCTGTTGTGCATCCAGAATCGGGGTGACTGCCACCTCTTCAGCCGCGGCTTCTTTGACTGCCTCGGCTTTGGCCGCCGCAGCTTTAGCTTTCTCAGCTTTGACCTTCTCAATCTTAGCTCTGGCAGCGTTAGCCTTCTCCGCTTTGGCGTGAGCGATGTTCACGGCTGCTCTCTCTTTGGCTTTTTCCATTTTAGGGGTAGCTGCTTTCGCTGTGGTTGCGGTAGCTTTCAACTCAGGCTTGGCCGCGCTCTTGGCTACAGTGTTTGCCTTCTCAATAGGTGCAGTCGTTTCCACTACTGTGTCAGCAGGTTTAACTTTTGGTGATGGACTGCTTGCAACGATTACCTCTTTAGCATCGTTGTTTACTACTGTCTCTGGTGTGGCCTTCTGCGTGATTGGCTCTTTAATCTCGGCAGCAGCTGTTTCAGCTGACTCGTTGGCTGCTAAGAGGTTCTCAACGGTTGCTGTGCTTTCCGGCATATCTGCTGGTGCGGCACTTTCTGCTTCTACTGTGAGTTCAGGCTCTGGCTCAGGGAGCACAACAACGGCTGGTTTTTCAACCGGGTCCAGCTTGATGGCGTAGGTTTGAGGTCCTGTAGCTGCCTTGGCTTTGGCTGCTTTGGCGGCCGGGGCAGGCTCAGCTGGAGGTGCGGTTGCAGCCAGATCTTCGGGCGCAGCCTGTTGTTGGTGATCTGGTTGAACAACGGCCTGTTGCGGGTAGGCATCAATATCATCTTCAAAAATTTTGACCATGACTGTGCCAGCTTCACCGGTTGTGGGGATGGCAACGGCCACGCCATCCAGATCATGGCTGCGATAGAGTTTGATAATTGCATAGCGGATACTGAACAGGTCATCTCGGGATCTGCTCTCGCCAACAAATTTTTGCAGATTTTTTTCAATAGTTTCGACTGGTAACAGTAGGTTACCCTCAATTTCAAAGGTTGCGATGGTGAAGCTGTCGTCAACCGGCTCCTCTTCTGCTGTGATTGCACCAGCTTCTAATGTGGCTGTTTCCGTCGCTTCAGGCTGTGGTTCCATTGGGCTCGCAGCCATTGGCAGGGGCTCGGTTGCTTCGGCTGTATCCGGAGTGATGGCCTGATCTGTGGGTGTTTCAGTTGTTGCGCTGACCTTGTCCTCAGTCGGAACGGTTTCCGGTTGCACCTGTGTCATGGTTTCAGACATTGGCATATCAGGTTCATCAGTTTCAGCGGCCTGCACACTGAAGGGCAGGCTAAGGCTAAGCAGGGCGGGGATCATGCGATGCAGTAAGCTGTTCATAGTTCACTCTCCGGTTGGCACCATCTCCCATATTGGCAGCGGTGTCGGTTCAATCATCAGTGCGAAATTGTCTCTTGTCTGCTCTTAAATTCCGTGTTTGGGGTCACGTTCGTCGCTTCAGTAGATTTCACGATTGTGAAAGATTAGTTGTGAACTGCCATTATCGTGGCTGATGCGACTCCAGCAGCAGTAGGGCATGGCCAGATGGCGGGTGGTGGCGATGGGGGCATTCAGGGCGTGAGCGATCAGCATGCGCATGCTGCCGGAGTGGGTGACCAGCAGCAGCTGTTTGCCATCATGGCTTTGGCAAACTTCAGACCACCACTCATTGAGACGGGCCAGCAGCTCTTCGGGTGATTCGCCGCCGGGCGGGCGCATGCCCTGGGGATTGTCGCGCCACCGCGCAAGCATGTCGGGGTACTTAGCTTGCAGCTGCGGGATGGTTTTACCCTCCCACTCACCGTAATGAATCTCAGCGACGCGTGGTTCGATGATGCATTCAATGTCCGCTATTTCAGCCCACTGTCTGGCGGGTTCTGCACAGCGGATCAGGGGTGAGGTGATGATGGCATCTACCTCTCTCTGCAGATGAGACCAGATGCTATCCATGCTGCTTCGGCCGTTAGGCGTGAGTGGGTCATCCGCCCGACCTCGATATTTGACGCCACCTTCAAGAGCTCCGTGGCGAAGTATATTCATTGTAAGCATTGGCTCTCCATCTATACCAATAGTTCAATTGCGGGCTAAAAAACGACATCCATGTGGTTTTTCAGTTCTGCATTACCCTATAATGCGCTATGGTGCCCCGCAGAACGAGAAAAGGAAGGATGTGCTGTGAGTGATGATTTCGACCTGAATGACCCGACCAATATCGAAGGCATGCAACATGTGCGTGGCCTGCTTGAATATATCGGTGAAGATGTGAATCGCGAAGGTCTTCTGGAGACTCCGGCACGTGTGCTGGCCGCAATGCATGAACATTTCTCAGGTTACAAGGAAGATCCACGCGAACATCTGGAGAAGACCTTTGAAGAGGTTGAAGGTTACGATGAGGTGGTTCTGGTCTCCGATATCGCTGTGCACAGCCACTGCGAACATCACATGGTGCCATTCGTAGGCAAGGCGCATGTTGCTTACATTCCGCGCGGCCGTGTGGTTGGTCTTTCCAAGCTTGCCCGCGTGGTTGAAGGTTACTCCAAACGTCTGCAGGTGCAGGAGAAGCTGACCATGCAGATCGCCAATGCCATTGAAGAGGTGCTCGATCCCAAAGGTGTGGCGGTAATCATCCAGTGCCAGCACTTCTGCATGTGCCATCGCGGTGTTCATAAACCGAACTCATGGACTACCACCTCCAAACTTACCGGCGCATTCATGAACAACCCGTCCTCACGCCTTGAGCTTTTCCAGCTTATCGGCATGAATAAATCCGAGGCTTAATTCCTTAGCTGTCGTTTAAAAGCGTTATGAAGTGAGCCACTGGAATAAAAATACAGCTCCGGTGATCAGGCTGAGACAGATCACACAGGCCACCAGAAGTTTAAGCGCCATGGTTTTATCCATCAAAATCCCCGCTCATCAATAAAATTGAATGTCCGCTTTGGAAAGCAGTCATTTAGAACCTTCCTTTTTATGGACTATAAACTCACCCTTTATTAGCTGTTTTATGCTATCATAGTCTGGACTAAGAATGATCATCGGCAATAGCAACAAGCGCACATATATTGGTAAATCATTCCAGTTCATGGTCATAAAAATAAACATCCCAAACCAAAGAATTATATAAATCCATGCGAAGGCAATTATTTTTTCCTCTCGAGTGTTGATGCTTAAAGAACGCATAAACTTTCGAAATAGCACTATTCAAACCTCCCCCTTGAAGGATAACTGCGACCTAAGCTCTCAATGTCCGCTTTGAAAGCAGACACTCAATCGTCTTATAATTTCTGATTGTAGACGGAATTGGCGAATACCCCAAATATAGTCTACGATCAGCTAATGAATCGAATGACTGCAACCGACCCAAAGCGGACATTCAGAACTTAGAGGGAATGCGTTTATAATGAACTTAGTTAAATTGATTTCTACTTTGACAATAGTGTTGTGCTGTTTTGCTTTTGAAAGCCTAGCGGACCCTTTGCAATCCAAATTTAATTTATTTGAGCTTACAAAGCTTGCTAAGGCAGGCGATGTAAAGGCTCAGTTTAGACTTGGTAGCGCATATGATACTGGCACAGGGGTTAGAAGGAGTCGAAATAAGGCAGAGAAATGGTACCGAATGGCTGCAGAAAGTGGGTATGCAGAAGCCCAAAATAGTCTAGGCAGTGGTTATCAAGCAGAAGAAATGTATCAAGAGGCCTTCTATTGGTACGAGAAGGCTGCAAAGCAGAACCATTCTGTGGCCATTGGAAATCTAGGGTATCTATATGACCTTGGTTTAGGAGTTCCACAAGATCGCCAAAAAGGGTATGAGTTATACCTTAGATCTGCTGAGTTAGGATGGGCACAGTCTATGTTTAACATTGGGCAAATGCTTGGCTCAGGACAGCTTGGAAAAACAGATTTAATGAGCGGCTGTGTGTGGACAATTCGAGCGTTAAAATACTCTGATCATAAAAATACAAAACTGAGTTCAAATTATACTTATGATAAAAAGCTAAAGGAACAGGCTTCAGCAACTGTTAATTACTGTAAAAATACATTGTCATTAGATGAGTACAGAAAAGCTGAAAAAGTAGCTAATTCTTGGTCCCCATCATTTATAGATGATTGAGGCAACTCGATATTGAATGTCCACTTTTGGCCGTTAGCAGCCATTGAGCTTAGCTCGGATTAATCAGCGTGACGATGGAAGAGAAGTTTGTTGCGGTACTCTTCCGGGTCTTTGGTCTGGGTCATGGCACCGCCACGTGGGAAGAGGGCGTCATAGAGGCGTGAAACCCAGAAACGCAGTGCACCGAGCCTGAGCAGTAGCGGTAGTGCTTCGGACTCCTCCTCCTGCAGTGGGCGCAGGGATTCATAACCGGCCATAAATGCTTTGATACGAGACTCATCCTGATCAGAGAGTTGAACAGCCTGGGCATTGAGGGTGATGGCAATATCCATCGCATATGGGGCTGTGTGGGCGTAGTAGAAGTCGATAATGCCGGAGGCTTTGTTGCCTTCAAAGAGGATGTTGTCCACGAACAGATCGCCGTGAATCACGCCTGAGGGAAGCG
This sequence comes from Mariprofundus sp. NF, assembly GCF_013387455.1. Classification (NCBI taxonomy): domain Bacteria; kingdom Pseudomonadati; phylum Pseudomonadota; class Candidatius Mariprofundia; order Mariprofundales; family Mariprofundaceae; genus Mariprofundus; species Mariprofundus sp. NF. The sequence continues at coordinate 237,594 of NZ_VWNC01000001.1, forward strand.
AGTCCCAAGCGCAGGACTGCTGAAAATCGAGTTCATCCTGCAGAAGCTGTGCGGCATCTGCGCCGTAAGTCTCACGCGTGCCGTCCACAACTGCTGCGATATGCTCATCCAGCCATGCCATGCCGGTTGGATTGTCGCGTGATTCGTCAAAATCACCACCTGCCAGATGCAGTTGTGCCAGTGCGCGACCTGAAGAGGTGAGCTGCTCTTCATTCAGTTCATCGAGTGTGCGGCCTGAAAGACATGAGACAATACAGCCCTGCTTGCCGTGAACCTCGAAGAGCAGTGAGCCATCGTTGCGCTGCATCACATCCGGGCATGCCAGCTCATTATGGGCCAGATGACGCATCAGACGCATGAAATATGGGAGTTCTGTCGCATCCATGCGCTCAAATATCGTTAGTACAAAACGGGCGGCGTTGTCGTGGTCTTTGGTGGTTACGAAAAAGTTGCTGTTCTCAATGCCGGCAGCAATGCCTTCAAAACTGGCCAGTTCGCCCAGGCTGTAGCCGGCGAGGATGGCGGAGATATCGGATGCGGAGAGTTCTGTGTAGACGGACATGGGCGGGAATCCTAGCGGATGGCCGGAGCAAAAGTCATCTGCTCTTGTGAACACCCATAAATAAAACGCGTCTTTGGCATGCAAATTGCGTCATGTTGTGCCTGTTGTTGCATTAAAGTGGCAGTAAAGGTTTAACGGTCATGAATTGAGGGGTTGGATAGTATGACATTACGAAAGAAAAGTTTCTGGTTCACAACCATTATCTCATTTGTACTGATTGTGCTCTTCTCTGTTGTTACGATTAAATCATTTAACTATTTCAGTCTGAATACCATTCGCGAGCAGGGGCGCATGGCTGCGGATATGTTGCGCATTACGCTGACTGAGCAGATGCGTACCGGTGTGATCAGTGAGCGTGAGATGCTGGTTAAACGCATGAGTACGATTCCCGGTCTGGTTGATGTGCGCGTCTTGCGCGGTGAGCCGGTAATTCACCAGTTCGGCCCCGGTAAAGATGGTGAGAAGCCCAAACTCGATATGGAGAAGCGGGTGTTGGCAACAGGTACGTGGGAAGAGGAAGTTGTTCATTTCAATGATTCATCCACCTATCGCATTACTATCCCTTATATCGCCACCAGCACCGGCGAGCTGAACTGTTTGAAGTGCCATGATGTGCCGGAGGGCAGTATCAATGGTGCGGTCACACTCGGTTTCTCACTGGAGGAGCTGGAGAAATCTGAGCTGTTTGCGATCGCTCCGATTGTGGTGTTTTTGCTGATGTTTGCCCTCTCGCTCGGTTATTTTCTTAAGCGGCTGTTCACCCCTATTGTGGATACAGCCGAGAGCCTGAAAAATGTTGTAGGCAGCGCCCAAGAGGGTGATTTTACGGGGCGGATAAGTTCTACTACCAGTGATGAGATCGGTGAGATTGCCCATCAAACGAATAGTTTGATGGATACGCTTGAGCAGAGCATGGGTAAAATTTCTACCTCTATCGGCTCACTCGGTGATTTCAGCCAGCAGAGTAGTGGCCAGAATCTGTTGACCCATACCGTACATGTGGTTGATGAGATGGTGGGTGCTGCGCGCTTTAAGCAGGCCGTGGAGAATGATCTCGATCTGGAAGAGATATTCATCCGCATTCGCCGTGTGATGAGTGACCACTTTGGCCTGCGGCGTTTTACCCTCTATCGTATTGAGGGTGACAATCAGATGATGATTCCTGTCTTTGTAGAGGGTGTGGATCGCGATGGTGAACTCTGGTGTGATCAGGAGATCCTGGCCTGTTCAGAGTCATGCCGGGCCAAGCGCACCGCAGCCTGTGTCTCCAGCATTGACTCGCCATATATTTGCACCCGTTACGCAGGTGGTGCCAGAGGTGGCGATGATTTTGTGCATGTCTGTATTCCGATGATGCTCTCAGGGCGTGTTGGCGGCGTGTTGCAGCTGGTGCTTTCAGATGAGGAGTTAAAGAAGCATCCTGATATTGAGCAGACAGCAAGCATCTATCTCAATGAGGCGGCACCTGTAATCGAAGCGCGCCAGTTGATGCAGTCGCTCAAAGATACCGCCATGCGTGATCCGATGACCGGCCTCTACAATCGCCGTTTCCTTGAGGATTATATTGATACTCTGGCGGCCAATACTGTACGTCAGGGTACAACGCTGGGCGTGTTGATGGTGGATGTTGATTTCTTTAAGCAGGTTAACGATACCTATGGCCATGATGTTGGCGATCAGGTGATTATCGGATTGGCTGGTTTACTCAAAGAGAGTGTGCGTACCTCTGATATGGCGATCCGTTTCGGTGGTGAAGAGTTCATGGTGCTGCTGCCCGGTACGGATGAGAAAGGGTGCATGGAGCTGGCTGAGAAAATACGCAAGAGTATGGAGAGTACAAAGTTCCAGACGCCGCAGGGGCCGCTGACCAAAACACTTTCTGTTGGTGTTGCACTCTTTCCCGGAGATGGCGAGGGCTTCTGGGATATTGTGAAATATGCCGATTTGGCGCTCTATCAGGCTAAAGAGCAGGGGCGCAATCGTACGCTGATGTATGATGCCTCAATGCAGGTTGAAAACGGCGAGTCGTGATCTGATTTGGCTGCGGCAAGTTAATCCGTAGCCCGCTTTGTCTGGCGCGTAGAAATGCAGTGTTTCTAAGCATTGTTCCCATGCTGTAGAGCGGCTAGCGTTCGCCTCCTTTATGACACGGGAATTATATGGATAAAATTATCATTCAGGGTGGCAATGTGCTGTCCGGAACTATCGAAGCCAGCGGCGCTAAAAATGCAGCGCTGCCACTTCTTGCCGCCTCGATTCTTGTTGACGGCCCGGTGACCTATCACCGCATTCCACATCTGAAGGATATCTCGACGATGATGACGCTGCTGGCATGGCAGGGTGCTGAGGTCTCTTATGATGACCAGTACTGCCTGCATGTTGATACGCGTCCGGCCACCAAATCCGAGGCACCCTATGAGCTGGTGAAAACCATGCGTGCATCATCGCTGGTACTCGGGCCGCTACTGGCCCGTTTTGGTGAAGCCAGAGTGAGTCTGCCCGGTGGTTGTGCCATTGGTGCGCGCCCGATCGATATGCATCTGAAAGGGCTAGAGGCGATGGGTGCGGAGATTGAGGTGGAGCAGGGTGACATTATTGCCCGTGCACCCAACGGTCTATCCGGTGCCTATATTCTGTTTGATCAGGTGACTGTCACAGGTACTGAGAATCTGATGATGGCAGCTGTGCTAGCCAAGGGTACAACCGTTCTCGATAACGCAGCGAGAGAGCCGGAGATTGTTAATCTGGCCGACTCCCTGCGCGGCCTTGGTGCTAAAATCGAGGGTGATGGTGGCAATACCATTACCATCGAAGGCGTAGCGCGACTGGAAGGTGGTGAGATGATCACCATTGCTGACCGCATTGAGATTGCCACCTATCTGGCGGCAGGTCTGATTACTGGTGGCGATGTGACTGTGACCGGTGCAGATGCCTCTATGCTTGAAGCATTCCTGGCCCGCGTTCGTGATGCTGGCGGCCTTGTGGAGACGGGTGACGATTTCATCCGCTGCAAAGCAAATGGACGCCTGAAAGCTGTGGATATTCATACCCTGCCGCATCCCGGTTTTCCGACCGATCTGCAGGCTCAGTTTATGGCTCTGATGACGCTGGCTGATGGTACAAGTGTGGTGCGTGAGACGATCTTCGAGAACCGCTTTATGCATGTACAGGAGCTGGCCCGAATGGGAGCGAAGATCAGACTTGATGGCAATATGGCGATCGTCACCGGACGTGAAAAGATCTCCGGTGCACCGGTGATGGCAACCGATCTGCGCGCCTCTGCATCACTGGTGCTGGCAGGGCTGGCCGCTGAAGGTGAAACCACCATATCCCGCGTCTACCATATTGATCGCGGTTATGAACGAATTGAAGAGAAGCTGAGCAAGCTTGGCGCTCAGATTGAGCGGCACAGCGCCAGTGAAAACTGGATGCAGGGAGCACGACCGGATGCCTGATACACGACCACTGACGATTGCCCTTTCCAAGGGGCGTATTCTGGAGCAGACACTGCCGCTTCTTGAGGCTGCCGGACTGACACCACATGAGGATGTGCAGAAGACCCGCAAGCTGATGGTGGACGGAGATGTGGATGGCAAAGCTGTTCGCTTCCTGATTATCCGTGCTGCTGATGTCTGCACCTATGTGGAGCAGGGGGCTGCCGATATCGGTGTGGCCGGACGCGATTCACTGCTGGAGTATCGTCCGCATGTCTACGAGCCGCTTGATCTGGGCATCGGTCGCTGTCGCCTCTGTGTCTGTGGCCCGAAAGCGTTGGTGGAGGCGGGGCCTGCTGAGCGTGGTAGCCGTATTCGCGTAGCCACCAAATATGATCAACTGGCGATTGAGTACTTTCAGTCGCAGGGCGTGCAGGCGGAGATCATTCATCTCTACGGCTCAATGGAGCTGGCACCGCTGGTTGGCATGGCAGAGCGCATTGTTGATCTGGTGGAGACCGGTAGCACCTTAAAGGCCAACGGACTGGTGGAGGAGATCACCCTGTGTGATATCTCCAGTCGCCTGATTGTTAATCCGGCCAGCTTTGCCACGCGCAAATCACAGATTCAACCAATTATTGAGAAGCTGCGTTTAGCAGTGGAAGTAAGAGATAAAGGATAAGGGAACAGATATGAGCAACATTCTACGACTCGATTCTCAGCAGGAGGATTTTTCAGCCAGGCTGGATGCCCTGCTTTCACGCGAGGCTGATACCGGCGCCGATGTGCAGGATCTGGTGGCGGGTATTCTTGCCGATGTTAAACAGCGTGGTAACGCTGCACTGTGTGATTATACCGAGCGCTTTGATGGCTGGGCATGCACAGGTGAAACCATTGAGATTAGCCGCGCACGTATGCAAGAGGCGTGGAATGCCGTATCGGATATGGATCGTGAATCACTGCAACTGGCGACGGATCGTATCCGCGCCTACCACGAGAAGCAGCATCAGGATGACTGGGAGTATACCGACGAGGTCGGCATGACCCTCGGTCAGCGCATTACCCCACTTGATCGTGTAGGTCTTTATGTGCCCGGCGGCAAGGCAGCTTACCCATCATCGGTGTTGATGAATGCCGTGCCTGCCGTGGTGGCCGGTGTGAAAGAGATTGTCATGGTGGTGCCAACACCGGGTGGCGAGATCAATGAACTGGTACTGGCAGCAGCCTATGTCTCCGGTGTGCAGCGCGGCTTTGCGGTTGGTGGTGCTCAGGCAGTGGCCGCATTGGCTTATGGTACAGAGACTATTCCGGCTGTGGACAAGATTGTTGGTCCGGGCAATAAGTTTGTGGCAGCAGCCAAACGTCAGGTGTTCGGCACCTGTGGTATCGATATGATTGCCGGCCCTTCTGAGATCGTGGTGGTGGCTGATGGTGGTAATCCATCCTGGATTGCAGCTGATTTCCTCTCGCAGGCAGAACATGATGAGGCGGCACAGAGCATCCTGATCTCCACTGATGCACATCTGTTGACGCAGGTGGCACAATCGATTGAGGCGCATCTACAGGTATTGCCACGTGCCAAAATCGCACGAGCCTCTGTTGAAACGCACGGTGCTTTGATTCTGGTTAAGGATTGGGCTGAGGCTGCGGATGTGGTCAATGTCATTGCGCCGGAACATCTGGAGCTGGCACTGGAGAATCCTGATGAGATTCTTCCAAGCATCAGACATGCCGGTGCCATCTTTATCGGCCACTTTGTGCCCGAAGCGTTGGGTGATTATATTGCAGGTCCGAATCATGTCTTACCGACCAACCGTACAGCTCGCTTCTCAAGCCCGCTGGGTCTATATGACTTTCAGAAACGCAGCAGTGTAATTCGCGCCACCCGTGCGGCTGTCGAAGCGATTGGTCCGGCTGCTGCTCACCTTGCTCATCGCGAAGGATTGCAGGCGCATGCCCTGACCCTCGAGCTGCGCCTGAAAGACAAAGGGTAATGATGTTGCCAACTAAACAACGGAGTGCAACCTCCGCACACGGACGTGCGGCGGGCAAACGAAGTACGCCCGTAAGCGAAGCAAAACCACGCTTTTGCGCAGTGATCAAAAGTGAGGGGCAGGATGCTCCCGAACGGATCAATAAATCATGATAAGAGGCGACATCAAAGCGCTGTCGGCATATCACGTGCCTGATAGCAGCGGCATGATCAAACTTGATGCCATGGAGAATCCGTTTTCCATGCCGGATGATCTGCGCAAAAAATGGGCCAGGCGACTGGCAGCGGTGGATGTGAATCGCTATCCGGATGCTGATATGCTCGCGCTGCGTACAAAGATCGCCAAACATGAGGGCGTGGAGCCTGAGCAGGTACTGCTCGGCAACGGTTCGGATGAGATCATCCAGATGATCCTGATTGCTACGGTGCCTGGAACCTGCGTGGTGCCCGGTCCAACATTTGTGATGTATAATCTGGTGTCGCAGTGGTTGAAACGACCTGTAGCAACCGTGCCTCTGGCGGAAGATTTCACCATGAAAGAGGAACATTTCCTGCAGGTCTGTGCACGTGAAAAGGCTGAAGTGGCCTTTCTGGCATGCCCGAACAATCCAACCGGCAACCTGTGGCGCCAGGAGCGGGTTGAGAAAATCGCCAGAGGTATGGGCGGTATGCTGGTCATTGATGAGGCTTATGGCCCCTTCTCTGAACGTACGCACAACTACCTGATCGCACCCAATGTCATGGTTCTGAAAACCTTCTCCAAGGTGGGCTGGGCTGGCCTTCGCATGGGTTATCTTCTCGGTGATGCAGAGGTGATTGCGCAGCTGAATAAGGTGCGTATGCCCTATAATATCAATTCGCTGACACAGGCTTCAGCAGATTTCCTGCTTGATCACTTTGAGGTATTCGAGGCTCAGGTGGCAGAGCTGCGCGATGAGCGTGAACGCATGGCGACAGCACTGGCTGAGTTTGATGGCATTGAAGTCTTTCCATCACAGGCGAATTTCCTGCTGGTCAGGGTGAATGATGCAATGCATGTGTTTGAAGCGCTCAAGAAATCGGGAATTTTAATTAAGAATATGCACGGCTCTGATAGACTTCTGGTCAACTGCCTGCGTATCACCATTGGCAGCAGAGATGAAAACAGTGCCCTACTGGCGGCACTCCGGGAGATTCAGTTATGAGTCGCAATGCATCGATAGAACGTTCAACCAAAGAGACCTCGATCAGGTTGAGTCTTGATCTGGATGGCACAGGCAAGGCTGAGCTGAACTCATCAATTCCGTTTCTTGATCACATGCTTGAGCAGATCGCCCGTCATGGTCTGATTGATCTGAGTGTGGATGCTAAAGGCGATCGCGAGATTGATGATCATCACACGGTGGAAGATATCGGTATCTGCCTCGGTGAAGCGCTGCGCGATGCGATTGGTGATAAAGCCGGTATCATTCGTTATGGCCATGCCTATGTGCCATTGGATGAGGCGCTTTCACGTGTTGTACTCGACTTCTCCGGTCGTCCGGGTCTGGATTACCATATCGATTTCCCTAAAGAGACAGTGGGTGGCTTTGATATCGATCTGTTCAAAGAGTTTTTCCAGGCTGTGAGTAATCATGGCCGCATTACGCTGCACATTGATGCAATTCGTGGTGACAATAACCACCATATTATTGAAACAGTATTCAAGGCATTCGGTCGTGCGCTGCGTATGGCAGTAGAATCGGATCCGCGCCAGAGCGGAATTCCGAGTACCAAGGGCGCTCTTTAGTAACAGCATGTCCATAACACAAATCCTCTCCATCCATGGAGGGGTGGCGGGCGAATGCAATGAGTCCGTGAACGTAGCAAAACCGCGCTTTTGCGAAGTGTCAAAAGGCGGAAGGCAGGAGCCTGTAGCCGAATGAAAAAAACCGGACTTATTAATTATGGAATGGGCAATCTGCACTCGGTGGCCAAGGCGCTGGAGAAGGCGGGTGGTGAGGTTGAGCTGGTCTCTGATGCCGCTTCACTGAAAAACTATGATCGCATTGTGCTGCCCGGTGTCGGCGCTTTTCGTGACTGTGTTGCTGCCCTGAAAGAGAGTGGCATGGATGTTGCCATCAAAAATGAGATCGCTGCAGGCAAACCATTTCTGGGCATCTGCCTCGGCATGCAGGTGTTGATGGATCACTCACTTGAGTTCGGCCGCCATAAGGGACTTGGCTTGATTGCCGGTGCCGTCAGCCCTTTTCCCGCAGATCATGCCGAGCGTGGTTATAAAATCCCGCACATGGGCTGGAATGATGTCATCTTCTCATCAGAGAAACCGCAGCATCCGGTGCTGGCACCGCTGGCAGGCAAACAGGTCTATTATGTTCACTCCTACTGCTGCATGCCTGAAAATCCTGATCATCTATTGGCCGCCTGCTCCTATGGCGACTACCCGTTTGCTGCCGCAGTGGGTCGCGACAATATCGTGGCAGTGCAGTTTCACCCCGAAAAAAGCCAGAGCGCAGGCCTGGCACTGATGGAGGCATTCCTGCAATGGAATCCGTAAATGTATTTGAACTAATCCCCGCAATCGATCTGAAAGATGGGCACTGCGTACGTCTGAAACAGGGGCGCATGGATGATGCAACCGTCTATGGTGATGATCCGGGTGCGATGGCTGCGCACTGGCAGTCTCTCGGCGCCAAGCGGTTGCATGTGGTAGATCTTGATGGTGCTTTTGCCGGCAAGCCGGCCAACCGTGAAGCGATTCGTGCAATTTGCGCCGAGATGCATATTCCGGTTCAGCTCGGTGGTGGCTTGCGTGATCTGGCTATGATTGAAGGGACACTGAATCTCGGTGTCGATCGTGTGATCCTGGGCTCTATTGCCGTGGCCAACCCATCACTGGTGGAGGAGGCGTGCAAGGCGTTCCCCGGTCAGGTCTGTGTCGGTATTGATGCCAAAGGTGGCATGGTGGCTGTGCACGGTTGGGATGATGTTACTGATGTCACGGCTGTTGATCTGGCGCTCAAGTTTGAAGATGCCGGTGTCTCATCGATTATTTATACCGATATTGCTCGCGATGGCATGATGACCGGCCCGAACATTGAGGAGACGGTAAACCTGGCCAAGGCGATCTCGATTCCGGTGATTGTATCCGGCGGCGTGTCCAAAATGGATGATGTGACTGCCTGTGCCAAACATGTGGACGATGGTATCTGTGGCGCAATCACCGGCCGTGCCATCTATGAGAACACCATCGACTTCGCTGAAGCGATGAGGATTTTGAAATGAAAAACATGAACCGCAAAGGACGCAAAGGTACGCAAAGTTTTTTTGCTGATTATTCCTTTGCGCTTCTTTGCGTCCTTCGCGGTGAAAAAAATGCTGAGTAAAAGAATAATTCCCTGTTTGGATGTGGCGCACGGGCGTGTGGTTAAAGGCGTGCAGTTTGTAGATATTATCGATGCCGGTGATCCGGTTGAGGCTGCCATTAAATATGATCAGCAGGGTGCTGATGAGCTGACCTTCCTTGATATTCGTGCCAGCCATGAGAGCCGCGATACGCTCTACCATATGGTTACCGAGGTGGCCGAACATGTATTTATGCCGCTCACTGTTGGCGGTGGTGTGAAGGCCCTCTCCGATATTGAGAATCTTCTGCATGCCGGTGCCGATAAGGTCTCGATCAACACTGCCGCGATCTTCACCCCCGAACTGGTCAAAGAGGCTGCCGAGCGCTTCGGATCGTCAACGATTGTTGTGGCCGTGGATGCCAAAAGCGTGGATGACCACTGGGAGTGTTTTACCCACGGCGGCAGAAAACCGACCGGTATCAATGCCGTGGAGTGGGCGAAGCGTATGTCTGACTACGGTGCAGGCGAGATTCTTCTCACCAGTATGGATGCTGACGGCACCAAAAACGGTTATGACATCCCGCTCACGCGTGCGGTCTCTGATGCGATCAGTGCTAACGTGGTGGCATCCGGTGGTGTGGGCACACTCGAGCATATGGCTGAAGGTCTGAAGGCTGGTGGTGCTGATGCGGTGCTCGCCGCCTCTATCTTCCATTTCGGCACATTCACGATTGCCGAAACAAAGGAATATCTGGCCAAACAGGGGATTCCTGTCCGCAATTGATTCATGGCATGATTCATGCTCTATTGATGAACATTTACCGGAGAGGCATACATCTGAGCTGATGTGGCTATTCATTAGGGCTTTTTCTAAAGCCGCTGTTTTGAGAGGAAGAACCTTTCTTACATACGCAAGATGCGAATGCAATCACATCTGCCAAACAGTTGTTATGGCGGCCGCTATTGCTCTGTTTGCGCTCACATCTGCGACCTCTATCGCCTCTGAGCAGACTCCGGTTCGCTCCGATGAACTGAAATCTGTATATATCTTCAATTTTATCCGTTTTACCGATTGGCCTGAAAATAGTCCGGATGCTAATGCAACTGGAGTGCGGCTGAACGTTCTCCATGATCAAAGATTGCATGACATACTGCAGGCTATTGCAGAGAAACCGGCAGCCCGGCAACTTGGATTGAAGCTGCTCTCATGCAAGGAGATAACTTGTCTCCGATCCAGCTCGGTTCTGTTTATTGGAGAGCCGGATCGGGGACATTTTGACCAGCTATTGAAACTGGTTGAGGGATCTCCAGTACTTACGATTTCTGATATTCCCGGCTTTGCTGAGCAGGGCGGCATGATCGAAATCAAATATCACAACGAAAAACTCACCTTTATCGTCAATTTGCAGGCAGTCAAACGCGCTGGCCTCTATATCAGTGCGCAACTTCTGCAGCTCGGTGAGATAGTTGGGAGGGATAATGAATAGAGAATCTTCTACTTCTATCCAGCGCCAGCTCCAGATCTTTTTCGTGTTAACACTTGGATTTACCGTGCTCGTGATGGGCGGCGTGTGGATCGGTCACAATCAGGTGTTACTCGAGAGGGAGGCTGAGAGGGTGCTGATTGTTGAAGGTGACATCATAGGCGCGGCAGCAAGGCCGGCTATGATGTTCAACGATCAGCGCATGGCTGCTGAGCTGTTGCAATCGATGCAGTTTGATCCCGACATCTCCATGGTGAAACTGTTCACCTATGACGGTCAGAGCCTGTTTACCTATGCTGCAGAAGACGATACTGCTGCCAGGGTGCAACCGGTTAACTTTCAACAGCTGCAGAGTATCGATTTTTCTGACGGAAGATTACGCCTCTACAGGGTTGTAAAACATAAAGGTGAAGCGGTTGGTGTTATCTATCTGGAGTCCCGCCTTGACCACCTGAAAGAGAGTCAGCGTACCGGTTATATTACGGTGTTGATGGTCATGCTCGGCTCTCTGTTTCTGGGCCTAATGCTGGCATCGCGGTTGCAGAAGAGGATCGCTTCGCCGATCAGCGCACTGGCTGAATTGATGCGCAAGATGGGCCATGATCGTGACTATTCACTCAGAGCCGATAGCCCGACCTATAACAGGGAGACTGAAGAGCTTCTGGTTGGTTTTAATCAGATGGCGGATGAGATTGAAAATAGTTTTCACACCATCAAAGAGAATCACAGAGACCTGAAGGAGGGTGAAGTTCGCTTCAGGAATGTTGTGGAACTTGCGCCTATGCCAGTAGTGATCAGCCGACCTGCTGATGGAGAGATCCTACTTTTTAATGGTGCAGCTGCTCAGATGTTCGGCTTCGAGGGCAAGCAGAGTGAAGATACCAAGACCCTGAAGTTCTACAGGCAACCCGAAGACCGGCAGGAGCTGCTCGGCACGTTGAAGCAGGAGGGTAAGGTTGTCGGCAAGGAGATAGAGGCTGTTGATAGTAATGGCGATCCATTCTGGGTTTCGCTCTCTATGAGCCGGATAACATTTGAGTCTGAGCCGGCACTGTTCACTGCCTTTATGGATATTTCTGACCAGAAGAGCATCGAGAAGAGGCTGGAGGAGCAGGTATCTGAAAGGACATCTGAACTCAAAAACACCCGTGATGAGTTACAGTCGACACTGGATAATATGCTCGATACCTACTACCGCCTCTCTTCAGACGGCGCGGTTGTCTGGGCATCGAGTGCTGTTCACTCGCTGCTCGGTTACTCGCTTGAAGAGGTGACCGGTATGCCAATGAAAGCGCTGTGGCTTGATAGCTGTGGCTTTGCTCAATCGGTGGCTGCTTTGAGAGAGAACAGTGGCGTTCTGATGAACTATAAAATTCAGCTCAAACACCGTGATGGCCAGCTGATCTGGTGCTCACTATCAGCGCATCTGATTATCGATCAGCAGGGTGAGGTGGTCGGTATTGAAGGGGTGGTTCGCGATATCTCACTGCAGGTAGAGGCTGAAACGCAGAAGCAGGAGATGGAGAAGAAGATGGCGCATGTGCAGCGGCTGGAGTCGCTGGGTGTACTGGCCGGTGGCATCGCGCATGACTTTAACAATATATTGGCTGGCATCATGGGTAATGCCGAACTGGCCGAGATGAACATGAAAGAGAGTCTGCCGGCAGATAGAGAGTTGGAGAATATTGTATCCAGCAGTGTTCGGGCTGCTGACCTCTGCAGGCAGATGCTTGCCTATTCGGGGCAGGGGTCACTGGTTAGAAAGGCGGTGAACCTTTCTGGTCTGGTTGAGGAGACTGTCCAGTTGATTGATGTGTCGATCTCCAAAAATGTATCGCTAAAATTTGATCTTCAAGCTCACCTGCCGAGCATTCTTGCCGATAATACACAGATACAGCAGATCATTATGAATCTGATTACCAACGCATCAGAGGCGATTGGCGAACAACATGGCGGGGAGATTCACGTTGTGACTGGATCAATATTTGCAGGTAGAGAGGCGCTGGATAGCCCTTTCCTGGAAGAGAGACGACCGCCAGGTGACTATGTTTTTCTTGAGGTCACTGATAATGGCTGTGGCATGGATGAGGCCACGCTGAATAGAATATTCGACCCATTCTTCACGACCAAATTTACCGGCCGTGGTCTGGGCATGAGTGCAATGCTGGGTATTGTCCGCTCTCATGATGGCGCACTTCAGGTTGAGAGCGCACCGGAGAAGGGGGCCCGTTTCAGGGTGCTATTCCCGGTCTCTTCTGCATCCGTCGATGATATGCAGGCGGGCGAAATAGCCACAGAAAAGCTTAAGCTAAGCGATCAAGAGCTTACTGTTCTGGTGATAGATGATGAGGTGATGGTCAGGGCGATCTTTGAAAAGATGCTCAAAAAAATGGGTTGTGAGGTGCTGCTTGCCTGTGATGGTGAGGAGGGGTTGCAGCGCTATAGCGAGCATCAGCAGAGAATTGATGCGGTGCTGCTGGATATGACCATGCCCAGAATGGGTGGCAAAGAGGCACTGATCAGACTCAGGGAGATGGGTATCAAGGCACCGGTTATCGTCTGTAGCGGTTACAGAAATGAGAATGTCATTCCGCAATTTGAGCAGGTGCAGCCCGAGGCCTTTTTGCAGAAACCATTTTCACTGCAGTCGCTGCATAGTGTCTTGCGTCAGTGTTTGGCAAATATCACAGGGAGTGAGCAATGACAGGGTATCTGTTGTCGTACAGGAGTCTTCGTAAGGCCAGCTTGGTGGCGGGTTTCTCGCTATTGATTTGTTTGTTGACCACACCGCTGGCTGCTCAGGAGCAGGATCAGACCGATGCTCTGCTGGAGATGGATATGCAGCAGCTGATGAACCTGACTGTAACCTCTGCCGGCAAACGAAGTGAGAAGTACTATTCGACTGCTGCCGCAGTGTTTGTAATTACCAACGATGATATTCGCCGTTCAGGTGCGATGAGTATTCCCGAAGCATTGCGCCTGGCTCCCGGCGTTGAAGTGCAGCAGCCCAATGCCAATCAGTTTGCAGTGAGTATCCGCGGTCACAATGATCTCTTCTCCGACAAGCTGCTGGTGCTGATGGATGGGCGGGCACTCTATTCACCGACCTTTTCCGGTGTCTGGTGGCTGGTGCAGAACTATCCACTGGAAGATATCGAGCGCATTGAGGTGATCAGGGGGCCTGCTGGCGCAGTATGGGGCTCCAATGCAGTCAATGGCGTGATTAACATTATTACCAAAAATAGCAGGAAAACGCAGGGTTTGATGCTCTCCGGCGGTGCCGGAACTGAGGAGAAAGGATTTGGTACTGTGCGCTATGGCTGGGATAGTAAGCAGGCACACTACCGTGCCTATGCCATGAGTGAGCAGAGAGATGGCGGCATCTACGATATAGCGGTGGCAAATCTATGGGGTATGCCGCAAGGCAGTGATACCCCCGACTACAGGCGCTTTGGTCAGGCAGGCTTCAGGGTGGATTGGGATGCCACGCATCTGACGCAGCTCTCCCTGAGTGGCAATGCATACAGGGTGAAAGCCGGTGCGTTTGGTTATATGGCTGATGCAGGTGTAACCAACCTTCCTTATGTAAGTAATAATAACTATTCCGGCAGTAATATGATCATGCAGCTCAATCACGAGTTGATGACTGATACGCAGCTCACGGCACAGCTCTATGTTGATCGGGCTAAAATGGAACTTCCGCATTTTGATGAAACGCGCGACACCTTTGATGCGGAGCTACAACTGGATCTGCCGAAGTTCTTCCACCAATCGATCTCAGTCGGTGGTGGCTATCGCATTTCACGGGCCGATATCACCAATTCAGCTGTCATACAGATGCCGGACAGAACGAATTTACTCTATTCGCTGTTTATTCAGGATGATATCTATTTCATGGACAATCGCTTGAAGTTTACCGGTGGCCTGAAGGCAGAGCATAATCAATATAGCGGATGGGAGATGCAGCCGAGCTTGAGGGCTATCTACAGTGCTGATCAGTGGGGCGTGTGGGCTTCCGCTTCGCGTACGCTGCGCATGCCGAATATGATTGAGAATGGGATATCATATGATGTGAAAGCCGGGCCGGGCTATGTGGCGAGACTGATTGGTGATGGCCGTATGAGACCTGAGCAGGTTACCGCTTACGAAGCAGGGTTGCGTTTTCACCCTGATGACGACCTTCTGTTTCAGGCCACTGTGTTTAAGATGTTCTACAAAGGTGTTGCCGACAGTTATCAGGATCCGGCATCGGCATTTATCGAAAACACCTATCTGGTTATTCCGATCTATCTGGCCAACATACTTGATGGCAATGCACGAGGCGTTGAGGTCGATTTTACATGGCAGGCTCTGGAGTGGATGAAGCTGAAGGGCTCATTTACGCACCAGCGCTCCCACTATTTGCCTACGCCGATAAACGATGCGGAGACACGCTACTCCGCTTATGTGCTCAGAGAGCAGACCCCGGAAAACAGGTACCATATCGGCACCAGTATTGATATGGGGGATCATGTTGAACTGGACTTGAATTTCTCCCATTGGGATATCTTTAAGCGTGACAGGGTGGCTCGTTACAATCGTCTTGATGCAAGGCTTGGATGGAGGCCGACCAAGAGTCTGGAGTTAAGCCTGGTTGGCAAGAATCTGTTGAAAGCGACGCATAAAGAGGATCTTGAATCGACGCTTGAAGCCTCTACGCTGCAACAGCAAAGTTATCTGGTGAAGGCCACCTTCCGCTATTGAAAGCCTGAAGGCGATAACCTGTGAGATGCTGACCTCCCGAGCTGGAAAAGAGGGCTTCACACTGTTGGTCGAAGCTTCTAAACTGGGGATAGTTCCGGAGGTGTAGATGAGTGTTCGTCCCGCCGCAGTTGCAGGTATGTTCTATCCGGCACAAGCCGCAGAGCTTTCTAACCAGATTTCCCGGTCGCTGGCTGTGGCTGAAAGCGAGTTGGAGAAGGGGCTGCCTCTTCCCCGTGTTATCATTGTGCCCCATGCTGGTTATATCTATTCGGGGCTGACTGCAGCTTTTGCCTATCAATCCGTTCGCGGGGCTCCATTCAGAAGGGTTGTGCTGTTTGGCCCAGCCCATCGGGTTGGTTTTCAGGGTATGGCCGTGCCCGAGGTTAATAGATACCAGACTCCTCTGGGGGATATTCCCATTGATCGGGAGGCTGTTCGTAGTGCTCTGAGTCATGCTGAGGTTCAAACCTCCGATGTCGCCCATGCAGAGGAACATTCGCTGGAGGTGCAGCTGCCCTTTCTGCAGACGGTGCTGCCGCATTTTGAGCTGCTTCCGATCTGTGTCGGCATGGTTGAGCCTGAAGCTGTTGCCGAGGTGATGGAGATGTTTATCGATGATCGGGAGACACTGATTGTCATCAGCTCCGATCTCTCCCATTTCCACGATTATCAGAGTGCTAATGCGATTGACCATGCAACACTAGAGAAAATCATGTCGATTAACGGGGCGATTAATCATGAACAGGCCTGTGGGGCTACTGCTATTAATGCCCTGCTGATTCTCGCCGAAAAATATGGACTTAAGCCGCGCCTGCTCGATTGCCGCAATTCGGGTGATACGGCGGGAGATAAAAACCGTGTGGTGGGTTATGCTTCGATGGCATGGTTTGAGCAGGGGAGATTGAATGAATGATTCGATAAATAGAGGCAGGGTTCTTATTAGTATCGCGCGCTCGGCCATTGCCAGGCAACTGCGTGTGGCCATCGATGAATTTCCTACCTCTGGTCTGAGCTGGCTGGAGAAGCCTGCGGCAACCTTTGTTACCCTGACTATCAATGGCAAACTGCGCGGCTGTATCGGCACACTGGAAGCGCACCGTTCACTGATTGAGGATGTCGCTGCCAATGCCCGTGCTGCTGCATTTGAGGATTCCAGGTTTCTGCCTCTGACCGCCGATGAGTTTGCCGGTCTGTTGATTGAGGTCTCTGTGCTTACCGAGATTGAAGCGATGCATGCCCATACCGAGGATGTTGCCATATCCAGACTGCGGCCCGGCATTGATGGCGTGGTCTTCAAGTTTGGCACGTACAAAGCGACCTTCCTGCCACAGGTGTGGGATCAGCTGCCCGATCCGGCCGATTTTCTTGGTCATCTGAAGGCTAAGGCGGGTCTCTCCGCTGAGTTCTGGCATCCTGAAGTGCTGCTCTATAAGTATCAGGTAAAGAAATATCGCGAGAAGGATCTACATTCCGAATAGCCTATGATCGCGTCTCACTTTCCCGGCCGCTACTGGCATAAGCTTGAAGATGGGCGCATTCAGTGCGACATCTGTCCGCGTGACTGCAAGCTTCACGATGGCCAGCGGGGACTCTGCTTCGTACGCAAATGTGAAGATGATCAGATTGTTCTCACTACCTATGGCCGATCATCAGGTTTCTGTATCGATCCGATTGAGAAGAAACCGCTCAATCACTTCTATCCGGGCAGCAGTGTGCTCTCCTTTGGCACCGCAGGCTGCAACCTGAACTGCAAATTTTGCCAGAATTGGGACATCTCCAAATCACGCGAATTTGATCGCCTCTGCGATCAGGCTACACCTGAAGCGATCGCTGCAGCCGCTCTGGAGTGGAGATGTAAGAGTGTCGCATTCACCTACAACGATCCGGTCATTTTTCTTGAGTATGCCGTTGATGTTGCGAAGGCCTGCCATGCGTTAGATATTAAAACTGTGGCAGTGACGGCCGGTTATATACATCCCGAAGCACGGCAGGAGTTTTTCACCCATATCGATGCCGCCAATGTTGATCTGAAAGCCTTCACTGAAGATTTTTACCGTAAGCTCTGCGCAGGCCAGCTGGAGCCGGTGCTCGATACATTGCGATACCTCAAGCATGAGACAGACGTATGGTTTGAGATTACCACCCTGTTGATTCCCGGTTTTAATGATGGTGATCAGGAACTTACTGCGCTCTCTGACTGGATTGTAGAGAATCTGGGGCCGGATGTGCCTTTGCACTTCACCGCATTTCATCCCGACTGGAAGATGGGTGATGTGCAGGCAACACCGCAGGCCACCTTAAGCCGTGCCCGCAAGATCGGTATGGATGCCGGTCTGAACTATGTTTATACCGGCAATGCCCACGACAAGAGGGGAGGCACAACAATCTGTCCCGGATGCGGAGAGCGTCTGATTGTGCGCGACTGGTACGAGATAGTGGAGCACAGGGTCTCTTCAGAAGGGCACTGTATTATGTGCGATGCTCCGATTCCCGGTCATTTTGAGGATTTTCAGGAGTGCTTTGGTGCCCGCCGCATCCCGATTCAAATCCATTCGGATGAATGAATGTTTCCAGCCACAAGTATAACTCAGCATATTTTAGGAGCTTGACTGAATGACCCTATTAAAAAAGTAGAGACTCAAGATGTTGGGAGGCGATCCGATAGATAAGGGAATTCCTGAGTCAAAAGGTTGGTTATTGAATGAACGCTTCACTTTTCTTTGAAATATTAGATGGAATGGCTGATGCTGTGATTGTCGTTGGTGGAGATCATCGGGTTTCCCTGTTTAACAAAGGTGCTGAAAAAATATTTGGCTACACTTCTGATGAAATGATGGGGCAGCGGCTTGAAATGCTACTTCCTGAAGGCTTTCGCTCGAACCATCACAAGCATGTCGATACTTTCTCTCGGCAACCACAACAAGCATCTAAATTTATGTCTGATCGGGGTGAAATCAAAGGGCAAAGGAAAGATGGAGAAGTATTCCATGCTGAGGCAAGCATATCTAAGGTTGAAAGTGACGGGAAAGTTGTGTTCACAGCTGTTTTGCGAGATGTTACCGAGCGTAAAAAGGCAGAGGAAAAGCTGAAACATTCCTATATCGAAGGTATAACCTCTTTGGTGAATGCTGCTGAGAATCATGATGATGAAACGGGTGGGCATGTAAAACGAATCGGCCATTACACCAAAGAACTGGCTACGGCCATGGGTATGGATAAGGAATTCTGTAACATGATTTTCCATGCCAGCTCAATGCATGATATAGGTAAGATTGGCATTCCAGACAGAGTTTTACTTAAACCGGGAGCTTTAAACCAAGAAGAGTGGGAGATCATGAAAACGCATCCCAGCATCGGAGGAAATATTCTTAAAGATGGGTTTTCACCCTATTTGCAAATGGGACGTGAAATTGCGATTGGGCATCATGAGCGATGGGATGGAAGTGGTTATCCAAATGGTATCAAAGGTGAAGAGACTCCCATATCTGCACGAATTATGCAGATTGCAGACGTCTATGATGCACTACGTAGTGAGCGTCCATATAAGCCAGCATTTGAACATGCAAAAGCTTTGTCGGTTATCTGCGATGGAGATGGGCGAACAGATCCCTCGCACTTTGACCCAAGAGTGCTAGCAGCTTTCAATGCATGTTCTGATAAATTAAATGAAATCTACGAGAATCTTAAATAGCTAGATCAGCAAATAATTGGCTGTTGGCTGAATGGCCCGATTAAAGGAACAGGCGTTCATAGATAACGCTTCAAGGGAGTGACCTTGCTAGGAGGCGATGTTCTCCAGCATGGTGTTGACCGTTTTTACGGCTTCATTTAATCGCTCTGTATCCTGACTACTCAGACAGATCTTGCCGCAAGGGTCAGGGCCGCAGCGGCCGGGGTAGGAACCGATCTCAACATCATCAAAGTCAGCTTGAATCGCGGTTAGTGCTTTGGCAAAGAGGCTTTCCGGTAGTTCTACTTCGATCTCAATACGTTGGTATGGCCTGTCGCCAAACTGATCCAGAATCGAATCAAGCTGTGATTCAAATATATAGGGAACTCCGGCAAGGATGTAGACATTGCCGATGCGTGCGCCCGGCGCAATGGTCTTCTCACAGCGGATCAGTTTGGAACCCTGTGGGACGCGGGTCATGCGACGGCGGCCCTCATTCAGTCCTTCAGCACCGAAGTGGTCAGTCATCGCCTGCACAATAAAGCTGTGCTCAATCAGCTCAACGTCGAAGGCTGCGGCGATTGATTCCATGGTGATATCGTCATGGGTGGGGCCGATGCCACCGGAGGTGATCACTGCATCGTACTGCTCTCTTAGCCGATTAAGCGTTGAGATGATCGCCTCGCGTTCATCCGGGATAATGGCTACTTCACTGAGTTTGCAGCCGCGCTCAAAAAATTTTCCAGCCGCATAATATGCATTGGCCTCGCGAGTACGCCCGGAGAGAACTTCATTACCAATGACCAGAATTGCTGCTGTTTGATGTGCCATGGTCATATCATAGATAGGTCATCAGGAGTTCGCCAGTGCAAGAAAAAAGGCGCACCGGATAGGCGCGCCTTTGATGCTGTATTAACAGTTGCTGACTATTTGCGGTTTTTCAGTGCTGCGATACGCGCCTCTGTTGGCGGATGCGTGGAAAATAGATGAGCGAAACCTGAAGACTGACCATGGATTTTCATGGTGGCCAAAGCATCTTCACTCATCCCCTCTTCGCGATGTTCTGTAGCCAGCGTGCGTTGAGAGAGTGCTTCGATCTTCTGCAGGGCGGAAGCCATGGAAGCTGCACCCACCGCATCAGCGGCAAAGGCGTCGGCGCGGAATTCGCGACGGCGGGAGAACCAGCAGATCGGAATCATGGCCAGAATCGAGAGCATAAACTGCAGCGCCATATAGACAGCAAAACCAAGCCAGTAGTTACGTTCCATCAACGGACGGGAGATCATACGGGCGAGGAAATAGACAAAGGTGTTCATCAAGCCCTGCAGCAGGGTGGTGGCCATCATATCGCCATTGCTGACGTGACCGACCTCATGCGCAACCACCGCTTTGAGCTCGTCATCGGTAAGGTTCATGGCAAGGCCGGAGGATACGGCGACCATGGCATTGTTGCGGGTAGGGCCGGTGGCAAAGGCGTTGGGAACATCATCCCAGTAGACCCACACTTCCGGCATCTTAATGCCTTCACGCTGCGCAAGTTCAGCAACGGTGTTGTACACCACCTTCTCTTTGGGTGTGGATGGGGTTGTAATCTGCTGCATGCGCATACCGCGCTTGGCGAGAAACTTGGACATAAACAGTGAAATGAACGCGCCGCCAAAGCCGAATACCATCGCCCATGCGAAGTCCTGTGCGGCAACTGCGCCACGCAGATCGATGCCGAAGTTCGGCAAAACCACCTCGATGAGAATGGTGCCGGTAATCGCCAGCGTGAAAAAGATCAGTACATTGGTGATGATTAACAGGAAAATACCTTTAAAGCCGCGCATGAAATCTCCTTTTTTGATTGTCAGGTTAAATGTGGGGATGCTAGCGTATGAATTCAAGTCTTGAAAAATCATGAGGTTAACCTTAAAAAAACATTATGAAACCAGACGATGTTCACGACCCGGAAATTATAGATGAAATAGATAGCCTCGATGTTGGCTCTGCTGATGAGGGTGAAAGCATGGAGGCATCACTGGTGCAGGCCGATGAGGTGCTGCCCGATCAGCTGACACTGTTGCCGCTCTCCAATCGGCCACTGTTCCCCGGCCTGGTGGTGCCGCTGGTTTATGAAAATGAGGATATGAGCAAGGTGGTGCGTGATCTGGCATCCAGCCATCAGCAGCATATTGGCCTTGTTCTGGTGCGTGATGAAAATGAGCCGTATGAGCCGGAAAACCTCTATGAGGTGGGTGTGGTTGCCCGCATTGCCAAGGCGGTAGAGATCGAAGGGCACGGCCTGCATCTGGTGGTCGAGTGTCTGCGCCGTTTCCGCATTGAGGGTTTCATCAGTGATGAGCATCCGATCCGGGTAAGGGCGGCCTATCGTGAGGAGACCTCCTACAAAGATAATATTGAGTTGCGCGCTTATACAGTGGCCGTGATCAATACGATCAAAGAGCTGCTCAAACATAATCCGCTGCATGAGGAAGAACTGCGGCTGTTTGCCTCCCGTTTCGATGTCAATGAACCCAACCGGCTGGCCGATTTTGCAGCCAGTCTGACTACCGCCAGTCGCGAGGATCTGCAGGAGATTCTTGAGACTTATCCTATTTATGATCGCCTGAAGAAGGTGGTGACGCTGCTTAATCGTGAACTCAACGTTAGTAAGGTGCAGCGTAAAATCCGCGACAATATCGAGGAGCGAGTCTCTGATCAGCAGCGCCGCTTTTTCCTGCAGGAGCAGTTGCATGAGATTCAGCGCGAGCTGGGTATGAATGAAGATCCTCGTGAGAAGGAGATCGAGGAGTTCAGGAAAAAAGCCAAAAAACTCAAATTCAGCAAAGAGGCGGATGGTGCATTTGAAGAGGAGCTGAACAAGCTCTCAATGCTGGAAACCTCCTCACCGGAGTACAGCGTAACCCGTAACTATCTGGAGTGGCTGACCTGCCTGCCGTGGGGTAAGACCTGTCGTGACCGCTATAATCTGAAGGCGGCGAGTCGCGCGCTGAATAAGCATCACTCAGGCTTGGAGGATGTGAAGGATCGTATCCTTGAATTTATTGCCGTGGGTGCCCGCAAGAAAGCTGTGGGTGGCTCAATCATTCTCTTCGTTGGCCCGCCGGGCGTGGGTAAGACATCACTGGGTAAAGCCATTGCTGAAGCGGTGAGTCGTCCCTTCTACCGCTTTTCTGTCGGTGGTATGCGTGATGAGGCTGAGATTAAAGGTCATCGCCGCACCTATATCGGTGCCATGCCGGGCAAAATTGTACAGGCACTGAAACGCGTTGAGGTGGCTAATCCGGTGATCATGATCGATGAGGTGGATAAGATCGGCAACGATTTCCGTGGCGACCCATCTTCAGCACTGCTGGAGGTGCTTGATCCCGAACAGAATTCAGATTTCATGGATCACTATCTCGATGTTCGTTTTGATCTCTCGCAGGTGCTGTTTTTGCTGACTGCTAACCAGCTTGATACGGTGCCAAGGCCACTGCTTGATCGTGCCGAGATCATTCGCCTGCCCGGTTATATGGCCAGTGAGAAGGTGGAGATTGCACGCAAACATCTGTGGCCCAACCAGTTGCATGAGCATGCGTTAAAGCGTGCCGACGTGACACTTACCAAGGGTGTGTTGAAGCATCTGGTTGAGGATTATGCCCGTGAACCGGGTGTGCGGCGCTTAGAGGGCTTGCTGAAGAAGATCCTGCGTAAACTGGCGCGCAAGGAAGCCGAAGGTCTGGTGAAGATTCCGTTGCGAATCGGTGTCTCTGATCTTGCTGAATATATCGGTAAACCCCGTTTCCGTGAGCAGGCGATCAAGCAGGGCATCGGCCTCTCTACCGGCCTGGCCTGGACCGCCATGGGCGGTACCACCCTGACCCTGGAAGCGACAATTTCCCATCGTGATCGTCGTGGCATGAAGGTAACCGGACAGCTTGGTAAGGTGATGCAGGAGTCCGTCGATATTGCCTACTCTTATGTTACCGCCAATCTGGATCGTTTTGGTGTTGCCCCCGACTTTTTTGATAAAGCATTCATCCATCTGCATGTGCCTGAAGGGGCGGTTCCCAAGGATGGACCATCGGCAGGTGTTGCTATTGCCACTGCCCTGCTCTCACTGGCGCTGGAGCGCTCACCTGCGCGCATTGCAATGACAGGTGAGCTGACACTGGTCGGTGATGTGCTGCCTATTGGTGGTGAGCGCGAAAAACTTCTGGCGGCCAAACGACTGGGTATCTCTGAAGTGATTCTTCCTGCTGCCAATGCGGTGGATGTGGATGAGCTGCCGGAGAGCGTGCGAGAAGGGCTGGTGATTCATTATGCCCGCCACTTCAAAGATGTGGCACGGTTGATGTTTGGCATTCGCATGCGTTCAGAACGCAGGAAAAAGATCTGAAGAAGAGAGTGCAACGACTCGTTTTTCCGTGTCTGTTGATAGCAGGTTTGACCGCTTGTGTCCCTTATGTGGATCACCCTGTTGCCATCGCTAAAGCGAAACCGCCACTGCTTGGCGAACATGAGCGAATTTCAGATGTTCAGGTCATCGATGGACAGGTCACCATAGAAGGTTTTAAAGGCAAAGTGTTTGAGTTTGTCGGCAGCCGCCTCAAACAAGAGTCGGAGCGTCTGCTGCGTAAGAGTGGCCGCTGGAGTGAGGAAGATGCTCTTACCCTGCATCTGGAGGTCGAAAATATACGGCTGCGCAGAACTGCTGCGGTACTGTTTCTCTGGCAGGTGGCTGGCGTTGATGAGATGGGTATCAAGGTGTGGGTTACCCGGGATGGTTCAGTGATCGCCTCTGAATCGGTCGCGACCATCTATGATGCAGGAGGCACCTATGGCACCAATAGCAACCAGCGGCGTCTGGCCATCCTGACAAATCAGGTGGTGCATAAAATGGTTAAACGTTTTTAAACAGGGATATCTGTTAAGAGTTTAGTCAGTACCAAGCACGGTTTTGTTTCGGCCTGTCTCTTTGGCCTGATAAAGGGCCCGATCAGCAATTCTCAGGTAGTGGTCAGGGGAGTCGGCTTCGGAGCCGGGAATGCATGCAAGCCCTAGTGAAATCGTCACGGAGATCATCTCCTTGTCCGCTGAAACAGCGATCTCTGCAACCGCTTTTCTCAGGCGTTCGGCCAGGATTAGTGCACTTTGGCCATCGGTTTGCGGCAGGATTAAGACAAACTCTTCACCACCGTAGCGGGCTACGACATCGGTATCCCGTGCCAGTTTGTGTAACTCAGTAGCCACTGCGATGAGCAGGGCATCACCTGCAGGATGTCCGTAGGTATCATTAACAGCCTTGAAGTGATCGATATCGAGAATGATCAGCGAGAGCGGCACGTCATAGCGTTTACTGCGATTAAACTCAGTGACCAGATGCCGATTGAAATAACCACGATTGTAGATACCGGTCAGTGCATCGGTGACTGCCATTTTCTCAAGCTCGCCTTCCATCTTTTTACGCTCGGTGATGTCACGCACAATGCCAGTAAACATCCAGTGGTCACTGTACTGCTTGGCGCCGATACAGAGGCTCAATGGAAATGCAGTGCCATCCTTTCTAACTGCTTCAACCTCGCGTGGTTTATCAATGATGTGGGCTTCACGGGTCTCTATATAGCGGCGGAGATAATCATTGTGCATCTCTCTATGCGGGGAGGGGACGAGTAAATTAATATTTTTGCCGATGACCTCATCTGCCGCATAACCGAAGATGGTGCTGGCGGCAGGGTTGAATGAGCTGATGATGCCATTTTCATTGATGGTAATGATGCCATCAAATGCAGAGTCGATGATCTCCCTGATGCGCTGGTCTTTCTCTTTGAGGATCTGACGAGCTATTTTTTTATGAGCCCTGGCGTTGGAGGAGAGCAGAGAGTACATGCCCCAGACAATGGTAAGGATAATACCGAGAACAAGCAGCGGCAGACGTAGTCGACTGCTCTCTGCCTGTATCCGTTCAGAAGGGACAAATGAGACGATTTTCCAGCTGTAGTTGGCAAGGTCGGGATCGCCTGGTTCAGGTTGGTATGCCCGGTAATTACCCGAGGCAGAAGCCCAGCCACTGGTAAGTGGTTTAACTGTGGCGTAGGTGAAGAGTCCGTGCTTCGTGGTCAACGTGCCTTTGTCTGTTGTAGCGATGGTTGACCATGCATCGGGAAAGCGGGAGCCGAAGGTTTTGTTTGACCGTTCAGGGAACATGAAACCCCACTCATCCTCAGAGACCAGTCCCTTTAACCAGTAGCCATCGGTATTCAATACCAGTGTTTCACCCGGCGCATTGGTGCTTATCTCTCCCAGCACGTTGAGAAGATGTTTTCCCAGAAAGTTAAGGATGATGATGCCGTGTCGTACATCATGCTTATCAATTACAGGGATGGCTACGCGCAGCATCGGTTTCAGCGGCTGTTCAATTTTCCCGTTTTCAACATTCAGATCGAAAGGGGAGATATAGATTTGGCCTTTCTCAAGGGATGCTGTTTTTTTAAAGTAGTAACGATCTGCCTTATTTTGCCTCTTCTCCTTTGGGATGATTTTTGGCTGGCCGCTGTTGAGATCGATGCGGACGATTTCAAGCCCTTCCATATTCAGGAAGCGGAGTTGATCATATGTGCCTTTGTGATCAATGAAGGAGAGGAACTCGTGTGAGATATTGAAGAGATGTTTATAGGGGTCGTCATCCAGATCGTTGAGCATCTCTTTGAAGTCGGCATGGCCAGTCAGTACAAGCAGATCCGAGACAATCGTGTTGAACGTGCGGGTAAAGTGCTGTTCCTGCTGATGAACAACCACCTCCTCTTCATGCATCAGACTCTCAATGGCGCTGTCTCTGTCCAGGGCGTAGACAGCATAGAGGGAGATAAGAAACAGGGCGGCAACAGGGAAAAAGAGAAGTGCAGCTCGACGAGCGACCTCCATGTTCGATATGGGATGTTCTGAATCTGCACGCATATAAATTCCCTTCCTAATTAAACATCGGAGAGATAGGAAAAAACTTTAGAAATCAGATGGAACAGACCTTCTGATTAAAAGAGCCTGGGCTAAACTGAATGTGTGAATTTAACGCTGTTTGAAACTGGTGATCAGAAGCATCACCACTGCAATCGAGATGCAGGCATCGGCGACATTAAAGGCAGGCCAGTGGTATTCAGTAGCGCCAGAGCGGACATACCAGTCAATGAAATCGACCACATAACCCAGCTGCATACGATCCCAGATATTGCCGACAGCACCAGCCAGAATCAGCACCAGTAGCCATGAGGTGATACCGGCACTCTGGCGCTCCTGCCACCACCAGAAGGCAACGACTACAGCGATAGCAACGGTGACACCGAGCAGTAGCCAGATGCGCACAGCATCGGGAAGATCGGAAAACATCGAGAAGGCAACGCCCGGATTGTAGGCACGGATGATGTTGAAATAACCATCGACAACGACAAAGGCTTTAAAATCGGGCAGCTGAATCCACCACTTGCTGATCTGATCAGCAGCTACAAGCAGAATAAACAGCAGGATTTGATTTCTGGTTCTATTCATTTTCCATTCCTTTAGAGAAGCGCTGATTTATTCAGCGTTTCCGTGCAGGCCACGGACGGCCTGCCAAATCAGGCTCGCAAGCCCTTGATTTGTAAGCAATCGCAAAACCGCGCTTTTGCGATTGCGCGTTGATTACAGGCAGGAGGCCTATTAATCAGCATCTCAATTAGAGACGGGAACGCTCCGATGCTGAGATAGTGAAGTCAACGGCGGGCATGATGATCGGGTGATGTCTGAAAAGATGATCTGCATCACATTTCTCTGTCAATTGGATGCATAAACTAAGCCCTGTTGCGGCATCTCTTTCGCGGTAAAATGGTTAAAGGATGCATGTTATCTGCCGATATAAGATATCAGAAGCGATAGTGCTTTAAAAAATAGCCCGGGCAAATGTGCACCCTTCCCCTTCCCCCCCCCTTCCCCCGCACATTTCCCGGGCTTAAGCATGCCCGGAAAAGATATCAAACGGCCCTGTTTTCACAGTGATTCAAGCAGACTATTCATCTCTTTTAAGCGCCTGCGCAGTTCCTTCTTAAACATCGCCAAACTGCGTGTTACATTGCGGCCATGGCGAAAACAACGGGTCAAACGACTCACACCCCTATGATGCAGCAGTATCTGAAGATTAAATCCGAGAATTCGGACTGCCTGCTCTTTTATCGCATGGGCGATTTCTATGAGATGTTTTTTGAAGATGCCTTAGAGGCATCGAAGATTCTCGACATCACACTGACCAAACGGGGTAAGGCCAATGGCGATGATATCCCGATGGCCGGTGTGCCCTGGCATCAGGCTGAAGGTTATCTGGCTCGCTTGGTAGCTGCAGGCAAGCGGGTCGCCGTGTGTGAGCAGATGGAAGCCCCCGATGGCAGCAAAGGGCCGGTTCGGCGTGAGGTGGTGCGCGTTGTCACCTCCGGCACGATTACCGAGGCAGAGCTACTGGATCAAAGCCGTTCAGCACCGCTTGTCGCCTGCTATCGCAAGGGTGAGGCCTGGGGATTGGCCGCGGTTGATCTCTCATGTGGCCACTGGCGTCTTCTCGAAGGATCAGGTGATCTTCTTCTCGAAGAGCAGCTGGCTGTAATGGCACCGGCTGAACTGCTACTGAGCACATCTGATGAATCCCAACATGTTATGCCTGTGAATCGGCCGGGAGACTGGAGTTTTAGTGCTGATGTGGCACGCGAACAGCTGCAGCAGCACTTTGGAGTCAGTGACTGGGACGCCCTGAATCTTGAAAAACATGAACATGCAGCAGCAGCAATCGGGGCGGTGCTGGTCTATCTCGGGCAGACCCAGAAGTGTGCACTTGAGCACCTCTCTCTGCCGGTATTTGTTGAGCAGGGCAGTGGCATGCGCATCGATATGCGCTCGAGAAGAAACCTTGAGCTCTACTGCTCACTGGCAGGCGACCCCAAGGGTGGTCTGATCCATGTGCTGGATGAGAGCAGAACCCCGATGGGGGCGCGGCTGCTACGGGAGTGGATCGACAGGCCTTTGAGTGATCTGGTGCGACTCAATGATCGCCAGAATGCAGTGCAGGGCCTGCTCGATGACCAGGATACGTTGCAGTCATTGCGCCAGCGCCTTGGCGGCGTGCGCGATATGGAGCGAATGCTGACGCGAATCGTTCTCAACCGCGCCTCTCCGCGCGATTTTCGGGGTTTGACCGAGGCGATCACTGCTTTGCCTGAATTGTACAGGCTGATCGAGGATCGCAGTGGTCTGTTTGCCGGTATGAGCAGTGCCATGCAGGGATTGGAGTCGCTGGCTGCTGAGCTGGATAGCGGCATTGTTGAGGCACCGCCACAGGTGTTCCGCGATGGTGGCGTGATTCGTGAAGGTTTTGATAGTGAGCTGGATCGCCTGCGCGGCCTGGCCCGCGATGCCAACGATTGGCTGCGCGATTATGAGGCACGGGAGCGGGAGAGAACCGGGCTTGCCAACCTGCGTGTGAAATACAACAAGGTGTTCGGTTATTTCATTGAGATATCAAAGGTGCAGGCTAAAGATGCACCGCCTGATTTCGTACGCAAGCAGACACTGGTCAATGCTGAGCGTTTTATTACCGATGAACTGCACAGCTTTGAGTCGGAAATTCTTGGTGCCCGTGATGCAGCGTTAAATCGTGAAGATGTGCTGGTTGAGACTTTACGCAGAAAAGTATGCAGTGCGGCATCAACGATTCAGCAGGCAGCCCAGGCCGTGGCCAGGCTTGATGTGCTCTGCTGCTTTGCCTGGCTGGCCCGCAGTTATAACTATGTACGCCCCGAGGTGCACAACGGACGTAGTATGAAACTGGTGGGTGGGCGCCATCCGGTGGTTGAGCGTTTTCTCGATAGCAATGAACCGTTTGTTGCCAACGATACCCATATGGACCTGAAAAACCGCCGTTTTATGTTGCTGACGGGTCCTAATATGGGTGGTAAATCTACCTATATGCGGCAGGTGGCGTGGATTGTATGGCTGGCACATACCGGCTGTTTTGTGCCTGCGGATGAGGCGCGCATCCCGTTGACCCGGCGCATTTTTACCCGTGTCGGGGCAGGTGATGAGCTGACCAGTGGCAGATCAACATTCATGGTTGAGATGATGGAGACGGCAACCATTCTCAATCAGCTGGAGCCGCGTTCGCTGGTGATTGTTGATGAGATTGGCCGTGGCACCAGCACTTGGGATGGCTTGGCGATTGCATGGTCAGTTGCCGAGCGTTTGATTGCATCTTCTGATGTGCTGACGCTGTTTGCTACCCACTACCATGAGTTGACGGAGCTGCCGGACGAATTTGAAGCGGCATTTAATGCCTCTGTCACGGTGCGTGAGTGGAATGGTTCGGTAATCTTTATGCATCAGGTAATAGAGGATGCCGCCGATCAGTCCTACGGCATTGCTGTGGCGCAGCTGGCAGGGTTGCCGCGTGAGGTGGTCAAACGTGCGCGTGAACACCTTTTCCGTCTTGAACATGGTTCAGAGTTGGCGGCAGAGAGCGGCAAACCGCAGTTGGGCCTGTTTGCTGTAGCGGAGAAAAAACAGCAGGAGCGAGATCTGGAGCGCCTGCGTGAGTTGGAAAAAACGTTGCTGGCCCTTGATGTTGAATCGATGCGGCCGGTTGATGCGTTGATGTTATTGGATCAATTAAAAAACGAGGTAAGTGAATCATGAAAAAATCAGTATGGATGATCCTCTCTGTAGCGTTGCTTGCCGGTGGCTGCACCTGGGTGGAAACTACCGATAGCGGTGCAACGGTCTCAGTTGCCACTTTTGAGCAGGTTAAAACATGCAAAAATCTTGCGAAGGTGACCGTGGCTGTGCTGGATAAAGTTGTCTTTATTCCGCGCTCTGAAGAGAAGGTGGCTGGTGAGTTACAGACTATGGCAAAAAACAGTGCTGCCGAGATGGATGGCGACACCATTGTGGCTGTCAGCAGGGTGATTGATGGTGAGCAGGCATTTAATATCTACCGTTGCGGTAAATAGCCTTGTCTGAAAGAGAGCAGTTGCGCGAGCTCAATGAAGCTGTAGATGCCGCGTTTAAAGCCGGGGCGAGTGGAACGGAGTTGACCGGTTTGATGTGTCGCGGTGTTGATGCACTGTTGATCCGTCTCTGGCAGCAGAAAGCGCCAACAGCCTCCACCTCTGTTGATCTGGTGCTGGTCGGTGGCAATGGTCGTGGCGAACTGGCTCCTAAATCTGATTGGGATATGTGGTTTCTGGTCTCTGGCGAGTGTTCTCAGGTTGTTGAAGAGGAGATGCAGGCATTTCTTCTGGCACTGTGGGATATGGGGGCCAAGATCGGCCATGCCGTGCGCAGTGTCAAAGAGTGTCTGGAGCATGTGAAAGAGGATTGGAACAGCGCCACTGCGGCATCAGAATCACGCCTTTTGACTGGTCCCGGCGAGCGCTATGAAGAGCTGCAACGAGGGCTGGATAAGTTTTTTAAGAAAAAGCGCAAGGCATTTGTGGAGGCGAAACTCTCCGAGGTCAAAGCGCGTCATGCCCGCACCGGTGGTACAGCCTTCTGGATGGAGCCCGATATCAAAGAGGGCAAAGGCGGTCTGCGTGATGTGCAGTCGGTATTCTGGATGGCCAAGGTCTGGTACGGCTGTGACAATATTGCTGAACTGGTGGAGAAGGGGGCGATCTCGACACGTGAACGTGACGGCCTGTTAAGTGCCCAGGATTTTCTCTGGCGCTGCCGGACTGGTCTGCATCTTGAGATGCGCCGCCCATCTGATCGCCTTGGTTTTGAACAGCAGGCTCTGCTGGCAGAGCTGATGGGTTATAAGCCGATCCCGCCCAGGCCTGCCGTTGATGCCTTTATGAAAGAGTACTTTCGACATGTCGGTCGCATATCGCGCGTCTCCAGTCTTCTTTACATGCACTTCAGAGAGCAGTTAAATCCCCGGCTTTTTGCTTTTAAAAAGTCGGTTAATCACGGATTTATTCTTGAAGGTAAACGCCTGAGTATTGCCGATGATCGTGTGTTCAAAGATGAGCCATTGCGCCTGCTGCGCATTTTCAGGGAAGCGCAGAAGGGTAAACGTCGACTCTCCAGTCGGGCGCTCAGGCAGATCCGGGCCGATGTCTTGCTGATTGATGATGCCATGCGCGATGATCCGGTGGCACAGCGTATATTTATGAAAATTCTGCGCAGTAAACGCAATGTGCAGTGGGCGCTCAGGCAGATGCACGATACCGGTGTGCTGGGCCGCTTTATCCCTGAGTTCCGAGAAGTGGTGGGGCTGGGGCAGTTTAATCAGTATCACGCTTTTACTGTTGATGAACACACCATTCGAGCCGTCGGTGAAGCACGCAATTTCTTTCATCGTGATCGCTATGTGCGGCTGCCGCTGGCACATGAAGTGTGCCACAAGATCAACCGCCCCGAACTGCTCTATATTACCATTCTTTTCCATGATATCGCCAAAGGACTACCGGGTGATCACTCTGAGGTAGGGGCCGTGATGGCGCGCAGGTTCTGTGAACGCATGAACCTTGATCTTGATGCAGTGGAGCTGGTGGAGTGGCTGGTCAGAGAACATCTGTTGATGGCAGTAAAAAGTCAGCGTTTTGATCTCTCTGATCCGGAAGTGATTCGAGCCTTTGCTGAGCGGGTTGGCAATCAGAGCAGATTGAACTATCTGTTGCTGTTGAGCATCGCTGATATCTCTGCCGTGGGGCCCAATGTCTGGAATGACTGGAAGGGATCACTGTTGGCTGAACTCTACCGTTTAACCGAAAGTTATTTCCTAAGCGATGAAACACTGAATGAAACCGCAGAACGCCTCTATCAGACACGTGTGCGATCAGTGCTGGATAGTGTGAAAGATGCTGATGAGGAGGCTATCAAGGCCGCTCTTGGCCAGATGTCACGGCAGTGTGTGATGCATTTTCCACCGCGCCAGTTGACCGATATCGTACCATTGATTGCCGATTCAGATGGCAATGCGGTGAAGTTCTGGGTTGATAATGATCGCAGTGAGACGCTTTTCTATATCGTGGGCCATCCGCGTCCGGGGATGTTTGCCGCTTTTGCCGCGGCGCTAACCTCAGGCCATGCCAGTATCCTGGCAGCGCAAGCCTATATGCTGAATGATGGCCGTGTGCTGGATGTATTTCATCTGCAGGGCAGACATGGTGCTCCGTTTAATGTGTTGAGTGATCTGGAGAGGTTGCAGGAGCGTGTTGAGAAGCTGCTTGATAGTGAGGTGTTGCCGCAGCTTGTCATCAATAAAAAGTTCAAGGTGAGTCTGTTAATGCGCAATGTGCCGGTGCGTGTGCGTGAATTGCCTCAGGCCTCATTCCGTGAAACTGCCATTGAAGTCTCTACTGCGGATCAGCCACGTCTATTGGCACGACTGGCTGATGCGATTGCTAAGCAGGGTTATTCACTACATGGCGCTTCGGTCTCCACCTTTGGTGAACGGGCTGTCGATGTCTTCTTTATTACATGCAATGATTCCGGCCCGCTTGCGACTGATCAGATAAGGGTTTTATGTGATAAACTCTGTGAGGTTGCTGCACTGCCAGCAAGCGAATCAGATCAACGGGTGTTGATCTGATTCGCGCGATAGTTGAAAAAAAGAGTCGTTCAACGGGTGCAGTTGTCACAACGCCCTCAGTGGTTTTAAGGAGTTGAAATAGAGATGAACCTGCTTGATCGCATCTTTGCTGCTCGCCAGGAGAAAAAACACGGGTTTGTACTGGCTCTTGGTGGTGGCGGTGGTCGTGGCCTGGCCCATCTTGGGGTGCTTGAGGTGCTTGAAGAGCACAAACTCAGACCGGATGCGATCATTGGCTGCAGTATCGGAGCACTGTTCGGGGCGATGTATGCGATTGAGCCGGATGCCAGAAAAGTGATGGCTCGAACCATGGATATTATCTCGCATGAATCCTTTTCCAGACTCTCCCTGCCAGAACTTGATGGGGAGGGACCTGAGGATCAGAGCTGGCTCTCCAGGCTTACCGCTGCGGCCAAGCAGTCAATCATGTTAACGCGGGCAGCGACGGATCGATCCATTGCCGATACCGATGCCCTGATCGATATCGCATTTGCTTTCTGTGGCGGTGAATCGTTCAGTGATGCCAAAATTCCCCTCTATATCACGGCCGTTGAGTTTCCCAGCGGCGAGTGCCAGATATTTTCAGTCGACTCGCATGTCAAACTGCCTTGTGCGATTGCCGCAAGCATGGCGATCCCGGGTGTGTTTGATCCGGTACATGTTGGTGGCAAAAAGTATGTTGATGGCGGTGTGGCTTCTGACCTTCCCGTGATCGAAGCGCAGATGGTGGCCCGCCCTCATCAGCTGGTGGTTGCGGTAAATGTCGGGTCAAGACCGCGCAACGATATTGAGCCGAGTAATGTCTACGGCATGCTCGACTGGTCCACACAGGTTAAATCCTTTCACCTGCGCAAGGCCAATCGGGATCATGCCGATGTGGTGATTGAGCCGCTGGTCGGCTTTACCCAGTGGAATGATTTCAGTAATCCTGAGCAGGAGATTGATCGTGGACGGCAAGCGGCATATGAGAAGATGCCTGAATTGATCAAAAAGCTGCAACAGTGATGGATCAGCGAGTAGAGAGAGCTGTCGTGTTGGCAGCAGGGCTTGGAACACGCCTGAAGTGGCTGACCAACAGTCGCCCCAAAGCACTGATGCAGGTGGGCGGGGAACCGGCCATCATCCATGTGATTCGCTCACTGGTTTCGCAGGGTATCCACGATATTGCGGTGAATGCGCATCATCATGCAGACATTCTGAAGTCCTACCTTGGTGATGGTAGCCGGTTTGGCTGTCGCATTCGCATCAGTTATGAGCCGTTGCTGCTCGATTCCGGTGGTGGCGTAAAGCAGGCACTAGAGTTTCTGCCCGGCAGTGGCCCTGTCGCAGTCTGCAATGCTGATGTATTGAGCAGTCTTGACCTGAAACGGTTAAGTGCCGTTCTTCCCGAGGGCGGAGCAGCCATTGGGCTTGTGACCAATCCTACTCACCATCCTGGGGGAGATTT
This sequence comes from Mariprofundus sp. NF, assembly GCF_013387455.1. NCBI lineage: Bacteria > Pseudomonadati > Pseudomonadota > Candidatius Mariprofundia > Mariprofundales > Mariprofundaceae > Mariprofundus > Mariprofundus sp. NF. The sequence continues at coordinate 271,841 of NZ_VWNC01000001.1, forward strand.
TGCCCTGAATGGAGTCAAGGTAATGAGCGAAGGCGAAACACGTTTCACATTCTCCGGCATTTCGGTTTGGGATGAAAAGGTGTTTGATGGTTTTGAAACGGGCTCTGTTTTTTCTCTGGTGCAACCCATGCGTGAACTGATAGCGAAAGGATTATGTGCCGGAGCGAAACATGATGGCTACTGGTACGATATCGGTCGTCCAGCCGATCTGATGCGTGCTAACAGGCGATACCGCTGATGCGTATCTGGATTGATGCCGATGCCTGCCCCAAAGTGATCAAAGAGATTCTCTATCGCGCTGCAGAGCGTGTGCAGATTCCCTTAACGCTGGTGGCAAATATGAAGTTGCAGTATCCGAAATCAGAGTATATCGATTCGGTTCATGTGGCTGCCGGAGCCGATGTGGCTGATGCCTATATCGTTGATCATTGCGAACCGGGCGATCTTGCCATTACCGCCGATATTCCACTGGCTGCAGGCATGATCGAGAAGGGTGGCTTCGCACTCAATCCAAGAGGCGAGCTCTATACTCCTGATAATGTGCGCAGGGCGTTAAGTGTTCGCAATATGATGGATGAGATGCGCGGCAATGGCGTGATCACAGGTGGCCCGCCGCCTTTCAATCAGGCAGACCGCATGGCCTTTGCTAATCAGTTTGACCGTTTTATTACCAAGCACCTAAAGGGGCAATTATGATTCTGCATCCGCAACTGGAAAAAGACTGTTTTGTCATCGGCCGCTTGCCGCTTTGTCTCCTATTGTTGATTAACGATGCCAACTATCCATGGTTTATTCTCGTGCCACAGCGCGAAGGCATCACCGAAATCCACCAGCTCTCGGATGAAGATCAGCAACAGCTGATGCGCGAATCTTCGCAACTGGCTGCAGTCATCGAAAAAGAGTTCAACGCGGATAAAATCAATATTGCAGCACTCGGTAACATGGTGCCGCAACTGCACATTCACCACATTGTCCGCTACAAGTCCGACCCCGCCTGGCCTGCGCCTGTATGGGGCAAAGTAGAAGCCATTCCTTATCTGGATGAAGAGGTTAAAATATTAAGCTCACACTTGGCTCAGTCACTGACCGGAGCTGGTCTAAAAATCTAAATTTAATCACAGGCCGTTGTGCCTGTTTTAGAACTACTATTTGCGTTGAATTAAATGCGCCATTTCATGACGGCCAGATGGGTGTGCGACTGCATCGCCTTCTGATTCAGGCCACTGCCAGCGTGAAGCATCAAATAGCGGTTTCATCTCAGATAGATCGCAGTGGAAGGGTGGGCCGCCTTCGGCACCGGTTTGCATAAACAGAGCCAGTAGTTGGCCGCCGGGTTTGAGGTGGTTGTGCAACCATTGTTCGTACTCTTTCCACTGGCTGGGTTGAATCGCACAGAGGCATGTCTGCTCGTAGATAGCATCAAAGGGGGGGAGCTCAATCTCGAAGAGGTCACCGTGAATCAGGGTGGCGGTAAGCTTCTCTTTTTCCAGCATGGCCTGCATGTGATCAATGGCAGGTGTCGCAATATCGACAGCGGTTACGTCAAAACCACGACGGGCCAGTTCAATCACCTCATGGCCACGGCCACAACCGGGCACAAGGATGCGGCAGGGCTGCAGCTCTTTAAGCCAATCCAGAAGGGCAGGGCTGGCACTGCCACGATCCCAGCCGGTCTCATTGTTGTGGTATTTTCCTTCCCAGAATGCCCTGACTGTCATTTACTTTTCGATGACCAGCATATGTTTGCCGGCCTCATCGGTGGGTTCATTGGAGAGTACCTTGAAACCCTGTTCTTCACATGAACGAGGAACATTCTGCAGCGGTTCGCCCTCGTTAAGCAGAACTTCCAGCTGCTCACCTGTATTGATCTGGGCCAGTTTCAGCTTCACCTTCACAAAGGTCATCGGGCAGGTCTCGCGGGTAATATCGAGGAAATGTTTCATGGTTGTTAAGTCCTATAGTCCCTAAATAAAGATAATGTGGGCGTTTTCGGATTCGTTGAGGAAGGTGGCTACACCAGCGACATCCTGCACCTCTTCGATCATGTCGCTTTTACCAACCTCAAGAATGTGCATGGCCATTTCACAGGCAACGATACGAATGCCGAGGGCATGGGCAGCTTCAACCAGTTCAGGAAGGGTGGCGACATTATGTTTTTTCATCATGCCGGTCATCAGTTTGGGGCTGGCACCGAAGAAGTTGAGGCGTGAAAGCGGCAGGTTATTCAAGCCTCCCATCAGGAAGTTGAAGGCCTTGGCCATGATGCTCTTACCTGTAGCAGCACGTCCCTTATTCTTCTTCAGAGCGTTAAGACCCCAGAAGGTGAAGAACATGGTTACTTCACGGTTGGTGGCAGCTGCACCGGTGGCAATGGTGAAGGCAGCAACGATCTTGTCGAAATCGCCGGAGAAGCAGACGATGGATACTTTTTTCTTATCAGTGGGCAGGGTCAATGTTTCACCTCCGTTATTAGTAGGGCGGCGAAACCTAGTCGTTGATGGAAAAAGGGCAAACAGGATTAAAATTAAAGTCCGCGTAGAAATTGACGATATATGCCTGACGCAATTGATTATCTATTATCAAAACCAGAAATGAACTTAGTTTGTAAATGGCTATTTCACGGCGTGGTTGGCTCATGTTTTGCTTAGGGCTGTTTGTCTGGGGGAAATGAATTTATGTTAAAAAAATTAGAAGATCGATCGGCGCTTGAAGCTGCGTTTGAAAGCAGTCTGTGGAACTCCCGCTGGGCAGTTCTTGTTGCCGTAATCAGTAGTGTTATCGCTGCGCTGCTGATGTTTTACATCGCCGGTGTTGATACCTTTTATACGATAGAGCATCTGGCCAGCTATGCCGCGAATGATGATTATGGTGAACGTGGTGAGATCAGAGCTGAAGCTGTTGCCCAGGTGGTAGAGATTATTGATATCTTTCTGCTAGCGATTGTGTTGCTGATCTTCGGGTTGGGTCTTTACGAGCTCTACATCAGTAAAATCCATCATGCCTATGAAGATGGCAATGACGCTTCAGACCATCTCCTCTCTATTGACAGTCTGGATGATCTGAAGTCACGCCTGGGTAAGGTGATTATGATGATCCTGATCGTGAAGTTCTTCGAGCTGGCGATCGGTATGGAGGTTGATGATACCACGGCCCTGTTGATGTTTGCTGGTGGCGTGTTGATGAGTGCTGCAGCGCTGGTGCTGACAGAGATGGCAACCCGCAGTAAGTAGCAGGTTTGTGCAGTAGTCAGAGTGTTGAGTTGGGTAAAGTGAAATGAAAAAACCAGGGCTCAGCTTTATGAGTCAGGCGATTTATCTTGTGAGGAATCATGGAAACACCTAAAAAATCAGCATTCTCAAACGGCTTTGAACAGGTCTTATGGACATCCCGATGGGCGGTACTTCTCGCTGTGGTATGTAGTATTGGCGCTGCAATGATTATGTTTTATATCTCGGCAGTTGATACCTTTTATGCGGTAGATATGCTGAAAGAGTATTATCTGCTGGACTCTCCTGAGGCTCGAGGGGTGATGCGAGCAGAGGCAGTTGGTATGGTGGTCAAGGTGATCGATATCTTCCTACTGGCGATTGTATTGATGATTTTTGGCTTGGGCATGTATGAGCTCTACATTAGTAAGATTGACCATGCTTATGGAGAACATGATACATCAGCTGAGCATATGCTTTCGGTGAATAATCTGGATGATCTGAAATCGCGCCTTGGTAAAGTGATTATGATGGTGCTGATTGTGAAGTTTTTCGAGATGGCGATTGGTATGGAGATTGATGGCATCAAGGATCTGATGATCTTCTCTGCAGGTATCCTGCTTATTGGTACAACGCTGTATGTGACTGAACGTGCTTCACGTAAAAAAGGTGAGTGGAAAACCCGCGCATCTGATCGCAGCGGTGTGCCTGACAAGCGTCGCGTAGAAGGCGGCGGTGGCGGCAGCAGGGAAGATCGCCGCTCTTAGGATGTTTTAAGGCGATCCGAACTCATTTGAATCAAAGGCGTGCAGTTTACTGCACGCCTTTTTTATTATTGGCGTAATTAACCCTGAAAGGTGACTGGGATATCGATCTTGCGACTGTTTTGAATGCTGACCTTACGGGCAACATCTCCGGCCAGTTTTTGATAAATCGCGGCCTGTTCCGACTCCGGGAACGCGGCAACGATAGGGGTTCCTTCATCTGCTTTCTCACGGATTTTAATGTCCAGCGGGATATGGGCCAGCAGTTCGGTGTTGTACTCCTGACTCAGGCGCTCTGCGCCCCCTTCAGCAAAAATAGCACTGGATTCGCCGCAATGCGGGCAGATGAATTGACTCATGTTTTCAACAATGCCGAGTGCAGGCACACGCGCCTTGCGGAACATCTCAATGCCTTTACGGCAGTCGAGCAGGGCGATGTCCTGCGGTGTGGTCACCAACACTGCGCCTGTGACAGGCACCTTCTGGGTCAGGGTGAGTTGTGCATCGCCGGTTCCCGGCGGCATATCGACAAACAGGTAATCGAGTTCACCCCATGCCACATCGGTGAGTAGCTGGTTCAGGGCGCTGGCTACCATCGGGCCGCGCCAGATCATCGCTTGATTATCTTCAACCAGATAACCGATGGATATGGTTTTCACACCATAGTTCTCCAGCGGCTGGATGGTTTTGGTCTCATAATTGATCTCCGGCTTGTAACCGGCAAGCCCCATCATGCGAGGGATGGAGGGTCCATAGATATCGGCATCCAGCAGGCCAACTCGGGCACCAGTCTGGGCCATGGCAACGGCAAGGTTTACCGCTGTAGTTGATTTACCCACACCACCTTTGCCCGATGCGATGGCAACAATGTTGGCCACACCCGGGATATGATCCTTGCTCTGAGCGGCTGTAGTCTTCGAACTCATGGTGATATCCACCTTCTCAATGCCCGGCAGTGCAGTTACTGCCGCATCAGCCTGAGAGCGGAACTCCTCTTTAACAGGGCAGGCCGGGGTGGTCAGTTCAATCGTGAATGCAACGTGGCCACCGTCGATGGTGATGTTTTTTACAAAGCCAAGCGAGACAATGTCTTTCTTGAAATCAGGATCGATGATCACGGAGAGTGCTTTGAGGATGTCGGTTTCTGTGATCATGAGGGCTCCTGATGGTTAAAGGCAATGCAGGCGGCATCGTGTGAATCCCCGTTAGATGTGTCAAGAACTGGGCTTTTACGGGTAAACAGGGAGTAGAAGCAGAACGCCCCGCCCGGATGAACCGAACGGGGCGCTGCCGCGTCTTAAGTATAGGGAGGGGAAAGACGCGGCTCGAGAGGACAAATCTCAGGCAAACACCTAACGATAATGTGGGTATATGTCAAACAGTGGTGAACAACAACGCTTGCCTTTTGTGAAAGTGACATGATAATTCGCCGCTACATATTTTGATCCGGCTTTATCCAGAGCGGTGGAGGGTTACAGGCCCTGTGAAACTGCGGCAACCGGCCAAGAGATATCTTTGATAACTTTTGGAGAATGGTGCCAATGCCTGCCCGATGTGAGTAATCACGGAGGGAGCGATGATGGCGGGTTGTTCGTAAAGGGCATTCCTATGCCCTATGCATGACAACCTTCGCATCTATCGCGGAGGTTTTTTTATTTCTGGATGCGCCTGAAAAAACGGAGTATCTATAATGAGTGAAAGTATCGTTCGAGCGTTGAAATGTCGTGAATGCGGGCAGGAGTATCCGATTGAGCCTACGCATGTATGCGAGTTCTGCTTTGGCCCGCTTGAAGTGGCCTACGATTATCACAAGCTGGAGGGTAAATTTACCCGTGAGCTGATCGAGTCTCGTCCGCAGACCATGTGGCGCTATAAAGAGCTGCTGCCGATTGATGGTGAGCCAACTGTCGGTGCACAAAATGGTTTTACACCGCTTGTTCGTGCAAAGCGTCTTGAAAAAGTGCTTGGTGTTAAAGAGCTCTATATCAAGAACGATTCAGTCTGCTATCCAACCCTCTCCTTTAAAGATCGCGTGGTTTCCGTGGCCCTCTCCAAAGCTGTTGAGTTTGGTTTTACCACAGTGGCCTGTGCCTCTACCGGCAACTTGGCCGGTTCGGTTGCCGCTAATGCGGCCGCAGCAGGGTTGGAGTCCTACGTATTTATTCCACATGATCTGGAGCAGGGCAAGGTGCTCGGTGCGGGTATCTTCGGCACCAATATCATTGGCATCAAAGGTAAATATGACGATGTGAATCGTCTCTGTTCTGAAGTGGCCGGCAAATATGGCTGGGCCTTTGTGAATGTGAATGTGCGTCCGTTTTATGCTGAAGGCTCCAAGTCGCTGGCTTATGAGGTGATGGAGCAGCTGGGCTGGAAAGCACCGAAACATGTGGTTGTGCCGATGGCATCCGGTTCGCTCTGCACCAAGGTGGATAAGGCGATCAAGGAGTTCATCAAGCTTGGTCTGATCGAAGACAATGGCACCGCGGTCTATGGTGCGCAGGCGACAGGCTGCTCACCGATCTCCAAATCTGTGAAAGATGGAACCGATATGATCCATCCTGTGCATGCCGATACGATCGCCAAATCACTGGCTATCGGTAACCCTGCTGACGGCTTCTACGCTAATCGCGTTATTAATGAGTCTGGCGGCTGGGCTGAAGATATCTCTGATGAAGAGGTGGTGGCTGCCATGAAGCTGCTGGCTGAGACTGAAGGCATCTTTGCCGAAACTGCAGGCGGTGTAACGCTGGGCTGTGCAATGAAGATGATTGAGTCCGGAAAATTGCCTCGCGATGAGTCCATTGTACTCTGCATTACAGGCAACGGCCTGAAGACTCAGGAAGCGATAGTGGATGCGATCACCAAACCGCGTATTATCAACGCCAGTTTAAAAGAGTTTGATCTGTTGGCGGAAGCTGACGGCGTGGCTGACGCATAAATTTATTAAGATTTTATTTGTAACAGGAGAGAGAAATGAGTGTATCTGTACGTATTCCAACCCCGCTGCGTAAGCTGACTGCTGGCGCTGATGAAGTGACCGTCGATGGCGCAACTGTCGGTGATGTGATTGAAAGCCTCGAGGCTGCACATCCCGGCCTGAAAGAGCGCCTGTGTGATGATGCCGGTGAAATCCGCCGCTTTGTAAATGTTTATGTGAACGACGAAGATGTTCGTTTTCTTGAAGGTCGCGCTACTGCTCTGAAAGATGGTGATGAGCTCTCCATCGTTCCGGCCATTGCAGGCGGCTGCTAAATGAAATTCCGTGTTTATCTGACCTTTGACGAGGCGACCGTTCGTGCTCCGATTATCTGGCAGCTGGGCAAAGAGTTTGATCTGATTACCAATATCCGCACGGCTGAGGTGAGGGATCATATGGGTCTTGTCGGCCTTGAGCTTGAAGGCAACAACGATGTGATCGATGCCGCGGTGAAGTGGCTGGGTGAGCAGGGTGTTCAGGTTGACCCGATTGAACAGAGCATCATAGAGGGCTAGGAACCACTAAGACACAGAGGCACAAAGAAAACCAATCTTGATATTTACTTTGTGTCTTCGTGCCTTTGTGGCGAAAAAATCTCTGGTGAGAAGTTTGTGGTGAAGATAGGAGTTTGAAATGGCAATTTTTAATAATGCTGCAGAAGCAATTGGTAATACCCCGCTGGTTCGTCTGAACCGGATCGGTGCTGATAGTGGTGCTGAAATTGTGGCCAAGCTGGAGTTTTTTAATCCGCTGAATTCGGTGAAAGATCGTATTGGTAAAGCGATGATCGAAGCGGCCGAGGCTGATGGACGCCTTAAAGCCGGTGGTCTGATTGTTGAGCCGACCAGTGGCAATACCGGTATTGCTCTGGCCTTTGTGGCTCGTGCCAAGGGTTACCGCTGTATCCTGACGATGCCTGAGTCGATGAGTCTGGAGCGCCGTAAGCTTCTTAAGCTACTGGGTGCCGAGCTTGTGCTTACGCCTGCAGAGAAGGGCATGAAGGGTGCAATTGCCAAGGCTGAAGAGATTGCCTCGACTACTGAAGGCGCATTCCTGCCTCAGCAGTTTGAAAACCCTGCCAACCCTGAGATTCACCGCAAAACCACGGCTCAGGAGATCTGGTCTGACTGTGATGGCAACGTTGATGCGATTGTTGCAGGCGTCGGCACCGGCGGCACGATCACCGGAGTTGCAGAGGTGCTCAAGCAGCGCAATCCGAATTTTAAGGCAATTGCCGTTGAGCCTGCTGATTCACCCGTGATTTCAGGTGAAGCGCCCGGCCCTCATAAAATTCAGGGTATCGGCGCAGGTTTTATTCCGAAGAACCTGAACGTCGATATTATTGATGGTATTGAGAAGGTCACCAATGATGAGGCCTTCGAGATGGCTCGCCGTCTTGCTGCTGAAGAGGGTATTCCCGGTGGCATCTCATCCGGTGCAGCCGTAATGGCTGCAGTACGTGTAGCCAGCAAGCCTGAGATGAAGGGTAAGCGTATCGTGGTAATTCTGCCATCCATGGCTGAGCGTTATATGTCCACCGACCTGTTCAAAGGCATCGAAGTTTGATTTTTTTGTGAGGTGTCAGGGGTAAGGCGCCAGGTGTAGCTGTTGGTTGCGCTTACGCCCTACCCTTTACTCCTCACTCCTTACTCCTCACGAGGTTATTCATGATTGATTTTACAGAAGCACAGATCGAGCGCTATTCGCGCCATATTATTTTGCCGGAAGTCGGTGCCGAGGGGCAGAGCAAGCTGCTTGAGTCCAAGGTGTTCATGATCGGTGCAGGTGGGCTGGGTTCGCCCGTCGCCTATTATCTGGCTGCCGCCGGTGTCGGCACCATTGGTATCGCCGATGCTGACGTGGTGGATTCGTCCAACCTGCAGCGCCAGATTATTCATAATCAGGACCGCATTGGCATGCCCAAGGTGGAGAGTGCGCGTGAGACAATGCAGGCGCTGAACCCGGATGTGAAGGTCAATACCTACAACTATTTTGTTACCGAAGATAATATTCGCGACATTATTCGCGACTATGATCTGGTGATTGATGGCTGTGATAATTTCCCGACCCGTTTCCTGGTCAATGATGCCTGTTACATGGAGAAGATTCCGCTGATTTCCGGTGCAATGTTCCGCTTTGAAGGGCAGGTGGCGACATTCAAACCACATCAGGTGAAAGGCGCACCTTGCTATCGCTGCCTCTATCCTGAGCCACCACCGGCAGGTCTGGTTCCATCATGCTCCGAAGCGGGAATCTTAGGTGCCCTGGCCGGTGCTGTGGGCACCATTCAGGCCGTTGAAGCGGTGAAAGAGTTGCTTGGTATCGGCGATTCTCTGGCCGGTAAGCTGATGGTTTTCGATGCACTGCGTATGGAGTGGAAGAAGCTGAAGCTGCGTAAGGATCCGGGTTGCCCGCTATGCGGTGATAATCCAACCATTACAGAGCTGGCTACCTATGAGCAGGCTTGTGAATTGAAGTTTGGTGAGTAGATATTTTATTACCGCAGAGGACGCAGAGGACGCAGAGGAAACCAGAAACAGGTTTATTTCTTCGTGTACTCTGTGTTCTTCGTGGTGAGTCTGAGGTTATAAAATGACAGAATTTGATTTCGCACACACATCCGATGTCGATGAATTTGAGGCTGGTTACAAGGCGTTCAAAGAGGGGCGTATGTCCGAAGAGCGGTTTACACCGTTTCGTCTGCAGATGGGTGTTTACGGTCAGCGTCAGGAGGGTGTGCAGATGGTGCGGGCCAAACTGCCCGGTGGCTGCATTACAGCAGATCAGATGGATGTTATTGCCGAGTGCGTTGAGCTCTATGCCGGGCGTATGCCAACAGATGGCACGCTGACTGAGGCGCCTGAGAAGGTGGCGCATGTGACGACGCGTCAGGATATTCAGGCCAACTTCGTTGCGCTTGATGATGTGCCGGAATTTCTGCGCAAGCTTGATGCTGCAGGGATGACCACACGTGAGGCGTGCGGTAATACCGTACGCAATGTCACCACCTGTTTTCTGGCAGGTCGCTGCCCGGCTGAACATGCCGATGTGACCATTCATGCCCGTAAATTCGCAGAGTTCTATCTGCGTCATCCGCTGGGCCAGCAGTTTCCACGCAAATTCAAGGTGACCTTCTCCGGTTGCGCCAGCGATTGCGGTCTTTCAGGCATGCACGATGCCGGTTTTATTGCCACGCACAAAGATGGTAAAGCCGGTTTTCAGGTGTGGGCGGCCGGTGGTCTCTCATCCCAGCCTATGGGCGCACTGCTACTGGAAGAGTTTATCGAAGAGTCGGAGCTGTTTGTGGTCGGTGAAGCGTTGATGCGCATGCACTTTAAATACTCCGATCGCAAACGCCGTGCCCGTGCACGTTTGAAATATGTGGCCCAAAAACTTGGTGCAGAAGGTTTTGTCGAGGAGTACAGAAAACAGCGTGCAGTGATCGAGAAGACCCATGCTGATGATTCAGGTTATGCAGAGGCAAACTGGCGCACACCTACTGCAGCGATGCCATTTGCTGACTCAGGTGTGGTGGATCAGCACAATGGTAAATCCGCCATCCTGCTCAATCTGTTCCGTGGTGATCTGACACCGGATCAGTGCCGTGCCGTGGCCAATGCCGCACGCGCTGCCGCAACCGATGAGCTGCGTGTGACTACTGAGCAGGGCATGGTGCTCTGCGATGTTGATGCTGAAAATGTTGCTGCCGCAGTGGCTATTCTTAATACTGCAGGGTTGCAGACTGAGTATGCACGTGGCATCTCCGATGTTGTGGCGTGCCCCGGCACTGAGACCTGCCGTCTTGGTATCACCTCAAGCCGCGGTCTTGCTGCAGCGCTGCAGCCGTTGATGGCCGATCTGAAGAAGGACACTGCGTTGGCCGGTATCACAGTTAAGGCATCCGGCTGCCAGCACTCCTGTGGTCGTCACCATATTGCTGATCTCGGTTTCCACGGCATGGCCAAGAAGGTGGCCGGTCAGGCTGTACCTCACTACCAGCTGCATGTGGGTGGTTCAGGCGTTGCCGGTTCTCCGTTGGCCTTTGCGACCGATCCTGTGCCGGCTAAATATGCACCGGAAGCGGGTATTGCTGTGCTGAATGCCTATAAAGCGGGCCGCAGTGGTGATGAAAGCATGCACGACTGGGCCACGCGCTTGGGCAAAGAGGGTATCTCAGAGATTCTGACGCCATTTAAGGCTGATGCCGGTGAAGTTGAAGGATTGATCTACGACTGGAGCGAGAACGAAGCATTTAATACCAAGGGCAACAAGAAGGGTGAGTGTGCCGGAGCGGTACTATCGATGTCTGACGCGCTGATCTCTGAAGCCGAGTACGAGCTGTTGATTGCGCGTGCCCATCTTGACGCGATGTTCTGGGCGGAAGCGCTGACCGCGCTGCGTCGCTCCTCTATCTCTGCAGCACGTGCTTATCTGGTGCCTTATGGTGAAGCACCTGAAGAGGATAGCGCTGTCTTTGGTCTGCTGGCGGCGAATGCTGCTGCGGATGCTGATGTGATTGCCGGCCTCAATGCTGTGCAGTCGGCTCTGATGAATATCGATCTGGCTGATCCGGGTGCCGGGGTGACCAAGCTGAAAGAGGTGCAGAGCGCATGGGTAGCACTGGCTGCTAAACGTTTTGCGGCCGTACCTGAAGCAGTAGAAGCGACTGCACAAGCTGAAACTTCAACCGAAACCTCTGCCGATGTTGTGCTGCTCGATCTCTCCGGTGTGGCATGTCCGATGAACTTTGTGAAAACCAAGATCAAGCTGACCATGATGCCTGTCGGCTCGCTGCTGGACGTGATTCTTGATGATGGCGCACCGATTGAGAATGTTCCGCTCTCCCTTATTGAGCAGGGGCAGAAGATTCTCGCTAAAGAGCAGATCTCTGATACTCAGTGGAAAATCCGGGTAGAGAAGATCGGCAGCATCTAAAAGTCGCGATAACTGATACGATGACAACACTGAATCCATTTGCCAATCCGGGCCGCTGTAAGCTGGCGCTGGTAAGTCAGGGTGTCTCCCTGCCGGATGGTCTGCAGGGTGCCTCGCACTGGGTTGCGCAGGCCAATGCCACCGAATCAGTGATCGATATCAGGTTACCATCCGGCCATTTTGCTACGGTGCCTGTGGCCCAACCCTATACGAAGAGTAGTTCGATTCAGCTCAGGCAGCAGGATAGTGATGGCAATGCTTGTCTGCATTGGGGTGATGAAACGCTGGATGTGCAGCTTCTGCCTGCACCACGTTTTTACCGTAACAAAACACGCTCCGGTGCCCGCATGGGTAGCTTTGCCTCACTGCATGAGAACCTGCTGATGCTGCACCCGATTATGGGCTGTGGTTTTTTTGCCGGGCAGAATCTGGCCTGTCACTACTGCCAGTATGATTCGATGCTTAATGAAGATGAGCCGCCGATGCGCGATCCGCTTGAGTTGGTGGAGGTGGTGCGTGCCGCGCTCTCAGAGCGTGAAATTGATACGGTCTATCTCTACAACGGTTTTGCACCGGGTGATGATGTAGGTCTGTCCAGATTGGTACCGGTCATTGCTCTGCTCAGGCGTCATCTTGGCCATCGACAGATTGCCCTGGAGACCGTTGCGCCGAAAGACACCTCGGTAATTGATGCGCTCTATGCTGCTGGTCTGGATATTTTTGTCTGCAATCTGGAAGTGCACGATGCCGAGCGCTTTGCAGAGGTGTGTCCCGGCAAAGAGCAGGTGGGTGGTCAGGTAGCAATCTGGAAGGCACTGGACCATGCCCGTCAGGTATTTCGTGGCGGCGCAGTAGTGAGTCATCTGATTGTTGGTCTGGATGATGTGGAATCAACCAAGAAGGGCATCGATGCGCTGATCTCGCATGGCGTTGTGCCGCTGCTACAGCCGTTCAGGCCGCTGCCGGGAACTCCGCTGGAGGGGCAAGTTGGACCTTCACTGGAAGAGATGGAGGAGCTATTCCTGCACCTCTATGGTGCCATCAGTGCTGCAGGATTCTCGACACATCGGCTGCGCCATATGGGGCGTGTGTTAACGCCAATGGAGAGTCGTGTTCTTGATGGCCGAGAGGCGATGCTTAGTGAACGCTGGGTCTCCTCATCCATAGGGCGTCACTGGGACGGCTGGATGGATGGCCTGCGCCGCCATCTGCGTGCCGGTCACGGCGAAGGTGATGAAACCCTTCTGGATCGCAGACCGATGCATGTGTTGCTGGCTGGCGAGGCGCTGCCTTTTGCCGCTCTGGTTGTGGTAGCACTGCTGGCCTTTGCTGCAGGAAACATGGATGCACCCCAAGGACTGAGTCAGCACGGCTGGAGCTCGTTGATTGTCTTTGCGCTGTGTCTGCTGCTATGGGTGACACAGCTGCTGCCGCTGGCGGTGACGTCACTGTTGGGGCTGGCGCTATTGCCTCTGCTGGGTGTGTTGCCGGCAACCAATGTCTTTGCTCTGTTTGGCAATCCGGCTGTGTTTTTCATTCTGGGCGCTTTTATGCTGGCGGCAGGAGCGATGCAGAGCGGCCTCTCTGAGCGCATGGCACTGCTGACCATCGATCGCTTTGGCACCAGTCCGCGCCGCTTGCTGCTGACGATGTTGCTGTTGCCTGCCTTTATGGCCTGTTTCATGCCTGAACATGCTGTGGCAGCGCTGTTTTTGCCGATAGCCTGGGAGATTGTGCGCAGCCTTGGACTTAAGGCGGGCAATGGTTATGCCCAGTCGATCTTTTTTGCACTGGCCTGGGGCGCGATCATTGGTGGTGTGATCACCCTGCTTGGTGGTGCCCGTGGGCCGCTGGCATTGGCGCTGACCGAAGAGCTGACCGGAGAAACCTTTTCGTTTGCAGACTGGACGCTGGCAGCAGCACCCATTGCACTTTCCGTGTTGTTTGTTTCAGCACTGGTTTTGATGCGCATTACACCTCTGGTTGGTATCGACATCTCATCTGCGCGCCAGCGCATCTCGTTGCGCAGGCTTGAGCTGGGTGATTTCGACATCAAATCGAAAGCGATGGCGGTTCTGCTTGTGGTTACCATGCTGGCCTGGATCTTAGCCGGGCACTCCAGTTCACTGGCTGGCATTGCTCTGATCAGCGTTGTATTCATGTTTGCCCTGCGTCTGGTGAGCTGGCGAGCGGTTGAGAAGCATGTCAACTGGGGCGTGGTATTGATGTACGGCGGTGCGATCGCCATTGGTAAAGCATTGACCGTGACCGGGGCAGGTATCTGGCTGGCGGCATCAATTTTCCCTGAAAGCGTAGCAGGACTGGCCCTGCTGGCCCTGCTGGCGCTGATCACGCTCTTTTTCACTGAAGGGGTCAGTAACGCGGCAGCTGTGGCCATTGTTCTGCCGGTAGCCATCCCCATTGCGGCCGCAGCTCAGATCGATCCTGTCACGGCGGCACTGGCTGTGGGCATTGTCTCCGGCTTTGCCTTTATGCTGCCGATGGGCACGCCGCCAAATGCGATGATTTTCGGTACAGGTTATGTGCGCGCTTCACATATGCTGCGTTACGGGGCACTACTCTCCCTGGCAGCATTTGTACTATTTATGATCACAGTGTCGGTCTGGTGGCCTATGCTGGAAAGGATTGGGTAACAACATGAGTGTTTTAGTTGAACAGGCGGTAAGCCTGTTGAAACAGGCCAAAGAGGCCCATGGTGATGGTCTTGTCTACCCGTGTAGCATGGGTCTTGAAGGCTCAGTCATGGTGGATCTGATCAGTAAATATGGGCTTGATATCCCTATCATGACACTTGATACCGGACGACTGCCGCAGGCGACCTATGATGTGATCAGTGCCTTTGAGGATCGTTACGGCATCCGTGTCAGGGTTCTGTTCCCCGATTGCCATGAAGTGGAAGCGATGGTTCGTGAAGATGGGGTAAATCTGTTTAGAAGGTCGCCGGAGCTTCGCAAGAAGTGCTGCGATATTCGTAAACTACGGCCATTGATGCGGGCACTGGAAGGCAAACAGGCGTGGATCACCGGCAGGCGTCGCCAGCAGTCAAAGGGGCGCTCTGATCTGCAGTCGATAGAGATTGATGTGGTGTATGGCTTGAAAAAATATAATCCGCTGCTGGAGTGGAGCCTTGATGATGTGGAGGCGTATGTGCGTGAGAATGATCTGCCGTACAACAAACTTCACGATGCCCACTATCAATCCATTGGCTGTGAATGCTGCACCCGTGCGATTACGGTAGGTGAAGATGAACGGGCCGGTCGCTGGTGGTGGGAAAATAGTGATGTGGCGGCAGAGTGCGGCCTGCATGTTATGAGCATTAAACAGGTAACCGGCGACATTGAAGGCGGCGAAGGAATTTAGGAGAAAGAGATGTCTGAAAGCAATATATCAGAACATAAACTGACACAGCTCAAGGCGCTGGAGGCGGAGTCGATTCATATCATCCGCGAAGTGGTGGCGGAGTTCCGTAATCCCGTGATGCTCTATTCGGTGGGTAAGGATTCCAGTGTGATGTTGCATCTGGCGCGTAAGGCTTTTTACCCTGCGCCGTTGCCTTTTTCGCTGCTGCATGTGGATACCGGTTATAAGTTCAAAGAGATGTACGAGTTTCGTGACAGCTACTGTAAAGAGGTTGGTGCGGATCTGATTGTGCGTCGTAACGAGGATGCCATTGCCAGGGGTATGAATCCGAAAGAACATGGTGTGGCTCGTTGCTGTGGTGCGTTGAAGACCAAGGGTCTGTTGGATGCGCTGGAAGAGGGCGAATATGATGCGGCCTTCGGTGGTGCGCGTCGTGATGAAGAGCGAAGCCGAGCCAAGGAACGTGTTTTCTCCATGCGTGATGAGTTCGGTCAGTGGGATCCTAAGAATCAGCGGCCTGAGTTGTGGAGTCTCTATAATGGCAAGATCCATGATGGTGAATCGGTGCGTGTATTTCCGATCTCCAACTGGACTGAGATGGATGTATGGCTCTATATCCGCGAAGAGAAGATTCCGATTGTGCCACTCTACTTCGCCAAAGAGCGGTTGATGGTGGAACGCAAAGATTTTCTCATTCCCTATTATGAAGAGACCAAAGACCAGCTACTTGAAGGCGAAGAGCCTACTATGGTGATGAGTCGTTTCCGTACCCTGGGTTGCGGGCCTTGTACGGGAGCTGTGCGCTCGGATGCTACCAATATGGATGAGATTGTGATTGAAGCTGCTGCGGCACGTCGTTCGGAACGTGAAACGCGCATCATCGATCACGGTTCGAATTCGATGGAAGACAAAAAGAAAGAAGGCTATTTCTAGGGATTTATTTACCACGAAGGACACGAAGAGCACGAAGGTTAAATACCTTATGTTTTCTTCGCGAACTTCGTGTTCTCTGTGGTGAGAATGGGGTTTAAAAAATGACTAAATTGAATATTAAGATGACTAAGGAGATCGAGCTGCTGCGACTGGTGACAGTGGGCAGTGTGGACGATGGTAAATCGACATTGATCGGTCGTCTTCTCGTTGATACCAAGGGTGCATTCGAGGATCAGCTTCTGGCCGTACGCAAGAAGAAAGGCACGGTGCATATCGCTTCGGCTGCCGAGATTGATCTGGCCATGCTGACCGATGGCCTCTCCGCTGAGCGTGAGCAGGGCATCACCATTGATGTGGCTTACCGCTATTTTGCTACGCCAAAACGCAAGTTCATCATGGCTGATTGTCCCGGGCATGAGCAGTACACCCGCAATATGGTGACCGGTGCCTCCACCGCCAGTGCGGCGATTATTCTGATTGATGCACGTAACGGTGTGATGCCGCAGACCAAACGTCATACCCATATTCTGGGACTGCTTAACATCCCTCACCTGATTGTAGCGATAAACAAGATGGATCTGGTTGGCCACGATCAGGCAACCTATGAGAAGATTCGTGAAGATATGCAGGCCTACTGCGCCAAGCAGGGTGTGAAAGATCTGATCTGCCTGCCGATGTCGGCACTTGATGGTGATATGGTTGCCGTTCGCGGTAAGAATCTGGACTGGTATAAAGGCAAAACACTGCTGGAGACACTGGAGACACTGCCTGCGCTGGGTGATATCGATAACAAGCCGTTCCGTATGCCTGTGCAGTTGGTGAATCGTCCACAGACCGCAGATCTTCCTGATTACCGTGGCTTTATGGGCACGATTGCTTCAGGTACGGTTAAAGTCGGTGACCAGATCGTATCTGTACCGAGCGGTAACACTTCAACAGTCAAAGAGATTGTCACTTTCGATGGTAATCTGGATGAAGCATTCGCACCGCAGAGTGTGACGTTGACGCTCAATGATGAGATCGATATCTCACGTGGAGATATGATCACCCATGTCGATGACAAGGCGATGGATGCCAAAGAGCTGACTGCCAATATCTGCTGGATTGGCGATGAGCCGTTGACCGAACGTCAGAAGTACATCGTTAAACATACCACCAATAGTGTCAAAGCGATGGTGGCCAGTATCGATTTCAAGACCGACATTCATACGCTGGATCATCAAGAGGATGCAACAGAGCTGGCCATGAACGAGATAGGCCAGATCACTCTGAAGCTGATGAAACCACTACACTATGATACCTATGCTGAGAATCGCACGACCGGCAGCTTTATCCTGATTGATACCTTTACCAACAATACCGTTGGTGCAGGTATGATTATTTGATCGCTGTTGTGAACTGATCATGAAAGAGGAGGCCCTAGCCTCCTCTTTTTGTTGCTAGAGAGTGCCACTCCCTGCGATGTGTTTACTTATTGGGGCCTAAAGTATTTGGTTCTTGTATTGTATCGGCAGACTGCTAGCGGGGGATCAATAGGATTTTAAAACCAGGCATTGACCCGCCAGCCTCTGCTCACAGAATGGCCAGCCCGTTTGATCGTATCATTGCGGGTTAGCAGGAGAGAGAGATGTTCAACAGTTTAAGTGAGAAGCTCGGTAATATTGCCAACAAGCTGCGCGGTGCCGCGCGTGTTTCCGAGGCGGATCTGGATGCAACGCTGCGCGAGATGCGTTTGGCACTGCTTGAGGCGGATGTGGCGCTGCCTGTTACCCGTCACCTGATGAGTGAAGTGCGTGAACGTGCTCTGGGTGCAGAGGTGGCCAAGAGCCTGCAACCGGGTCAGGTGATCATCAAGATTTTGAACGATGCCCTTGCCGATCTGCTCGGTGGTCAGCGTCGTGATCTTGACCTCTCCAAAATTCCTTCAGTTATTCTGCTCTGCGGTCTGCAGGGTGCAGGTAAAACAACCACGGCAGGTAAACTTGCTCGTCTGCTGGTAAGTCAGGGTAAAAAAGTAGCGCTTACCTCAGTCGATGCAACCCGTCCTGCTGCCCGTGAACAGCTGCAGATACTGGCTGGTCAGGTTGATGTGCAGTACATCGCTGGTGAGGGACACAATGCTGCTGCTATGGCCAGGTCGGCTGTTAAGCAGGCCGGTCGTGACGGCCACCATGTTCTGATTCTCGATACTGCAGGTCGTCAGGTTGTTGATGACGAACTGATGAATGAGATCAGGGATGTTGCCACGGCTGTTGATGCGACCGAGCGCCTGCTGGTGCTTGATGCCATGACCGGTCAAACCGCACTGCAGATTGCCGAACAGTTCCACTCAGCCGTGAATATGTCCGGTTGCATTCTGACCAAGACCGATGCGGATGTGCGCGGTGGTGCGGCCCTCTCTGTGGCACATAGCACAGGTGTTCCGATTCGTTATGTCGGTACAGGTGAGAAGATAGATGCCTTCGAGCTGTTTGATCCACAGCGTATGGCAGGCCGCATTCTCGGTCAGGGTGATGTGGTTGGTCTGGTAGAGAAGATTCAATCCTCGGTTGATCATGAGCAGGCAGAGAAAGCTGCTGTCAGGATGAACAAGGGGCAATTCGATCTCAATGATTTTGCCGAGCAGCTGGGCCAGATGCAGAATATGGGTGGTATGGCGGGCATGCTGAAGATGATGCCGGGCATGAATCTTCCACAGGAAGCGATGGATCAGATCGATGATAAACCGGTCAAACGTATGCAGGCGATGGTCTACTCGATGACCGCGAAAGAGCGCAAGTATCCCAAGCTGATGAACGGCAGTCGCAAACGCCGTATCGCCATGGGTTCCGGCACCTCAGTGCCAGAGTTGAATCGTATGCTTAAGCAGTTCATGCAGATGCAGCGCATGATGAAAAAGATGAAGGGTGGCAAAGGCAAACGCATGCTGGCCCAGATGATGGGCAAGTTCGGTGGCGGCGGTGGTATGCCTCCCGGCATGCCGAGAATGTAAGGGCTTCAACGTTTTTTTCTATATAGGAGATAGATATTAACAGGCTACATTTTATCCGTGGCTATGATTAGAATTTATTTTCATCTGACTCCTTGCCCCTGACCCCTGACCCGACTATAGTGCGCCGCCTGTTTTTTGGAGGTTTTACATAGATGGCAACTGTTATTCGTTTGAGCCGCGGTGGACGCAAGAAGCGCCCGTTTTATTCTGTAGTAGTCATGGACGAGCGTAAGCGTCGCGATGGTGCATTCATCGAGAAGCTTGGCTATTTTGATCCATGTACTGATCCTGAAGTGATCAAGCTCGACCTGGACCGTGTGAAAGCATGGACCGATCAGGGTGCACAGGTTTCTGACCGTGTCGCCAGCCTGATCGCCAAAGCGTCAGCTTAATTGATCCGATCAACGAAGCCTGACTAAAGGCTTTAGTTGATGCCGCTCGATTCATCATATCTGCACGTTGGCGATATTCTTGGGACACATGGTCTCAAGGGTACGCTGATCGTGTTCTCGCATACCCGGCCCGCTAACGCGGTCGCCGGGTATTCTTGTTGGTGGCTGGGGAAAACGGCCGAGTCGGCCAAATCTTATGAGATTAAACGTTGCTGGCAGCACGGTAAACGTATGCTGGCTGAAGTTGATGGCATCAGTGACTGCAATAGTGCCGAGTCTTTTAAAGGGTTGAAAGTCTGGGTTCCGGCCTCTGAAGTTGAAGTCGATGACGATGAGTTCCTCTGGGAAGATCTGATCGGTTGTGAAGTGCTGCGCGAGGGTAGTGAAGAGCTGCTCGGCACTGTCGAAGCACTTGAGGAGTATGGTGCGCAGGATAACCTGCTGATTCGCACCCCCGAAGATGCCGAAGTGCAGGGTGAATGGCTGATTCCATTTATTGAAGAGACTATTGTCGAAGTTGATCTCGAAGAGGGCATTATAGTTGTCGATCTTCCCGATGGGATGGACGTATGTTTCACGCCCAGATCCTGACCCTCTTTCCTGAGTTTTTTGATTCACCTCTGGCCTGCTCGATTCCGAAGCGGGCGATAGCATCGGGTATCGTGGAAGTCGATACCATCCAGATTCGTGATTTTGCCACTGACAGACACAACCGGGTTGATGACACCCCCTATGGTGGTGGTCCGGGTATGCTGATGAAGCCGGAACCGGTGGTGGCATCGATTCGCGAAGCACGCTTGCGTCACTCCGATACCCATGTGGTGATGCTCACCCCCTCAGGTTCCCGTTTCACTCAGGCCAAGGCGCTGGAGTTCACTGAAAAACCCGGCATTACGCTGCTCTGTGGTCGTTACGAAGGTTTTGATGAGCGCATCTGTGATTATGTCGATGAAGAGATCTCTCTCGGTGATTATGTGCTCTCCGGTGGTGAACCGGCTGCAATGTGTGTTTTAGATTCAGTGATTCGTCTGTTGCCTGAGGTGCTGGGCAGCCCTGAATCAGCGGTGCTCGACTCCTTTAGTGAGGAGGGCATACTCGACTGGCCGCACTATACCCGTCCGGAAACGTTCGAGGGAAAGCGGGTTCCCGATGTGCTGCTCTCCGGTAACCATGCGAACATTGAAAAGTGGCGTCATGAGCAGGCGCAGCTGCGCAGCAGAAAACGTAGTGATGAGGAATCTGACCGTGGCCAATAGTGAGTGGAGTAGTGAGCGTGCTTCTGAGCTCTATCAGGTAGAGGGCTGGGGCAATGGTTTCTTCGGCGTTAATGATGCCGGCCATATGGTGGCGATTCCCGATGGTGAGCATCAGGTTGATCTGAAACAGCTCTGTGATGAGCTGGCCAAGCGCGACCTCTATCCGCCGCTGCTGCTGCGTTTTTCCGATATTCTCAGACAGCGTATGTCCCAGATTCATCAGCGTTTTACAATCGCACGCGAAGAGTCCGGTTATGAGGGACGCTACTACGGTGTCTATCCGATCAAGGTCAACCAGCAACGCCAGGTGGTAGAAGAGATTATTGAGTTCGGTGCCGAGTTTAACTGGGGACTTGAGGCCGGCTCAAAGCCTGAACTGCACGCCACACTGGCCATGCTTGAAGATGTTGAAGGGTTGATTGTCTGCAACGGTTACAAGGATCGCGAGTTTATCGAGCTGGCCATGATAGGTCGCAAGATGGGTAAGCAGGTGTTTATCGTGGTCGAGAAGTCCAACGAGCTGGATATGATTCTCGAAGCATCCAAACGCCTTAATGTTGAGCCGCTGATCGGTCTGCGCTGCCGACTTGCTGCAACCAGTCAGGGTAAGTGGGAAGATTCCGGTGGTGACCGCTCCAAGTTCGGCTTGGCTGCATCAGAGCTTGTTGAGGTGGTGCGTAAGCTTAAAGATGCCGGCAAACTTGATGCTCTGCGTCTGTTGCACTTCCATATCGGTTCGCAGGTGCCACGTATTCGTCGCATCAAGCAGGCGATGCAGGAGGCGGCGCGTTTCTATGTGGAGCTGCGCAAGCTGGGAGCGCCGATTGAGTATATGGATGTCGGTGGTGGTCTGGGTGTGAACTATGATGGCTCGATCTCCGGTACCCACACCTCGGTGGATTACTCACTGCAGGAGTATGCCAACGATATTGTCTGGTCGCTGAAGGCGGTCTGTGATGATGAGGATCTACCGCATCCACATATTATCTCTGAATCGGGGCGGGCACTGGTGGCCCACCATGCGGTGATGGTGATCGATGTGCTGGGTGTAACCAAACGCAGTAGTCATCCGCCTGTGCATGAGCCGGATGATGAAGCTCCCATGCAGCTGCGCCAGCTCTGGAATACCTATGCCGACTTTGACAAGATCGAAGCGCGCGAGGCGCTGCATGATGTGGTATCCCTGCGTGAGGATGTGAACAGACTATTCGTGCTGGGTCACTGTACACTGGCCGAAAGGGCACAGGCAGATGAGCTCTACTGGCACATGCTTACCGTGCTGATTGATAAGCTTGATGAGGATGAGGTTGCCGAGCTGATTCCGGGTATCCACACACAGATGGCTGACCGCTACTTCTGCAACTTCTCACTCTTCCAGTCACTGCCTGACTCCTGGGCTATTGATCAGCTCTTCCCGGTGGTGCCGATCCACCGCCTCAACGAAGAGCCTGAACGGCAGGGTGTTCTGGTGGATATCACCTGCGACTCCGATGGCAAGATCCAGAACTTCGCGTTGGAGGACGGTCATTCCGAGACACTGCCACTGCACGCTCTCAACGATGGCGATGATTACCTTATCGGCGTATTTCTGACCGGTGCCTATCAGGAGATTCTCGGCGATCTGCATAATCTCTTTGGTGATACACATGCCGTGCATGTGCGCATGGATGGCGATCACTATGAGCTGGAGCAGATTGTTGAGGGCGAAAGCGTGGCTGAAGTGCTCGATTATGTGCAGTTCAACGAGAAGGTGCTGCTTGATCGCATGCGCCGTCAGTTAAGCCATGCCAAAGCTGAAGGGCGTCTGAGTGCTGCAGAGTCGAGTCAATTCCTGCGCTTCTATAAAGAGGGGCTGGCTGGTTACACCTATCTGGAGGAGCAACTTCCCCCTTCTGTCAGCGGTTATTAAGAGATTGTAATAAAAATAAGATTGTGCTTTATTGGATAATGCGCAGGGTGCGGCGCTCCTGAAGCGGGGATACTCTCTGCTTCATCTGCCCGACCAATCACTGATGGTCGGCGATTCGGAAAATAAAACAGGTGCCCAACACTTTCAGTGAGTTACAACTTCGGGCGCCACGGAATTAGAAATAGATGACATTTGACGACCTCGGCCTTTCAGCCGAACTGCTTCGCGCTGTGCGTGAAGAGGGTTATACCACGCCAACACCGGTACAGGAAAAATCGATCCCGATTGTGCTTGAAGGGCACGATATTCTTGCAGGTGCACAGACTGGCACCGGCAAAACCGCAGGTTTTACCCTGCCTATGCTGCAGTTGATGCAGAAAGCACATCCAGAGCGCCAGAACAGACGTCCGATCCGCGCCCTGGTGCTTACCCCTACTCGTGAGCTTGCTGCTCAGGTGAGCGAAAGCATCGCTACCTACGGCAGACATCTCAGCCTGCGCTCTACCGTTGTATTCGGTGGTGTTGGCATCAACCCCCAGATTCAGAAACTTAATCGCGGCGTCGATATCCTCGTTGCTACACCCGGTCGCCTGCTCGATCTGATTAGCCAGCGCAAATGCGACCTCAGCCAGGTTGAGTTTTTTGTGCTTGATGAAGCTGATCGCATGCTTGATATGGGATTCATCCACGATATTCGCAAGGTGCTCAAGCTGCTGCCGAAAAAGCGTCAGAACCTGCTCTTCTCAGCCACCTTCTCCAGCGAGATCAAACAGCTGGCAAGCGGCTTTTTACATGACCCTGTGTTTGTTGAAGTGGCTCGTAATGAGACAGCTCATCAGGTCACTCAGGTTGTGCATCCGGTAAGCAAAGCCAAGAAGCGTTTCCTGCTGGCACACCTGATTAAAGAGGGTGACTGGCAGCAGGTATTGGTATTTACCAAAACCAAACATGGTGCCAACAAACTGACCACACAGCTGGAGAGCGAGGGCATTCAGGCCTCTGCGATTCACGGTAATAAGAGTCAGACAGCCCGTACCAAAGCACTGGCCGCCTTTAAGGCTGGCAGCATTCGCGTGCTGGTGGCTACAGATATTGCTGCCCGTGGTCTTGATATTGATCAGCTGCCGCATGTGGTGAACTTTGAGCTGCCTAACGTCCCTGAAGATTATGTGCACCGCATCGGTCGTACCGGCCGTGCCGGTAACACAGGTGAGTCACTGTCACTGGTTTCAGCCGATGAGAAAAAACTACTGGCTGATATCGAGAAGCTGATTAAAAAGTCGATCCCGAAAGTTGTGATTCCGGGTTTTGAACCGGGTGAGAACGAGCCGACTGAGCTGCCGAAACAGCAGCAACGCAGAAGGCCTGATCACCGCAGGCATGATCCGAGTTCACCACGCAAGCCGCACAGCACGCGTGGCCGTCGTCCCGGCAGAAATGAGCGGGCGGCAGCCAAGAAGGTCTGAGTCTGATGAGCTGTAAGTCTACTATCGGAGTCTGTTATGGGCCCCGCTGCAGTGATTTCGGTGGCAGGGATATGGCTGAAGAGCTGAGAAAGATGGGTCATGAGGTGGAGGATCTGGATTGCCAGAGCCTCTGTCCGCATGCGCCTGCTATCCGTGTCCATGATCGTTTTGTACACAAGGCAACCATGGAGAAGGTGATCGAGAAGCTGTAAGGCTTTTTATTTTCCTCCCAGTCAAAATATAAAAGGCTCGCAGTTTATCGCTGCGGGCCTTTTTTTGTCCGGAAAAATCCGAATGATCTGCTATACTGGGAAAAAGGCTGGAGGGGGAAACCCATGAAATATTTGCGACTCTTTGTACTTATTCTGATCAGTGCGGTATTGGCTGGTTGTGCCTCAAATCGGCCAAATCTTCTGCCGGTAGATAGTCCACCCAAAATCATCGTTCAGAATGGATTCTCATTTATGCCTTTAAATGAATCGGAGTGGTATATCATTGAGCGGCAACCTTATGAGGTTTCTCTGGCAAAAAGAGGTGCGGCCACAGATGAGACTTTTGCAATTCAGGGAAAGGTTTTTCAATTTCCGACTTTCGCTTCAAATGAATCGTTTATGCAAGCGGTTAAGCAAGGGCAGGCCAATGACACGGACCCTGCTAATCCAGGACGATATGTAACGCTCACCCATGATATCGAGCTGTATGAACATCGTGGTGAAACCTGCGCCTATTCTCATATTGTTACCGAAGATCATGCGGCAAGGAAACGAACGTCGACACCTGGCTTTATGATCCTTGATGTCTACGCCCTGATTTGCAGGCACCCCCAGAATCAAAATGCCGCTATCAGTTTTAATTACTCACAACGCAATTACGCTCAGAATCTGGATAAAACTTTAGAGAGCAAGGCAAGGCGCTTGATTGAAAGCCTTGAATTTACAGCACTGCAGTAAAGTGGCATAGACGAGGTCTCAGGGTTTCAGCTTAGATTACAATACATCTACAGTAATAACTGTAGGCAAATAGTTATTCAGCCCTGATTAATGGGATTTTTCTGGTATCGGCCAGATGTGGTGGTGGAATAGTTTTTCCGATCAGTTTGACTACCCTCGCCGATTCGCGCCGGTAGGTGGTTAGCTTGCCGCCGTAGATGGCGATATAGGTCGGCTGTTTCTCATTGTCACAAAGCAGCACTGTCTCGCGGCTGGCTGCAAAGGCTCCGCCCTTACTCTCGGGCAGAACTCGCAGACCACAGTAGGTGCCGATGATGTCGCTTTTTTTGCACTGCATCTGCGGGAAGTAGTGGTTGTAGCTGGCAAGAATAGAGGCGGTCTCCTCACCTGTAGGTTTGATTCTGGCGGGGTCACCGGCATAGGGGGTTTCGGTAGTGCCAGCCAGAGTTTTCCCCTGCCATGGGCGGAAGAAGATCACCCTGCCATCCACGGATTCGCTGTAGATAAAACCGGGACAGTGCCGATTAAGCATCAGATGGCTGCCCTGTACCAGATGCATCGTCTGCTGAGGCGGGGCCGGTTTAATCCTGTTGCCGAGCCGGTTGATCCAGGCGCCAGTAGCATTGATGAGAATCCGCGCAGTGATCTGCTCGCCACTGCTTAGTTTCACGTGCCAGCAGGAACCATCATAACTTGCCCGCTGCAGAGAGGTCGATTCGGAGATTTCACAGCCGAACTGCTTTGCCGATTCGGCCACAGCGACGGTGAGGGAAGCATCATCTGTGGCTGCATCTTCATAGGCCAGCACTGCTTTTAGTCCCTTCTGATTGAGTCCGGGCAGCAGCTCGCTCCACTTCCGGCGCGGGATCTGTTTGAAACGGGAGCGGCCAGCCGAGAGCAGCCAGTAGAGCAGTAGTCCGGCGCGGATCATCCAGACAGGGCGCCTGCTATCCTCATAGACCGGAATATGGAACCACTCGCGACTGACCAGCTCAGGAGCCAGTCTGAGCAGATGTTCACGCTCGGCCAGTGCCTCATAGACCAGCTTCAGGTTGGCCTGTTCCAGGTAGCGCAGACCTCCATGAATCAGCTTGGTCGACTGGCTGCTGGTGCCCGAGGCAATACGGTTCTTCTCAATGATGCGGGTTGTGTAGCCGCTGGCGGCAGCCGCCTGAGCCGCACCGCAGCCGTAGATGCCTGCACCGATAATCAGTACATCGTAATCAGTCATGGGCTTCTGCCAAACGGCTGAAATAGTCGGTTTCAATCAGATCGGCACCGGCTTCCAGCAGTGTGTGGGCACCGCTGATATCGTTGACGGTGTAAAGCCCCACTTTGATACCGCGCGCCTGCCAGCTTGAGATCGTGCTGCTCCGCTGGCTGGGCATGAAGATGTAATCGAATGCAGTGGTCGGCTGGCGGTGGCTTTCGGCAACCCAGCCGGTGCGGCAGCCAATATGATTCTTGCAGGCATCGATAATGTCGGAGTTCTGACTGATCAGCACAACCTGTTGCAACAGTGGGGCGGGAATCTGGTCGACCAGTCGTCTGGCGATGGCTCTGGCGGTGAGTCTGCGCCGGATGGGAGGTTTGATCTCGATAAACAGGGTTAGATGCGGCACCTGCAGCAGCCAACTGAGCAGTTCGCTCAGTTCACAGAGCTTGAACTGAGCGCTGCAGATCTGTTGCAGATCTGCCAGCTCCGTCTGCATCACCTTCACATCAGGGCGGTTGCAGAGCCGTTGAAGCCGGTTGTCATGGATGACCACGGCAACCAGATCGCGGGTGAACTGGATATCACACTCGGCATAGCGAGCCCCATGGGCTGCAGCATATTCAAACGCGGCCAGCGTATTCTCAATGCCACCGGCGCGGTCACCACGGTGGGCGACCAGCTTTGAAGTCGGGATGCGCGTCTGCCTCTGCATACCACTATTAAAGCACAGATAGTGCCATCTCACCGGCATGCTGTTTTGTAACAGTGTTGTGGAAAAGAGAAGGCCTGCCGGGGAGGGGGGGGACGGCAGGCCTTCGGAGGATTCTTTGTCGTTGCCCGGCTTGATGGCCTGTAATACTGAACCCTCGCAAAAGGTGGGTGCCGCAATCCGATATCAGGTATCCCGGTTCGGGGATTCACACAACCTGGATCTATAAGCTCCCGTTCAGTAGGCATCGGCCCAGAGTTAAAAACCACCATGCCGGTACAACGAACTAGTAATTATCTATGAGCATAAACAGTGCCAAAACAGGCCGTGCAGCCGGTAACGTTGCAGTCACTCGCTTTTTCGCTGCTTCTGCAAAACAGCGTTGTCGCACAGGTCGGCAATAGCTGCCTCATCAAGGAACCATGTTGCTGCACCAATCGTGGCGGCAGGCAGCTTTTCACCGGCAAGGATACGAGTCAGAGCTTCGCGCTTATCCTCACCAGCCGCGATGACAATACGTTCACCGGCATCTCTGATGCTGTTCATGCTCAGTGAAACCCGCTGCGATGGTGGTTTGGGGGCATGGTGAACGGGTACTGCCCGGCTCTGCATGGCCAAAGCCGGATTGTCAGGAAAGAGGCTGGCGGTATGACCATCCTCACCGAGACCCAGCAGCACAATATCCAGGCGCTCGATGCGACTCAGCGCTTGAGTGTACTGTTGGGCAGCGACTTCAGGACCGAGCTCTGCAGATATGCCGTGCAGTTGTGCCGGTGGAGGCGGTGAACCTGCCAGCAGCGCTTCTTTGACCATCGTGTCGTTACGTTGCGCATCACCTGCCGGCAGACAGCGTTCATCGCCAAACCAGAAGTGTAGCCGAGACCACGGCAGATCCATCTCACGCAGCAGTGCATAGGTGGCTCTGGGGGTATTGCCGCCAGCCAGTGCCAGATGGCAGGACTCACGCTGAGTTAATACCGTCGCGATACGCTCGGCAATATAGGCAGCCGCCTGCCGGGCAAGCGCCTGTGGATCAGGCGCTTTTCGAATATCCATGCTGGTGCAGCTCCG